>NZ_LR732469.1:0-330000 GCF_902506425.1 Novosphingobium sp. 9U | reverse complement strand
CGACCTCGCTGTAGAGCGCCATCGGCCGCTTGTTCGCTGCGAATGCCGCCACGATGTAGATCGGGATGGTGATGAACGAGACGAAGAGCGTCAGGAACACCGTGGCGATCCGCACCCATAGTGCGTCGACGCCGGTGTAGTCGGCCACGCCCGCGCATACGCCGGCGAGCTTGGCGTTCGACTTGTCGAGATAGAATGGTCCGCTTGCCATTGTCCTGTTCCCCTTGCTTCTCGTGTCAGTTGGAAGTCGCCGCGGGCTTGTCGCCCATTTGGCGCTTCATCTCGGCCAGCTCCGCCTCGATGCTGTCCCCGCTCTCCAGCGCGGCGATCTCGTCCGCGAGGCTTGGCTGGCGATTGTCGCCCAGGCTCATCGACTCGGCGCGCCCCTCGGCATAGTCGACCCGGCGTTCGAGCTGGTCAAACCGCACCATGGCCTCGTCGACACGCTCGCTGGACAGCAGCGTGCGCAGCTTGACGCGGTTCTCGGCGCTCTGCAGGCGCGCGGCGATCGAGGACTGGCGGGTGCGGGCCTCGCGCAGGCGGTTCTGAAGCTTCTCGATGTCCTGCTCGTAGGCACGCAACGCGTCGTCGAGCACTTCGATCTCGGCCTTGAGCTGGTCGCCCATGTCGGCCGCCTTCTTGCGTTCCAGCAGAGCGGCGCGGGCCAGATCCTCGCGGTCTTTGCTGAGCGCCAGCTGCGCCTTGTCCGACCAGTCGGCCTGCAGCTTGTCCAGCTTGGCAACGTGGCGGCGCATCTCCTTCTGGTCGGCGATCGTGCGCGCGCTGGAGGTGCGCACTTCGACCAGCGTCTCCTCCATCTCGAGAATGATCAGGCGGATCATCTTGGCCGGATCCTCGGCCTTTTCGAGCAGGTCGTTGAAGTTGGCGGCGATGATGTCGCGCGTCCGGGAGAAGATGCCCATCGAAGAGGGTGCCTTTCTGATCGTGTGACGGCCGCCTTGGAAGGGCTGGTCGCCTTGATGATGATAGTACGCCTTGGAGGTTCCCCACGTCGAGCCGGGTTCGCTCGCGCCGGATTCGGTCGAGCTGGACTCATCCAGGCCATCGAGCGTCAGCAGGGGAGCAGGCAGCGCCTGACGCTGCCCGCGCAGCCCGGCGATCTCCGCATCAAGCCGGGTCATGCCAGCGCGATGCCCGCCGGGGCGCAGCGGCAGCTGGAGGCTGCATAGGCCTTGGGGATGCCGATCTGGTCCGCCATGACCAGCAGGTTGAGCGTGCCCATTGCAAGCACGCTGGCGAGGATCGCGGCGTCCAGCTTGGAGCGGGCGAACTTGCCGGCGGGTGCGTCGTTGCGGAAAAACATGGGTCTCGTCCTTGCCTGAGCCTGAGCCTTGGTAGTGCCCACAGCTTCGCAAGCGCCGTGCCAAACTCGCGCAGGCGCAGGAAACCTGAGGTTCGTGGCTAAGGTGTGGCTTGCAGACCTTCCGGTATTGCCAAAGTTCGGGAAATTTCGCTAACTCGTGGTATGGAGCGCGACTTTCAGTTCATCGGGCAGTCCACACCTTTTCTCGATGCGGTCGAGCGCGCCTCTCGAGCGGCTTCGACCGGGCGACCGGTGCTGGTCATCGGCGAGCGAGGTACCGGCAAGGAGCTGATCGCCCAACGCCTGCACCGCCTTAGCGCGCGTTGGGGTGAGCCGCTGGTGACGCTCAACTGCGCGGCTCTACCCGAGACGCTGATCGAAGCTGAACTGTTCGGCCATGAGGCTGGTGCCTTCACCGGCGCCACCCGGGCGCGAATGGGGCGCTTCGAGGAGGCGGACAAGGGCACGTTGTTCCTCGACGAGTTGGGCACGCTGTCGATGGCGGCCCAGGAGCGGCTGTTGCGCGCGGTCGAGTATGGCGAGGTCACGCGCATCGGCTCGTCGCGCCCGGTGCAAGTCGACGTGCGGATCGTGGGCGCGACCAATGCCGATCTCCCGCGTGCCGCGGCGGAGGGGCGGTTCCGGGCCGACCTGCTCGACCGGCTGAGCTTCGAGGTGATTACCCTGCCGCCGTTGCGCGCGCGCGAAGGCGACGTCGCCGAGCTCTCGGAATACTATGGCAGACGCATGGCGACCGAGCTCGGCTGGGACCACTGGCCCGGCTTCACGCAAGCCGCAGCCGATGCGCTGGAAGCCTATGCCTGGCCCGGCAATGTGCGCGAGCTGCGCAACGTGATCGAGCGCGCGGTCTACCGCTGGGACGATCAGGAACGCCCGATCGCGCAGATCGTGTTCAATCCGTTCGAAAGCATCTGGGCACCGCGCGAACAAGTCGACGTGGCGACATCGGAGCCGACCTTGGCCGCAGCGATTACTCCTCCTTCGCCGACGGTCAGCGACTTGCGCGCTGCGGTGGAGGAGCACGAGCGCGCGCTGGTCTCGGCAGCACTGGAGCGGCACCGCTGGAACCAGCGGCGGACCGCAGGCGCGCTCGGCCTTACTTACGATCAGCTGCGGCATTGCCTGCGCAAGCATGGACTGACTGCGCCGGGTTGAGCGGGCTTAGCCGTTCGTCGGCCGCGCCAGCCACCACTCACCCGTCACAGAGTAACCGGTCGCTCGTCGCTGACCATGAAATAGCCGACGGTCACCTTGTGCCCGGTGGATGTGCCCTGCGGCAGGCTGATCGTCTCACCGGTCACGCGGCAGGCGAGTGTGTGCTGGCCGGACGGCAGGTTGTGGTAGAGGAACAGCGGGAAGGGCCGCTCGTAGATGTGGGTGGCGTCGCTGTAGAAATCTGCCGTGGTCGGGTTGCCGCCGTCGATCGTGCAGGCCAGGCGCCCCCCGTCGCGCACTTCGGCCTTGAGCAGCCCAATCGTGGTGCCGGTGAAAGTGTAGGTGAAGCTGTCACCCTGGTCGCAGGTCAGCGCCGCATCCATGTACTTGAGCGCGAGCGTGCCTGGACGGCAACCGGTGGCCAACGAACCCCGCTCTAGACGCGCGGTGTCGAGCTTGCTCTGCCCGATCAGCCTCGAGCTGGTCACACGCGGCTGCGTGGCGAGCGGGATGGTCGAATCCAGCGCGTCGCGGATCGCTTCGAAGTAGAGCTGGTGCCCGGAATCGTTGGGGTGAACGACATCGCTCATGTACGTCGCTACCGGTGCGCCGGCGATGACCTTCACCCAGAGCCTCGCGCCGACGTCGATGTACTGCAGGCCTTCGAAGGCTGCGGCCGCTGCCGAATCCTCGACCCACCTTGCCCTCCGACCCGCGCGGCGCTCGGCCTCCTCGCGAATGTCCGTGGTGGATAGATACACGATCTTCACGCGCGGGTTCGCCTGGCGCAGCTTGAAGACGATGGCGTCGATGTGTGCGAACATGGCGGGCCTGGCATTGCCGGCATCGTTGACCGCAAATTCGATGAAGGCGAGGTCGGGCGCGAACCCGGCGAGGTCATGGCTGGCGCGGTAGGCGCCGAACTCGGACCCTGTGCCCCCAAGGCTGAGGTTGCGGGCCTCCACCTTACAATTGCGCGTACCCAGCCAACTGCTGACCAGTCCGGCATAGCTTTTGGCAGGAACGCTGGAAAATGCGCCTTCGGTGATCGAGCCACCGATGAACGCCACCTTCAGCAGCTTGGCTTCGGACTCCGTCGGCCCCGCCCGCGCGTGACTTGGTGGCGCCGCCGTTGTCGCAGCAGCCAAGGCGAGGCTTGCGCTTGTGGCGGCCACGAAGTGTTTCAGTCGGATCATGGCGTCCTCGGTATCGCGCAGATTACCTAGATGCGCGCAGGATCGCTGTCCATGGCGGCAGGTCGAAGCCTGTGTGGTCTGCGGCTCTAATCTGCATGGCATGAACCATGCACTTGCTTTCGCCGGGGCGAAGGACTAAGTAGCCCGCATCCCGACATTGGTAATGCAAGATCGGGCTGGCGCCGCAAGGGGCCGGCGCGAAACTGCCTTGCCTGATGTCCGGCAAACCGGAGCTGACAATTTGACCGATATCACGCGGATCACACAGGTCGTCGAGCCAGAGGTGCAAGCCCTTGGCTTCGATCTCGTGCGCGTGCGAATCTTCGGCAAGAGCGAAGTTGGCGAGACGGAGTCGGGCGGGGAAATCGCGCTGCAGATCATGGCCGAGGACCCGAAGACCGGACAGCTCGTGCTCGACGATTGCGCCACTCTCTCGCATCGCATCTCCGATAAGTTCGATGAGCTTGAGGAAGCCGGTGAAGCGCTGATCGAGGAGGCCTATCGCCTCGAGGTCAGCTCACCGGGGATCGACCGTCCGCTGACTCGCCCCAAGGACTGGATCAACTGGGCAGGTCACGAGGCCAAGGTGAACTTGGTCGAGCCGGTCGCGGAGAACCGCAAGGCGCTGCACGGCGATCTGGCCGGGCTCGAGGGCGACACCGTGCTGTTCGACGATCGCAAGTCGGGCCGGGTCACGTTCCCGCTTTCCAATGTGCAATCCGCTCGGCTGATCCTAACGGACAAGCTGATCGCCGCTACCCGCCCGATCGAGATCGAGGGCGCTGACGAAATTCTTGAGGAACAGGAAGACTAATCCCATGGCCAGTGCGATTTCCGCCAACCGCGCCGAGCTGATCGCGATCGCCAATTCGGTCGCGTCGGAAAAGATGATCGACAAGTCCATCGTCATCGAGGCGATGGAAGAGGCGATCCAGAAGTCGGCGCGCAACCGCTACGGCGCCGAGAACGACATCCGCGCCAAGCTCGATCCGCGCACTGGCGATCTGCGCCTGTGGCGCGTCGTCGAAGTGGTCGAGGAGGTCGAGGATTACTTCAAGCAGGTCGATCTCGCGGCCGCCCAGAAGCTCGACAAGAACGCCAAGCTGGGTGACTTCATCGTCGACCCGCTGCCACCCGTAGATCTCGGCCGTATCGACGCCCAATCGGCCAAGCAGGTGATCTTCCAGAAGGTCCGCGATGCCGAGCGTGAGCGCCAGTACGAAGAGTTTAAGGACCGCGCAGGCGAGATCATCACCGGCGTGATTAAGTCGGTCGAGTTCGGCCATGTCATCGTCAACCTTGGCCGTGCCGAAGGCGTGATCCGCCGCGACCAGCAGATCCCGCGCGAAGCGGCCCGGGTCGGCGAGCGTGTCCGCGCCATCGTGCTCAAGGTCGAGCGCCAGAACCGCGGTCCGCAGATCTTCCTCAGCCGAGCGCACCCTGAGTTCATGAAGAAGCTGTTCGCGCAGGAAGTGCCCGAGATCTACGACGGCATCATCGAGATCAAGGCCGCCGCTCGCGATCCGGGCTCGCGCGCCAAGATCGGCGTGATCAGCCACGATCACTCGATCGACCCCGTCGGCGCCTGTGTCGGCATGAAGGGAAGCCGCGTCCAGGCCGTCGTGCAGGAGCTGCAGGGCGAGAAGATCGACATCATTCCGTGGAGCGAGGACACCGCGACCTTCGTGGTGAACGGTCTCCAGCCCGCGACCGTCAGCCGCGTCGTCATCGACGAGGAAGAGAACCGAATCGAAGTGGTGGTGCCTGACGATCAGCTGTCGCTGGCGATCGGCCGCCGCGGCCAGAACGTGCGCCTCGCATCACAGCTGACCGGCTCGCAGATCGACATCATGACCGAGCAGGAGAGCTCGGAGAAGCGCCAGAAGGAATTCGTCGAGCGCTCCAAGATGTTCGAGGAAGAGCTCGACGTCGACGAGACGCTGTCGCAGTTGCTCGTGGCCGAAGGCTTCAGCGAGATGGAGGAAGTGGCCTACATCGACGTCGCCGAGCTCGCCAACATCGAAGGCTTCGATGAGGAGCTGGCCGAGGAGCTGCAGAGCCGTGCGCAGGAAGCGCTGGAGCGCCGCGAGGAAGCCTACCGCGAACAGCGCCGGGCGCTGGGCGTGGAGGACGCGTTGGCCGAGCTGCCGCACCTGACCGAAGCGATGCTGGTCACGCTGGGCAAGGCGGGCCTCAAGACGTTGGACGACGTGGCCGACCTCGCCACCGACGAACTGATCGCCAAGAAGCGGCAGGAGCAGCGCCGCCGCGATGGCACCGTTAATCGGCGCGCTCGCGACGAGGACAAGGGCGGCGTTCTGGGCGAATACGGCCTGAACGAAGAGCAGGGCAACGAGATCATCATGGCCGCGCGCGCGCACTGGTTCGAAGACGAGCCGGAAGCCGCAGAGCCCGCTATTGAGGAGGCCGCCGATGCGGATTCCTCACAATGATCGCCTAGGTTCCGACAGTTCCCGTGAAGGACCGGAGAGGACTTGCATCCTCTCCGGCGAAGCGGCGCCGCGCGATGCGCTCATCCGGCTGGCGGTGTCCCCGCCCGGCCCGGATGGCGCCTGCGTGGTGCTGCCCGATGTACATGCGCGTGCCCCAGGGCGCGGCGCATGGATCGGCGTTTCACGCCAAGACCTTGAAAAAGCACAGGCGAAGGGCAAACTAAAGGGGGCGCTGCTGCGGGCCTTTGGCAAGTCCCTGGACGGCACACCGCTCACCATCCCCGAAGATCTGGCCGAGCGGATCGATACCGCTCTCGTGCGTGCGTTCACCGATCGGCTGGGTCTCGAGACCAAGTCAGGGCGGCTGCTAGTCGGTTCCGACCGGATCGCGGAGAACGCGCGTAACGGCAAAGTGCGCTGGTTGGCGCATGCCGCCGACGCTGCCGAGGATGGTTCGCGCAAGCTGGACCAGGCCTGGCGCGTGGGCAGCGACGCGGAAGGAAGCGGGCTTAGAGGGACGGTGTTGCCACTGGACCGAGCGGCGCTGTCTGTGGCATTGGGCCGCGACAACGTCGTTCACTTGGCGCTGGCAGATAGCAAAGCGGCCGAGAGAGTCGCCGCGCCGCTGCAGCGCCTGCTGCATTTCCGAGGGCAGGCCGTAGCGGCTGGCACTGAAGCTGATGGAGGCCAAGGGCCGGCGCAAGCCGCACCTTCGGCCGCAACGACGAATTGATTCGAAGGGCGAATAGAGACTTATGAGCGAGACCGACAACAAGCCTACCCTCGGACGCAAGCCGCTTGGACTCAAGCGGTCGGTCGAGGCCGGCGAGGTCAAGCAGACCTTCAGCCACGGCCGGACCAATAAGGTCGTGGTCGAGGTGAAGCGCCGCAAGGTGCTGGGCCGTCCGGGCGAGGCCGAGACTCGTGCGCCCGAACCCGTCGTGGCCGCGCCCGAACCGGCACCGGCGCCCGTCGCGCCGCCACCGCCGCCCGTCGCGGCGCGTCCGGCTCCCGCAGGCGAAACGCCACAGGAGCGCGTCGCGCGTCTGCAGCGTGAGGCCGAGGAAGATCGGCTGCGCGTTGCCGAGGAAGGTCGCCGCCGCGAGGCGGACGAGCGCGCCCGTGCGATCGCCGAAGAGGCCCGCCGTGCCGAGGACAACCGCCGCGCCGAGGCAGAGGCTGCTGCGGCGGCTGCAGCCCCGGCTCCCGCACCCGCTCCCGTCGCTGAGGAGTCGGTCGAAGCGCCGGCCGCGGTGAGCGAAGCCGCTCCGGTGGAAGCTGCCGCTGCGGCGCCTGAGCCGGTTGCCGAGGCACCTTCTGCTCAGCCGGAAGCGCGTGCGCCTGAACCTGCGCCCGAAGTGACCCCCGCGCCGCGCCGCTTCACGCCCGTGCAGCGCCCCGAGCCGATTCGTCGCGCCGAGCCCGCGACCGCGGCCAGCGGCTCGCCCGTGGCATCCTCGGCAGCCGGTGCAGGTTCTTCCGCAGCCAAGAAGATCGACGCGAAGAAGGGCGCTCCGCCGCCAGCCCCGGCACGTCCGGGCGACCGCAACAAGAGTGCTGGCGGCGCCGACCGCCGCCAGTCCGGCAAGCTCACCGTCACGCGCGCCCTCAACGAGGATGAAGGCGCCCGCGCCCGCAGCCTCGCCGCGCTGAAGCGGGCTCGCGAGAAGGAGCGTCGTACCCACTTCGGCGGCAAGTCGCAGCCGCGCGAGAAGCAGGTCCGCGATGTCGTGGTGCCGGAAGGCATCACCGTCCAGGAACTCGCCAACCGCATGGCCGAGAAGGGCGCCGACCTCGTGAAGGCGATGTTCAAGATGGGCATGATGGTCACCGTCAACCAGACGATCGACCAGGATACCGCCGAGCTGCTGGTGACCGAGTTCGGCCACAACATCCAGCGCGTGTCCGAGAGTGATGTCGACATCGACGCATCGGTGGATGTCGATGCCGAGGAGTCGCTGGTCACGCGTCCGCCGGTCGTCACGATCATGGGCCACGTCGATCACGGCAAGACCTCGCTGCTTGACGCATTGCGTGGCACCGACGTGGTGCGTGGCGAGGCGGGTGGCATCACCCAGCACATGGGCGCCTACCAGATCAAGACCAAGGGCGGCGACCTCGTCACCTTCCTCGATACGCCCGGACACGCCGCGTTCACGCAGATGCGCATGCGCGGTGCCAATGTCACGGACATCGTGGTGCTGGTGGTCGCGGCCGACGATGGCATCATGCCGCAGACCGTTGAGGCGATCCGCCACACCCGCGCGGCTGGCGTGCCGATGATCGTCGCGATCAACAAGATCGACAAGCCCGAGGCCAATGCCCAGCGCGTTCGCGAGCGCCTGCTCGAGCATGAGGTCGTGGTCGAGGAGATGTCGGGCGACGTGCAGGACGTGGAAGTCTCGGCCAAGACCGGCCTGGGCCTTGATGAACTGGTCGAGAAGATCCTGCTGCAGGCAGAACTGCTCGAACTGCGCGCCAACCCCAACCGCGACGCCGAGGCGACCGTTATCGAAGCCAAGCTCGACAAGGGCAAGGGGCCGCTGGCGACCGTGCTGGTGAAGCGCGGCACGCTGAAGGTCGGCGACATCTTCGTCGTCGGCTCGGAGAGCGGGCGCGTGCGTGCGATGCTCGACGACAAGGGCCGCCAGGTGAAGGAAGCGCCGCCGGCGCTGCCGGTCGAGGTCCTGGGCCTGGGCGGCGTGCCGATGGCGGGCGATGTCCTGTCGGTGGTGGATAGCGAGCAGCGTGCCCGCGAGGTTTCGGCCTATCGCCAGGAACAGGCGACGGCCAAGCGCACGGCGACCGCGCCGGCCAGCCTCGACACGATGTTCTCGGCACTCACCGCCAAGCAGAACGTCATCGAGTACCCGGTGGTCATCAAGGCCGACGTGCAGGGTTCGGTCGAGGCGATCAACCAGGCGCTGCATGCCCTGTCGAACGACGAGATCAAGGTGCGCGTGCTCAGCTCCGGCGTGGGTGCGATCACCGAGAGCGACGTGACGTTGGCTGCGGCGAGTGGTGCGCCGATCGTCGGCTTCAACGTCCGCCCGAACGCCAAGGCGCGCGAGCAGATCGAGAAGAGCAAGACGCCGATGATGTACTACGACATCATCTACGAGCTGACCGCCGAAGTCGCCAAGCAGATGGCGGGCATTTGGGGTCCGGAGCGCATCGAAACCGTTGTCGGCCGCGCCGAGGTCAAGCAGGTGTTCCCTGCCGGCAAGCGCGACAAGGCCGCTGGCCTGCTGGTGCAGGAAGGCCTCATCCGCAAGGGCATCCACGCGCGTCTCACCCGCAACGACGTCATCGTCTCGGCGACGACCATTCAGTCGCTGCGCCGCTTCAAGGACGACGTGGACGAGGTGCGTGCGGGCATGGAGTGCGGTGTGGTCCTGGCCGACACCAACGACATCCGCGCGGGCGATCAGCTCGAAGTCTTCGAGGTGAGCCATCGCGATCGTACGGTGGGGTGATCGGGGTCGGAGCGGGCGCTTACAGGATTGTAAGGCCCGCTCCGTAACAGGATCCTCTAACCTGCCTCTTGTCGCAACTTGCGACGGGAAGGCAGGTGATGTTTTTGGATCAAAATACCGTAGTCATTCTGGTGATTGGCGTCGCGACGCTCATGCTCGCGCTCGTCACCCTGGTGATCAAGCTCATCGAGCTTGGCCGCAAGTAGCCAGTGAGGAGATCGGCACTGCAATGCCGCCCTCCAAAATGCAAAGGGCCCGGACGCTGCAACGTCCGAGCCCTGGCAGATGATTTGGATGCAAGTTACCGTAGTGTCCTAGCATATACGCCTGAAATGCCTCCGTTTCAAGCGCGCATCGCCCCTCAACGCCTGGAGCGAACATGACCCGCTACGTCGCCCTGTTCGGCAGCATCAACGTCGGCGGCAATCGGCTCAAGATGGCCGACTTGCGCTATGCCTTCGAGCGCGAAGAGTTCGAGGACGTGGAGACGGTGGTCGCCAGCGGCAACGTGCTGTTTTCCTTCGACGATCGACCCACCGATGGGCTGGAGGACCTGTTCTCGCACATGATGCGCGACCGGTTCGACATGAAGAGCTTTGTTGCCGTTCGCACGGCCGAAGAGATCCGCGCGGCGATCGAAGACAATCCCTTCCGTGCCGACGGCGCCGAGAACCTGGTGCACACGCACTTCCTGGCGTGCCAGCCCGATCCCACGCAGTTTGACCGGTTGGTGGCCGATCAAGCCAGTCGCGGGCCAGAGCGTCTTGCGCTCGGCGGTCGTGCGCTCTTCATCGATTTCGTAGATGGAGTCGGCAACTCGAAGCTGACCGGACCTTTCATGGCCCGGCGGCTCGGGTGCGAGGGTACGGCGCGCAATATGCGATCGCTTCAGCGCATTTTCGACAAGATGACCTGAGCGAGCGGGCTGCCGCCAGGTAAGTCCGTTGCGTCCATCACCGGGGCAGGGTGAGGGAAGGGCGTTCCGGACGGCGGCGAAAAGCCGGCTCGCCCTGGGCCAGGGAGGCCCCGCAACGGCACCGGTCAGGATCGCAGGAGGCAAAGGGACACCATGCCTCCACCGATCCCGACGGGAACTGAACTTAGCGGAAAGTGCCGCCGACGATCGAAGCGATCACGCCGCTGCTGACCGCCACCAGCAACGCGTCGTTGCCTGAGCGCACCCAGTGGTAGCCGCGGGGCGGCGCCTTGAGACTACGGTACTGGCGATAGTTGATCTCACGGTAGTTCTGGGCATAGCGGCGGTCGAACTTCTGACCGCGCTTGAACTGCTTGTACTTGGCGACCTGGCTCACTTGGCGGCCGTGATTGCCAGGATGGTTCTGTGCGAGTGCCGGAGTGGCAAGGCTCGGCACGACCAGCGTGGCGGCGATGGCGGTGAGCAGAAGGGACTTCATGGCGTTCTCCTTGGGCCGTGATTTCGCCGGATTAACGCGCCTCGTCCAGCCAGGGTCGCGTAATGAATTGTTGCAAAATGTCGCGACACCGCCACATGCAAAGGCACCATGTCACGCCAGCAAGCCACTCCCGAGCAGCACTCCGTTCGCCTTCTCAAAGTGGGCGAGCGCGTGCGCCACGTGCTGTCCGAAATCCTCACCCGCCAGCAGGTTCACGACGATATCCTGAGCGCGCACTCGGTCAGCGTTACTGAAGTGCGCATGTCGCCCGATCTTCGCTTGGCGACGGCTTACGTGAAGCCGCTACTGGGCACGGATCAGGATGCAGTGCTGACCGCGTTGCGCCAGAACACGGCCTACTTCCAGAAGGAAGTCGCACGACACCTGGGCCTCAAGTCGGCGGCCAAGATCCGCTTCCGCATCGACGATACGTTCGACGAGGCGGACCGCATCGAGCGGCTCCTATCCGACCCGCGTGTGCAGCGCGACTTGGGGGACCTGGGCGAGTGATTGCGCGCACGGCGCGTCCTTCCTAGTTCTTGCCCATGCAACAGACCCTTCTCCAGGCCGCGGCGCTGATCGTGCCGCTGATCGTCGCGATCGTCTTCCACGAGGTCGCGCATGGATGGGTCGCGCGCCTGTTGGGCGACCCCACCGCGCATGAGCGCAAGCGGCTGAGCCTCAATCCACTGCGCCATGTCGATCCGATGGGCACGATCGTAGTGCCCGGAATGCTCGCGCTCGCCAGCTTGCCGACGTTCGGCTGGGCCAAGCCGGTGCCGGTCGATTACCGCCGTCTGCGTAACCGCCGACTTGGCATGATGGCCGTCGCCGCCGCCGGGCCGTTAACGAACCTGATCCTGGCGACGCTCGGCGCCGTGGCGCTCGGACTTGTCGTGCGCGCCGGCGCAGAAGGCGGGGTGATGGCGTTCGTCATGCTCAGCCTGACATCGTTCGTGTTCATCAATGTCTCGCTGGCGCTGTTCAACCTGCTGCCGATCCCGCCGTTCGATGGATCGCACATCCTGGAAGGCCTGCTGCCGCGCCGGGCCGCGCGTGCTTACGAGAAGTTGCGGCCGTTCGGCTTCCCGTTGGTGTTCGTGCTGCTGGTCGTCGTGCCGTACATCTGGCCGAGCGCCGGGCTGATGCGCAACGTCGTGCTGCCGCCGGTGCTTTGGACGCTCGACCACTTCGACGCGCTCGTACGCGCCGTCGCAGGCGCTTGAGTAGTGCTTTCGGGTTGGATCATCCTCGACAAGCCGGTGGGACTGGGCTCCACCCAGGCTGTCGCAGCGGTGAAGCGCAACTTGCGCGAGGCGGGCTTCGGCAAGAGCGTGAAGGTCGGCCATGGCGGGACGCTCGACCCGCTGGCGAGCGGCGTGCTGCCAGTGGCGCTGGGCGAGGCCACGAAGGTGACGGGCCGCATGCTCGATGCGAACAAGGCTTACGAGTTCACCGTAAGGTTCGGGGAAGAAACCGATACTCTGGACCTGGAAGGCGCGGTGATCGCCACCAGCGACGTGCGGCCGAGCATGGCCGAGATCGAGGCGGTGCTGCCACGCTTTACCGGCCCGATCGCGCAAGTGCCGCCGGCTTACTCGGCGCTAAAGGTCGATGGCGAGCGGGCTTACGATCTCGCGCGGGCAGGGCAAGCGGTGGAATTGGCGAGCCGAGATGTTACAATCTACTCGTTGCAGATCCTCTCCCATCGGGAGAGGGGGACCGCTCGCGCGGCGAGTGGTGGAGAGGGCGTTAGCCCCGCTGACCTTGTTTCGTGCCGCGCCCCCTCCGGCAGCCCAGACGGGCTGCCACTTCCCCCGACGGGGGAGGAACTCAGCGATATCACCCTCCTCGCAATCGTCTCCAAGGGCACCTATATCCGCAGTCTGGCGCGAGACATCGCGCAAGCGCTCGGCACCTGCGGCACGGTGACCATGCTGCGCCGGACCAAGGCCGGCCCGTTCGACCTCTCCCATGCGATATCGCTGGACAAGTTGAACGAAATCGGTAAGGGCGCGCCACTTGAACATGTGACTTTGCCGCTGGAGGCGGGGCTGGACGACATCCCGGCCATCGACCTCGACCCGGAGCAGGCAAGGGCGGTCCGACAGGGCCGCGTTCTAACCGGACTGCCCCTTGAAGACGGGCTCCACCTGGCGAGACTGCGGATGATCCCGGTCGCGCTGCTGGAACTATCGGGCGGCGACGCCCGCGTCTCCCGGGGCTTCAACCTCCCAGATGTCGCGGAGTAAGACCATGTCGGTAACGGCTGAAAAGAAGCAGGAAATCATCACCGATAACGCCCGCCAGTCGGGCGATACCGGTTCGCCGGAAGTGCAGGTCGCGATCCTGACCGAGCGGATCAACAACCTGACCGGGCACTTCAAGGCTCATCACAAGGACAACCACTCGCGCCGCGGTCTGCTGGCGATGGTCAACAAGCGGCGCTCGCTGCTGGACTATCTCAAGAAGAAGGACGTGGCGCGGTACAACGCGCTGATCCAGAAGCTGGGTCTTCGCAAGTAAGTTTCACGGCGGCTCCGGGAAACCGGGGCCGCTGCTCTGTTGGGCTCTTGAAAATGCAGGAGCGCGAGGGCCAGGGTCGCAATTCGGCGGCTGGGCCAAGGGGCCACGAGAGGCTCCATACCGGACCGGGACGGTATCCCCGGCAGTAAACCCCGCGAGGCAATCTGGCCCGTGGGTTAAGGATAGAACCTAATGTTCGACGTAAAGACTGTATCCATGGAGTGGGGCGGCAAGACCCTCACGCTGGAAACCGGCCGCATCGCCCGTCAGGCCGACGGCGCCGTGCTGGCCACCCTGGGCGACACCGTGGTGCTCTGCGCCGTGACCGCCGCCAAGTCGGTGAAGGAAGGCCAGGACTTCTTCCCGCTGACCGTTCACTACCAGGAGAAGTTCTCCTCCGCCGGCCGGATCCCGGGCGGCTTCTTCAAGCGCGAGCGCGGCGCGACCGAGAAGGAGACGCTGACCAGCCGTCTCATCGACCGCCCGGTGCGTCCGCTGTTCCCCGAAGGTTTCTACAACGAGATCAACGTCATCGCTCAGGTCATGAGCTATGATGGCGAGAACGAGCCCGACATCGTCGCGATGATCGCCGCGTCGGCTGCGCTGACCATCTCGGGCGTGCCGTTCATGGGCCCGATCGCCGCCGCGCGCGTCGGCTTCGTCGATGGCGAGTACACGCTGAACCCGAAGCAGGACCAGGCGCTGGCCGAGAACGGCCGCCTCGACCTCGTCGTCGCTGCTACCGGCGATGCCGTGATGATGGTGGAGTCGGAAGCCAAGGAGCTGTCCGAGGATGAGATGCTTGGCGCCGTCATGTTCGCGCATGACGAGATCAAGAAGGTCGTCGACCTGATCATCGATCTAGCCGAGCAGGCCGCCAAGGATCCCTGGGACGTCGACCTGTCGGACAACACCGCCGACATCAAGAAGAAGCTCAAGAGCGCCGTCGGTAAGGATGTCGCCGCAGCCTACAAGCTGACCGACAAGTCGGCCCGCTCGAACGCGCTTAACGCCGCTCGCGCCAAGGCCAAGGAGGCTTTCGCCAGCGAGACCCCGCAGACCCAGATGGTCGCGATCAAGACCATGAAGAAGGTCGAGGCGGACATCGTTCGCGGCGCCATCCTCAAGGACGGTTCGCGCATCGACGGCCGTAAGCTCGACCAGATCCGCCCGATCGAGTCCATCGTCGGCTTCCTGCCGCGCACCCACGGTTCGGCGCTGTTCACCCGCGGTGAAACGCAGGCGATCTGCACCACCACGCTGGGCACCAAGGACGCCGAGCAGATGATCGACGGTCTCGACGGCCTGTCGTACTCCAACTTCATGCTGCACTATAACTTCCCGCCGTACTCGGTCGGCGAAGTTGGGCGTTTCGGCGCTCCGGGCCGCCGCGAAGTGGGTCACGGCAAGCTGGCATGGCGCGCGCTGCACCCGGTGCTGCCGACCAAGGCGGACTTCCCGTACACCATTCGCGTGCTGTCCGACATCACCGAGTCGAACGGCTCGTCCTCGATGGCGACCGTCTGCGGTGGCTGCTTGTCGATGATGGATGCGGGCGTTCCGATCGAGCGTCCGGTGGCGGGCATCGCCATGGGCCTGATCCTGGAAGGCAAGGACTTCGCGGTGCTGTCCGACATCCTGGGCGACGAGGATCACCTCGGCGACATGGACTTCAAGGTCGCCGGCACTGAAGCCGGCATCACCACGATGCAGATGGACATCAAAATCGCCGGTATCACCAAGGAGATCATGGGTCAGGCGCTCGAGCAGGCGAAGGCTGGCCGCACGCACATCCTGGGTGAGATGCAGAAGGCCCTGGGTTCGGCTCGCACCGAGCTTTCGGCCCACGCTCCGCGCATCGAGACGATCAAGATCGACAAGTCGAAGATCCGCGACATTATCGGCACCGGTGGCAAGGTCATCCGCGAGATCGTCGCCGAGACCGGCGCCAAGGTCGACATCGACGACGAAGGCGTGATCAAGATCTCGTCCTCCGACGTAAACCAGATCGAGGCCGCCAAGAAGTGGATCCTCGGCATCGTCGAGGAAGCCGAAGTCGGCAAGATCTACGACGGCAAGGTCGTCAACATCGTTGATTTCGGTGCGTTCGTGAACTTCATGGGTGGCAAGGACGGCCTCGTCCACGTCTCCGAGATGAAGAACGAGCGTGTCGAGAAGCCGACCGATGTCGTCAAGGAAGGCCAGGCCGTGAAGGTCAAGGTCCTTGAGATCGACAATCGCGGCAAGGTCCGCCTGTCGATGCGCGTCGTCGACCAGGAGACCGGCGCCGAGCTGGAAGACACCCGTCCGGCCCGCGAACCTCGCGAGCCGCGTGGGGACCGTCCGGGCGGCGATCGTGGCGGTGACCGTGGTGGTGATCGCGGCGGCGACCGTCGTCGTCCCCGCAACGATCGCGGTGGCGACCGTGGTGGCGATCGTGGTCCCCGCGGCCCGCGCCGTGATGGCGGCGACAATGGCGGCGGCAACCCCGACCACCTGCCGGCCTTCCTCAAGGAAGACTGAGCCAGTGGGCTGACCGCCCCTGACATGATGAGGCCGCGCCGGGTGACTGGCGCGGCCTTTTTCGTTGCGATCCTCCTGCAAGGAAGGGGGCGACGCAGGCGGTGGTAGAGCGGTGTAACTCCGCGGTCGCGCATCATACTGACGGCGACAGCCCTCCGTCATGCGCTGCGCGCGCGCCACCTCCCCCTCAGGGCGAGAGGCGTGCAGCTTGACACCTAGAACCATATCGGTTATACGTCGAAGCAGGTCGGATGCAGACGAGCGGCTTCAGGCCTGTCGCTCTTGCCAGCAACCACCGCGGCCGGCGCTTTAGACGGGCGTCTGCAACCATGCGAAGCCTTGCTCTCTCACGAAAGGCCGGAGACCAGCTGCGAGCCCGTCTCGCCGGTGCTTCGTGGATCAGGGCCGAGCCGGTGGCGCTTACGGCTTCCCACGCCGGACATTCGCAACACTGGAAGCGCGAGCCAACCCTGTCGCGCCAGGGCAGCGCCGGCCGCATTTGTCCGGGTTCCTCAGGCGTTATCCCGCGCTCGCCGGCGGGCGCGTTATTGTGCCTGATCCTCCCCATCGGGGGAGGTGGCAGCCCGTCAGGGCTGACGGAGGGGGCGCGTCACGGCATGGCCTCCGCCGGCCTCAACCCCTCTCCACCACTCGCTGCGCGAGCGGTCCCCCTCTCCCGATGGGAGAGGATCGGCTGAGTTCAGGTTCTTAGTGTGGGGTAGGGCTAGGCTGGGATACGGCTCACGTAATCACCCCGTGACCGCCAACCTCGGCGTGCCTTTGTCGTCGCGGCCGGCGCGCTTGTCGGTGCAGACGACGCAGTTCTTGCCGGCCTTCTTGGCGGCATAGAGCGCCGCATCGGCCATGGGCACGACGTCGGCGGCGTTGGTGGAGGTCTGGGGCACGCTGGCCACACCGAACGAGGCGCTGACGGCCACGCCGTGCGCGTCCGACAAGCCTTCGATGCGCATGCGCAGCATCTCGGCCTTGATCGCGGCGTCGTCGATCCCGCAGTTGGGCAGGATCACGATCAGCTCTTCGCCGCCGTAGCGGGCGACGACATCGGATGGACGCAGCGCCGTGACGAGCTGTGCGGCGACATCGCGCAGGACGGCGTCGCCCTTTGCATGGCCGTGCTCGTCGTTGAGGCGCTTGAAGTTGTCGAGGTCGATCATCAGCACCGATGTCGCGCTGCCGGTACGCTCGGCCAGGCTGATGTAGCGCTCCAGCGCATCTTCCATATAGCGGCGGTTGTAGAGGCCGGTCAGCGGGTCGCGCAGCGACTGGGTCCGCAGCTTTTCACGCAGGGCAATGTTCGAGAGCGCGAGCGACATCGAGTCGGCAAGCGCGCGTGCCACTCGGCCGACTTGCTCCAGGCGATCGAACGCCTCCTCACCGTCGATCGACAGCACCAGCAGCCCATGCACCTGGCCGCGCGCCATCATCGGCACTTCGATGTTGGGCGCGGTGCCGATGGTGTGCATGCAGCACAGCGTCTCGCGAGAGATGTCGTTGATGTGCTGTTTGCCGCGCTTGAGCGCCCAGCAATTGCTCGGCAGCAGCGTATCGCTGGGATGGAAGCTCTCGGTAACGTTCCACGACTTGGCCAGGTCGAGCCGGTCGCGCGAGTTGTTGAACACGTAGAGCGCGCCGCCGAACTCGGGCAGCAGGCGACGGGCAGTTGCGAGAAGGACCGATCCGGCGTCCTCGTGATCTTCGGCAGCCTGGAGCATGTCGGTCATCGCGAACAGCTCTTCGACCTGCTGCTTGGTCTCTTCGGCTTCGCGAAAGAGCGTGCGCTGGCGGATCGCCTGACTGACGGCTCCGCGGGCAAAGAACAACCCGGTGAGGAAGACGATCACCATGACTACGAGCGCCAGGCTCGCTGCCGGACGCACCAGCTGGGATGGACCAAAGACAGCCACTGCGATGGAGACACAACTCAGGGCCTGGATGCCCATGATTGCGACGCGGCGGGTGGAGGTGACTCTCAGGTCAGCCGTAAATGAATTCTGTCCCTGCACCGCGGCTCTTCCCGTGCTTTTATCCACGTTGGATCATAAGCCGAATTCCCTAACGATTCCTGACCGCTTTCAGGGTCAGCAATACGGCTTCGCGGCCTGCAAAGTAATCGAGCACAGGATTTCGGCGAAAGTACAGCGGTTTGAAGATCATATGCGAGAGTCGGGCGGCATGGCCGACAATCGAGAACGGCATTGCGCATGTGTTTGCGACTCGGCGTTTGCGTTAGGAATTGGCGGTCCGCATCCCATCAACAAAGGGTACTGGTGCACAGACGATGCGATTACGGCCCTCGCTCTTGGCGACATAGAGGGCCCGGTCGGCACAGCGCAGCGCTTCGCGCGGATCCTCGTGCGCGCGAACGTCGGCAATCCCGGCGGAGAACGTGATCTGGCCAAACGGGATATCGGTGGATCGGTTGATCAGGCGCCGCCCAGCCATCGCTCCGCGCACTTCGTCGAGCTTGGCCACGGCCTCTGCCATGCTCAGCCCGCGCATGACGATCACGAACTCTTCGCCGCCATGGCGCGCCACGTGGCAGGCATTGGGCAGGAGCCTGGAAAGCGTCTTCGCCACGGTGCGCAAGATGCGGTCTCCCGCCTCGTGGCCGTGAGCATCGTTGATGCGCTTGAAGTGGTCGATGTCGCAAAAGGCGACGCACAGCGCGTGGCCAGCCTGTTGTGCCTCGGCGACTTCCTGCGCGAACACGGCCTCGAAGGCGCGGCGGTTGGGCAGACCGGTGAGATAATCGACTTCGGCCTCGCGCCGCGCATCGGCAAGGTTCTTCTCCAGCTTGCGCGTTTCGCGTGCGGAGCGGTCGAGCTCGCCCTCCAGCAGGCGCGTGCGAGCCAGCATGTCGTGCACCATGACGGCGATCTGCGCAGCGATCGTGTCCCCGCCCTGCAGCGCGTCATTGGCGTCAAGACCTTCGGCGTGTTGCTCGAGCGCACTGCTGTAGCGGCTTGTCGCACTGCGCGCATCGCTGGCAGTCTGCGCGAACTGGGTGATGGTACTTTCCAGGCGCTCGATCAGGTCCTGCAGCGCCTGCGTGCCCTCGGGCTTGCCACACCGGTCCGCAACGGTTTCGAGCCAATCGAGCGTGATCGGCTCGCCCGCCCGCACCCGGTCCTCCACGGCGCGCATCAGCCGCGTGTCGGTCTCGGCCATGACCTTGTGTGCGACATCGAGCGTGAAGCTGTTCACCGGCAGCCCGTGCGCCATCAGGAAGCTCGACACGTCGGCCAGCATCTCGCGCCGGCGCTGCAGCGTAGTGTCCGTAGGAGGAGGGCAGGCCGACGCGTCTACCGGGGGATCGGATGCGCGGCGGCGCGGGGTGAGGCCCAGCCGGTGCAGCCAGCCTGCACGCACGGTATGCGTCTCGTCTTCGCTCATGGCTTGCCCAAGCACACGCGACCGTCCGTCAAGTCAAGACGGCTTGTTTGTTGTAGCGCAGCCATTCCCCGGAATGTTCGTTTGTAGGACGGACCGCGAGGTGGCGCCGGGCCACCTCGAACCGAGGGGATGTTCACGTGTCTGCTACTGCACTCGTACTCACCGGGCGATGGACTGTACTGGGGACTGTACTGGCGCGGCGGGCGAGCACAGCGGCATACCCGGCGTGACGATGCAGGTCGGCTGGCCCGGACTGAGCCGCGCCATCACCTTGAGCGTGGTGCTGACTTCGGCATTCTGGGTCGCGCTGGGCGCGTGGCTGTTCCACGGCCATATCGCCGCGGATCATCGTGGCTCCGCAGGCGCGGTGACACGCGACGCAGGCGCGCCGGATGGCCGGTCCGGGCTCCTCGATGGACTGACCGGTGGAGCGCCCGGGGCTGCGCCCACCCGACCTCACGTGCTCGCTCCGGTGCAGGTCGGTCGGCTTGCGATCCCAGTGGTTGGAGTGGCCGCGGCGAGCCTCACCGACACGTTCTCGCAAGGCCGGGCTCAAGGCGCGCGCCAGCACGATGCTATCGACATCATGGCGGGCGAGGGCGCGCCGGTGCTCGCCGCCTCGCCGGGCCGGGTGGAGAAGCTGTTCCTCTCTCACGATGGAGGCAACACGATCTACATCCGCTCGCCCGACCGGCGGCTGATCTATTACTACGCGCACCTCGCCGGCTACGATCCTGCCTTGCGCGAGGGCATGACCGTGCAGGTTGGGCAGCGGTTGGGCACGGTGGGGCATACCGGCAATGCCGATCCCGCCGCGCCGCACCTGCACTTTGCCGTGTGGAGCGCCGATCCGTCACAGGGCTGGTCGCAGCAAGGGACAGCGATCAATCCCTATCCGCTGCTGACGGGGCGAGCCGCCCCGAAGTGATCCGCTGACGTTCGCGCGGCTCAGCTAGCGGGCGTTGCAATCCGGCGAACGCTGACGATCTTCACCACCGGATCGAGCATCTGGCCCTTCATCACGCCGACGCCGTTGGTGGCGGACCGCGGCATGGCCCAGATCTTGTCAACCACGTCCATCCCCCCGACGACCTGGCCGAATGCAGCGAAGCCTGCCTTGCCATCGGCGTCCGGCGCATCCGGCTTGGCGTCGAGACCGGGCTGGTCCGAGAGCATGATGGAGAAATCGCCGGTCGCCGTGCCCGGAGCAAAGCGCGCCATGGAGATCGTGCCGCGCTTGTGGAGCAAGCCGGTCTGGCTGGTCGGCTCGTGCGCCACCGGCTTGAAGGTGCGCTTGGGATCGTTCTGCGTGCCGCCTTGGATCAGCCCGTTGGGCGGGGTGCCCCAGTCGAGGTGCATCGAGCGGTAGAAGGCGGTGCCGTCGAACTTGCGACCGTCCACGTACTTGAGGAAGTTGGCGGTGGTCAGCGGTGCATGCTCACCATCGAGGTCGACGGTGATCGTGCCGGCACTGGTGGTGATTGCGACGGTGACGTCCTTGGCGGGAGTGGGCGCAGGTGCGGCACCGCTTAGAGCGAGCAGGGCGGGGGCGAGAAGGGGCGCGAATCGCTTGAGCATGGGGCGACCTTGCCCTTGCTTTCCACCGCCGGGCAACCCGCCTCACCAAACCGCTTGGCTGCTGAACACAAGTTCAATAGGCTTGCGAGCAAGAAGGCCGGCAACCAAGCCGGCGCATGGAAGAGGAACCCCGATGCGATCCGCACCGGCACTGATCATCGCCGCCTTGTTCTTGGCGGAGATGACCGTCACCTTCGAAGCCTCGATGGTCTATGCCGCGCTGCCGACCTTGACCCGACAGTTCGGCGATCCGCTGAAGGTGGGCTGGCTGATCACCGTGCACATGCTGATCGCCGCCGCTACCGCGCCCGTGGTGGGACGCCTGGGTGACATCCGCGGACGCAAGCGGCTGGTGCTGATCCTGCTGGCGCTGGCGTTTGTGGGCTCGGTGATCAGCGCGGTCAGCACGCATTTCGGCGTGGTGCTTGTCGGCCGGGCGCTGCAGGGGTTGTCCGCCGTAGTGCTGCCGCTCTCGATCGGCATCGTGCGTGAGAGCCTGCCAGAGGACAAGGTGCCGATGGGCATCGGCGTGCTGACCACTGCGCTGGGTGCCGGGGCTGCGCTCGGCCTCGTCGCTGGCGGCGTGATCGTCGACAATCTCGATTGGCATGCACTGTTCTGGGCTAGCGCGGCGCTGCTGGCGCTCTCGGTGACCGCGATCGCCGCCTTCGTGCCGGACAAGCCGGGCACACCCACGCGGCGCCCGATCGACTGGGTGGAGGGGCTGCTGCCGGTGCCCGCCATTGGACTCCTGCTCTACGCGCTGGGCGCGACCAAGCAGGCCGGCTGGTTCGCCCCGCAGATCCTGGCGATGCTGGCGGTCTGCGCGGTGCTCTTCGCGATCTGGGCACGCCGCAGTTTGCGCGCGGAAGAGCCGTTCGTCGACTTGCGCCTGTTCCGCGACCGCAACTTCGCCGTCGCCAATCTCATCACCGTACTGCTCGGCATGGGGACGATGCAGATCGTCTACGTGTTCTCGTCCTACATGCAGTCGCCCGGGTGGACCGCCGTCGGCCTCGGACTCAGCGCCACGGTGGCGGGCCTGGCCAAGTTGCCGTCGAACTTCCTGTCGTTCTTTGCGGGACCGTTCGCCGGCTGGCTGATCCGGCGCGCGGGCAACCGGATGACGGTTACGGCGGGCGCGCTGCTCGCGGCGGCGGGTTGGTGCGCGGCGATGCTGCTGCCCAACGTGCTCGGCCTCGTCATCGCGCTGCTGTGCGTAATTTCGTTCGGCACCACGATCCTGCAAGCCGCGATCCCCAACATCGTCGTCGCTTCCGTGCCGCAGGAGCGCACCAGCGAGGCGATCGGCTCGATGCAGGTCGTGCGCGGCATCGCCGCGGCGGTGGGCGCGCAGGTCATCGCCATGCTGCTGGCGAGCCGGACGGTGGCGGCGCCGGAAGGCGGAGCGCACTTCCCTGCGCCTTCGTCCTACCTGCTCACGATGGCGGTCATGGCAGGGCTGACGCTGACGGGAGCAGCTTGCGCGGCGCTGCTGCAGGGGAGCAAGGAGCGCGGCCTGGCACGAGGCTGAGGAGCGGGCGGAAGATCGGGCAAACCGCGATGGTCCACCGCGTGTAATCCGTAAACGCAAAAGGCCGGCGTCGCACCCGACACCGGCCTTCTTTCAGATCAGCGAACCCGCGGGCCGCCAAAGGGCAGGGGCGGGGGCGGACGGCGCGCACCGCGAGGCAGCTGTGCCTGATACGCACGGCCGCAGTGGTCGACGCAGTACGGGAACCCAGGGTTCACCTTGTCGCCGCAGAAGTGGAAGTCCGGTTCGCCCGGGTGCCCCATCGGCCAGCGGCAGATGCGATCGTTAAGGTCGAGCAGGCTGGTCTTGCCGGCGATCTCGGCACTCGGCTTGGCCGGCACCAGGCGGCGCGGCGGTGCGGGAGGGATCGGCTGTTGCTGGTCGCCCGGACCCTGGCGCAAGAAGCCACCGGGCCCAACCGAGACGATCCGCGGCTGTGGCGCGCGAACGGGTTCCTCCGCAGCAGGCTCGGCAGCAGCAGGGCTGGCGGGAGCAGGCGTGGGCGTCGGCGCCGGACGCTCGGACACGGGAGCAGCGGCCACGGGCTCGGGGCGATCGGGCGTCTCGTTCACTTCGTCGTCGCGCGACTCACTCGGGCTCGGGCGCTTGGCCACCGGAGCAGGGCGAGCCGGCTTCTCGTTCGGCTTGACGGGAGAGGGCCGTGCCTTGAGGCCAAGGCGATGCGCCTTGCCGATCACCGCGTTGCGGCTGACACCGCCCAGGTCGTCGGCGATCTGGCTGGCGGTCGCACCGCCCTCCCACATCTTCCGCAGCTTCTCGATCCGCTCGTCCGTCCAGCTCATCTGCAATCCGTTCGTTGAGCCTCCAACGCGAGGCCGTATCGTCATCCGTGGCACCGATGTGCCCAATCTTGCCTGCCGGACCCTGCCCGAGGGACTTGCCTGCGGAGCGGCCAGCCGATAGTCGCGGCACCATGGCCGATCAACCCTCTTCGGCGGAACTCATTTCGCCCGCCCAGATCCCGGGGGCTCGCAGCTTTCCGGCCCGCACCTTCCCAGCAATGGGAGAGCCCGTGATCCACCAAGTGAACTGGATCGGGCTCAAGACCCTGTATATGAAGGAGGTGCGCCGTTTCTTCAAGGTGCAGACCCAGACCATCTGGGCGCCTGCGATCACGACCATGCTGTTCCTGGTCATCTTCTCTGTGGCGCTGGGCCGCGGCGGCAAGGAAGTGCTCGGCGTCAACTTCGCGACCTTCGTGGCGCCAGGCCTGATCGTCATGGGCATGATGCAGAACGCCTTCGCCAACGCGAGCTTCTCTTTCCTCTCGGGCAAGATCCAGGGCACCATCATCGACTTCCTGATGCCGCCGTTGACAGAGGGCGAGCTGATGCTGGCGATGACCTCGGCGGCGGTGACCCGCGCAATCCTGGTCGGCCTGGCGCTGACCGGCGCGATGCTGCTGTGGCCCGACGTGCACCTGCGGCCCGCGCACCCTTGGGCGATCGTATGGTTCGGCCTGATGGGCTCGTTCTTCCTGGCGCTGCTGGGCTTCCTGTCCTCGATCTGGGCCGAAAAGTTCGATCACAACGCCGCAGTCACCAACTTCGTGATCGCGCCGCTCTCGCTCCTCTCGGGCACCTTCTACGTCATCGACAATCTTGCGCCCGCGTTTCAGACGATCAGCCGCTTCAACCCGTTCTTCTACGTGATCTCCGGCTTTCGCTTCGGCTTCCTGGGCGTGAGCGACATCGGCGACACCAACACCGCCGTACTGCACTCCGCGATCGGCCTGGGTGTGCTCAATGCCGCTTTGGCGCTGGTGACTTACCTGGTGCTGCGCTCCGGTTGGAAGCTGAAGAGCTAAATCCGCTCCCTCGCGGGGACTGGCGCTGCCCATTAGAGCAACATAGCATCCTCCCGTCGCATTTGGAGAGGATCGCAGCATGGATGATGTCGAGGAGATCCGGAAGCTCAAGGCCCGCTACTTCCGTGCGCTCGATACCAAGGACTGGGACCTCTATGAGGCAGTCTTCGCGCCCGATGTCGTCGTCGACCTTACCAGGGCCGGCGGGCAGCGCGTCGTGGGGCGCGACGCCTTCATGGACTATGCGCGGGCCATGACCATCCTGCAGAGCGTGCACCACGGCCACATGCCGGAGATCGAGTTGACCGGCCCGGACAGCGCTACCGGCGTGTGGGCGATGGAAGACTACAACATCTGGGAGGATGGCAGCCAGAACCACGGCTGGGGCCACTACCTGGAAACTTACGTCAAGCGCGATGGCCGCTGGCAGATCGCGACCATGGCACTGTCCTACCTGCGGATCGAGCGCAGTTTCGGCACGCCCCCGATCATCGCCGGCGCCGATGGGCGGGCACACCTGAAAGGGCCGCGCCCGGCCGGCTGACCGACACAGCCTAGGCCATCAGGGCTCTAGTGCGAGACGCCACGGCGCACCTGGTAGTGGCCGTCGGCAAAGTCGTCGAACATCTGCGCAATCGAAGGATGGTCAACCGGCCCGCCTTCGCCATCCTCGAGCAGGTTCTGCTGGCTGACATAGGCGACGTAGCTGCTGTCCTCGCTCTCGGCGAGGAGGTGATAGAACGGCTGCTCGCGCTGGGGCCGGACGTCGGCAGGGATCGATTCATACCATTCCTCGCTGTTGGCGAAGACGGGGTCGATGTCGAAAACCACGCCGCGAAAGTCGTGCAGCTTGTGGCGGACGATGTTACCGATCGCGAAACGGGCGCGCGCGCTGCGCGGCGCTTCAATCACGCGGCCGGCTTGAGGGAGATAGAAAGAGGCACGGTTCATGCTGTTCATGGTCGAAATATAGGACCCGCGCAGAACCTAAACAAGCAAGTCGCCCGGATCATCCCCGATTTCCAGCGACAAAGCTCTTGGCAAGCCGACAACCTTGGGCTAACCGCGCGCTTCGCTCGACCGGCGGGACCCGTTCCCGCTACCAGCAAAGACCTCGCGGAGAGGTGGCAGAGTGGTCGAATGCGCCGCACTCGAAATGCGGTGTACCGGTGACGGTACCGTGGGTTCGAATCCCACCCTCTCCGCCAGAGACCCCTCCGCAGGGGGTCCCCGCAGTCCACTGGCATTGGCAAAATCGGCAGAAATGCAATGCTTTGCGGGATTGGCTGGTTCCTTCCCGTTCATGCCCATCCACATGCGATAGGCAAGGATCTTCCGACATCAGGTGCTCTGAAAGCCGCTGGGTGGGCCAATTGAGGGGGGCCGGCCGGCTGTCTAGGCACCCTCTCCAACGCCGGCCCCGGAATGTCGATTATTCACGGGTTCGCCCGCAGGTTCGGGATAGCAAACAAGGTTGGGGCGGCAAGAAAAAAGCCCGATCACTATGGATCGGGCTGTCAAAAGATTGGGAGAGGATGCCTGAAAGGCACACCCTCTCTATTGACGCATCCGTTATGGTGCAAGTGCGAAGGCGCGGGGGTTGGTTGCGCTGCGCGCAAGCGTGAGATCATAGCACGATCGGTGCGATACCTTAGATGCGGCGCCCGGCCGGGACCACGTCTTTGATCGTCTGAACGTAGGCCGACCCCTTGCGGAGAACGCTTTCGGATCAACGCACCTTAGCTCAGCTAGCCTACCAGACAAAGTCCGAGCGCTGCTCACCTGTTAGAACGGCGGGAGGGCCCTCTCCATTAGCCGTCTAGGTGCCAACAGGCGCGACGCTCGACAGCCTACCATCAGGAGCCTTCGGTGCCGCATGTCTTCCGAGTTGCGCAAGGGAATGGTATTGTGGACCGCAAGAAGGAGAGGCAATGTATTGGGCGAGCGCGCTGCTCGGCACGCTGCTGGTGGCTGCGGCGATCCAGTTGTATGATGTGCTTCCGCGGTCGAGGCGTGTTGTCATAGGGCTGGTCGGGACCGTCCTACTCATTATCGGGTTGGTTTGGCTCTGACTCTTGCGCGCGCTGTTGCGCCAAACGGATGGCCTGCGATGCACGCTCCGGACGCGAGCCTCGTAGGCCATTGACACTGCGGCGCACGGGCGCATCACCTCAGCTTAGACCAGAACACGAGAGGTAGCTTATGTCTGTTCGGAAGATGCTTGCGCTCCACCCCGACGCAAATGGCCACACCAACGAGCCAATGGCACAAACTGCGAAGCACGCAATGTACTGTGCGCTGTTCTGCACCTCCTGCGCAGATGCATGCTCGGCCGAGCCTATAGACATGGCGCAATGCATCCGCGCGTGCATCGACTGCGCCGACATCTGCAACGCAGCAGCCAAGGTCGGGGTACGCCAGACGTCCGATAACGATGCAATGGTGCGCGTTATGCTGACCGCCTGCTTGGAGGCGTGTTTCATGTGCGCTGCAGAGTGCGACAAGCACGATCACGAGCACTGCCGGCTATGCGCGACGATGTGCCGCGAATGCGGTCACGACTGCCGCGAAGCGCTGGCCACGCTGCATTGAGCGACATCTCCGCGCGAACAGCGTACAATGTGCGGATACGGCGGTCGAGAGGATTGCTCTCATCATGGATTACCGGTCGCCCGAGAGATAAGCATCACCGCCTTTTTGGCATCGCTGCGTCCGTCCGCACTCGTCCAAGAGAGTGAGCGGCAAGCAGCGCGGCGATCACAGGGGTAAAAGGTGAAGGCGTCCGCCAGCACGTGGACGTGATCGTATAGCTCCAAAGGCGGCGCCCGGCAGAGATGAACAAGCGGCTTAAGTGCGGAAATGCCCAAGTGCCGCTGAACGGCATTATGGGTCAAGATCGATATTGTCGTGCAGTTTCTGGCCGAGAGGTTCTCCAGCCGTAAGTTCAATGAATGCCCGTTGCACCAACCTGAGCTACATGACAGTGAAGTGGCCATGGAATGGTAATGCACTCATCCTTTGGATCGCCCTCGCTCCCGCACGTGGCGACGAGCCAAAGAGGCGCTGTCGTTCACCCCTGCGAGCGCCATGGTGCCTTCGAGCTCTTCGCTCAGCAGTGTCAGCACGCGGTCTAACCCGGCCTCTCCACCGGCTGGAAGGCCGTAGAGGTAGGGACGTCCGATCGAACAGGCCATTGCGCCTAACGCGATTGCCTTGACGATGTCGGAACCGCGCCGGATCCCGCCATCGCAGATAACGTCCGGTGCATCACCAACGGCTTCGCGGATAGCTGCAATCTGATGGGCGGGTGCGGGTGCGCCGTTCAACTGGCGTCCACCATGATTGGAGATCATCACGCCGGTCGCACCCGACTTTATCGACCCGCGAGCATCCCCCATCACGCCCTTGATGGCGAGCGGACCGTTCCACTCGCGCTCAAGCCATTCGACGTCGCGCCAGGTAACAGAACGATCGAACTGCCCCCATATAATCGAAGAGGCTTATGGGACCTGACGCCAGCGCATCCACCTTGTGGCTGACGTTCGCCAGATCGAATTTCGATCCTGTCAGCGCGGGCAGAGATCAGGTGGGGTGGAGAGCGAAGCTGAGCAGGAATTTCAGGGTAAGATGGGAGGCAAGGACAGGCCGCTCACCCCGTCGCGCTCCCGATTCCAGCGACAGGCGTATCCACGGTAAGTGCGAGGCCGTGGATCAGGTCGACTGCGCAGCGCCCGTAGTGATGCCGCGTAAGGTGACTTGCGCCTGCCCGGTGCGAACCGAGGTGAAGGTCAGGCCGGGAACTCGGGTGGCGTAATCCTCGAAGCGCACCGCGTCTTGCTTGGTCAAGTCCTGCGTGCTGAGCACCGCGACCGATGCCGGCACGTCCTGCAGGCGTTCGCTTCGCTTCTGCGCGGTGACGACGATATCCTGCGCGCCGGTGCTGTTGCTTGCGATGCCGCCATTGTCGGGTGCGACCGGCTCCGGCTGCGCAGTCGCCGACAACGTCTGCGCCGGTGCCAAGTGCGCCAGCAGGGCCATGGAGGTGGCGCCGGATAGCAGAACGCTGCGGATCACCGCGATCTTGAGCCTGGTCATGATCTCTCCCTTATGCGATACTTGGGTGCGTTTGCCGCATCACGTCTGATAGCTGCGATCCTCCTATCGGATAGGTTGAGGAGTGGCAGGCCACTCAGTATGCCGATCCGGGAAAAGGATGTGCCGGATCATCGCGGTGATCGGGCGACCTTGCAGGCGCAGCGGCACAGGCTCTCTGCCTCTCGGCAAACGCATCTGCCTGTCATGCGAAGGATAGCCGGATATAGCCGGAGGACTTCGGCATGGTGCCGGTCAACAGACAAGGAGCGGCTGATGCAAAGGCGCACCATCATCAAAGCTGCAGCGGCAGCCGCCTTGGCAGGCCGCGCCGGGATCGCTGCAGCGGCTCCTGCGCGTAAGGCAATGAAGGCACCCAAGGGCTTCTATTGGGGCACCGCCATCTCCGCGCACCAGAGCGAGGGCAACAACGTCAACTCGGACAGCTGGCTGAACGAGCATGTGCCCGGCACGTTGTTTCGCGAACCTGCCGGCGATGCCTGCGATAGTTACGACCGCTTCGAGGAGGACATCCGGATCGCAGCATCGCTGGGCTTCAACACGCATCGCTTCGGAGTCGAATGGGCGCGGATCGAGCCCGAGCCCGGCGTGTTCTCGCAAGCAACGCTCGACCATTATCGTCGTATGCTGGAGGCGTGCCACGCGCACGGTCTCGCGCCCATCGTCACCTATAACCACTTCACCGTGCCGCGCTGGTACGCCGCACGCGGCGGGTTCCTGGCGGTGGATGGCCCCGAACTGTTCGCCCGCTTCGCCGATCGCACGACGGCAAAGCTGGGCAACCTGATCTCCGGCGCAACCACCTTCAACGAGATGAACGCGCCGCGGCTGATCCCTGTGCTCGTTCCAGCGGCAGCCAAGATACGGCCGCGCGTGGCGCAGATGCTCGCAGCGTCGGCCAAGGCGTGTGGCTCGGATCGCTTCTCGTCCTGGATCTTTGCCGATGCTGACGAGATCGAGCCGCCGATGCGCAAGGCCCATGCTCTGGCTTATGCGGCGATAAAGGCTGGACCGGGCGATTTCCCGGTCGGCATCAGCTTGTCGATGCAGGAGTTGCAAGCGGTGACAGGCGGAGAGGCGCTCAAGGCGGACCTTGTGCACAAGCTTTATGGTGCGTGGTTAGACCCTGGCGTGCCGGCAGACTTTGTGGGCGTGCAGACATACACCCGCATCCTGATCGGGCCGGCGGGACCGATGCCGGTACCCGAAGGTGCGCGCAAGACAGACGCGGGCTATGAGTATTACCCGCCCGCACTCGGGGCCATGGTCCGCTACGCCGCGAAGCAGAGCGGCAAGCCGGTGATCATCACCGAAAGCGGCATCTCCACGCACGATGACCGTGAACGCATCAACTTCATCGACGAATGTCTGGAAGAGGTGCGCGACTGCCTCGCCGAATGGGTCGACTTGCGTGGCTACATCCACTGGTCGCTATTGGACAATTTCGAGTGGACCGCAGGCTACACCCAGCAGTTCGGCCTGGTGTCGGTGGACCGCGAGACGTTCGTGCGAACGCCCAAGCCCAGCGCACATTACCTCGGCCGCATTGCGCGTACCGGAACGATCTGAGCGCGCAAGGCCTGCTGGCGGAAGGAGAGTTCGATAATCGATGCGCCGCTGATCGCCGGCATCGAACTGGGCGGTACCAAGATCGATTGCATCCTGGCGCGCGGACCCTATGCAGTCGTGGACGAGGTCCAGATACCGACCACCGACCCGAACCAGACCTTGAGCGCGATCGAGGCGGTACTAGATCGCTGGCATGGCTTTGTCGCGTTGGGCATCGCCAGTTTCGGCCCGATCTCGATCGATTGCGGTTCCGCGTCCTATGGTCACATCACCGCGACGCCCAAGCCGGGCTGGACGAACACCGATGTCGCTGGGCGCTTGGCCAGGCGCACGCAGGTTCCGACCGGTTTCCACACGGCTGTCGTCGGCGCGGCGCTGGCGGAAGCGCGTTGGGGCGCTGCACAGGGTTTGCAGGACTTGGCTTACGTCACGGTGGGCAACGGCATCGGGGTGGGTCTGGTTGCAGGCGGCGAGCCGGTCGACGGGCTGACGCATAGCGAGTTTGGTCACATCCGCCCGGCTCGACAGGTGGGCGACCTGTGGCCCGGCGTGTGTCCGTTCCACGGCGACTGCCTGGAGGGGCTCGCTTCCGCTCCAGCGATCGCCGCCCGCGTTGGCGAGCCAGGGCAGACGCTCGCGCCCGACAACACGGTGTGGGATGGAGTGGCGCATGCATTAGGGCAGCTTCTTCACACCCTGGTGCTGACGGGCGTGCCACGCCGGATCATCATGGGCGGCGTCATGGTGGGGACTGCGCGTCTGTTTCCACGCGTACGCACCGCGATGACCAGGAGCCTGACAGGCTACGTGTCGATGCCGGAAGTCGCGCAAGCGGACACCTATGTCGTTCCCCCGGCGCTGGGGGACAGGGCAGGCCCGCTCGGCGCGATCGTGCTGGGCGAACAGGCGTTCCGATCGTGAGCCCTCTGCCGCTATCGCGCGCCAGCCTCCCGGCGCTCCGAGCAGATATCGGTCGCCCGGCCTACGTTCCCGCGCGTGTGGCGGCAGGGATCGTGCACCTGGGGCTTGGCGGCTTTCACCGCGCGCACATGGCACGCTACACCTGTGCGCTGATGAACGCCGAGCCCACGGCAACTGAGTGGGGCATCATCGGCGTAGGCCTGCTGCCCGCCGATCGCCGCATGCTCGAAGCCCTGGAGCCGCAAGACGGTCTCTGCCCGCTGATCGAGCGGCAGGATGAGAGCGAGACGGCCACCGTGATCGGCTCGCTCTGCCGTGTCATATTTGCCGGCGAAAGTTCGCGTGCAGTGATCGAGGCGATCACCGATCGCGCTGTCCGGATCGTGAGCCTGACCAGCACCGAAAACGGGTACTGCCTGAACCCCGCCACCCGGCAACTGGACTTCAACCATCCGGCGATTGTCCATCATTTGGCTCATCCCCACGGACCGCGATCGGCGATCGGCATCCTGGTCGAGAGCTATCGTTGTCGCAAACAGCGCGGCTTACCTGCATTCACCGCACTGAGTTGCGACAACATCCAGCACAATGGCGCGGTGCTCTGCCGCGCCGTGCTGGCAGTGGCAGAGCGGCAGGATCCTTCGCTCGCCGACTGGATCACGCGCGAGGCGAGCTTTCCCAGGACCATGGTGGACCGCATCACCCCGGTTACCATGCCCGAGGATATCGCCGATCTCGCCTCGTCCTACGGCATCGCGGATCGTTGGCCGGTCGTGTCGGAGCGGTACACGCGATGGGTGGTCGAGGACGCCTTCGTCGCCGGACGGCCCGAGTGGGAGCGGGTCGGCGCCCAGTTCGTCGATGACGTCCAGCCCTATGAGATGATGAAGCTGCGCCTGCTCAACGCCAGCCATCTCGGCATAGCGGGGCTCGGCCGTCTCGCCGGCTACACGCACATCGACGAGGCGCTGCCCGATCAGGACATCCGCAGCTACATGCAGGCGTCGATGGACCGGGAGACCGGGCCCACGCTGCCACCGCTGCCCGGCGTTGACCTGACCGCTTACAAGGCGGAACTCGTCGTTCGGTTCTCGAACCGACGGATCAAAGACACCGTCGACCGGGTCAATGCGGATGCGCCGATCAATCTGCTGCTCGACCCGATCCGCGATCGCCTGGCGGCTGGTGCGCCGATCGAGTTGCTTGCCCTCGCGCTGGCGGCATGGCTGCGCCGGGTACGTGGCGAAGATGAAGCGGGGCAGCCGCTGGTGGTCGCGCATCCGCTTGCCGGATTGCTGCGGGAAAAGGCGCTGGAGGGCGGCGCTGATCCTCGCGCGCTTCTGTCGATCAAGCCGTTGTTCGGGAACTTGGGCGAGAGCCCAGGCCTGATCGGTCCGGTGGAGCGCTGGCTCCGGTCGCTCTATGCGTCCGGCGCCCGAGTAACACTAGCTCAGGCACGAAAGGCATTCACTTCGTGATCCATCCTCTGGTGAAGAAACTCAAGCCGGGAGCGAAGGTAATGAAGCGCTTCCCGATGCATGCCGCGATCGCGCTGCTGGGCCTCGCCCCCACTGGCGCGGACGCGCGGGCTCCTGTTCCTGCACCGGCGACCACGCGCAAGGCAGCAGTGGCCTTTCCGGCGGTGCGAGCCTTCGTCGATCCGGTTGTGCGCGATGGCAAGGTACCCGGCATCGCCATCGCAGTCGGCGTCGGCGACGAGCCGCCCACCTGGATCGTAGCCGGCAAGACGGCCTTCGGCGGCAGCATGCCGGCCAGCCCGGACACGCTCTGGCGCATCTACTCCATGACCAAGCCGATCACCGGCATCGCCGCGATGATCCTGATCGACGAGGGCAAGCTGCGCCTCGATCAGCCGGTCAGCGACTTCTTCCCGGAGTTCGCAACGGCCAAGGTCCTCGTTGACCCCGCCAAGGCCATGATCACGCGGCCGGCGAAGCGAACGATCACCATCCGCGATCTGATGACGCATACCTCTGGCCTGAACTACGCCATTCTGCCGAATACGCCGGCGCAGCAGCAATTGCAGGCGCAGGGTGTGACGCCTTTCCAGTTCAACCGTGTGCTGGAGTCGAGGATGCGGCCATTGCGTGCGCCGAACCTGGCCGAATTCGCTGGTCGCGCAGGACGCTCGCCGCTTGTGGCTGATCCCGGCACGGCGTGGAACTACTCGATGGGACTAGACGTGCTTGCGGCTGTGATCGAGAAAGCGAGCCGCATGCCCCTTGCCGACTTCGTGCAGCGGCGACTGCTGACGCCGCTGGCCATGACCTCAACGGGATGGCGAGTGGACGCGACTCAAGCCAAGCGTCTCGCAGCCAGTTACGGCCCGCGTGCTGCGCTGGAGAAGACATGGCCTGGTAGCACCACGCCGGTGAACGACACGATCGCACTGTTGGATCGCCCTGCGACTTCGGTCTACCTGAATGCGCCCAGCTTCCCTTATGGCGGCGCCGGGCTGGTGAGCACAGCGCGCGATTACGATCGTTTCTTGCGCATGTTGCTCAACGACGGGCGTCTGGGCAGCAAGCGCATTCTGAGCATCAACACCGCGCGATTGGCCAAGTCCAACCTGATGCCGGCGGGCGTGTTCATGAACGGCCCTGGTCCGGTCGCCCCTGGCGAGCCGGCGGGGTTCGGTGCGGGTGGCTTTGTTGTCCTCAAGGACGTCGATGGGTTCGGCAGAGGCAAGGGTGCGTATGGCTGGGACGGTGCTGCTGGCACCCGGGCCTGGGTCGATCCGGTGCGTCACGTTCGTGCGACGATGATGATCAACATGCTCGGTTCGATCGGACTGGGCAACGACTTCGACAAGGCTCTAGCCAGGGACTTGGCCAAGCTGCCCGTGCAACCATAGAGTTCTGCCGGACGGGTCTGTGCGACTTCAGGACGGCAGCTTTGCCGTCGATGTAACGAGCCAAGGCGCTGTTGGTGGCGAGCGGCTCGAGGACGAAGTCGGCCGCTGAGAGGTGATGGTCGCCATCCAGCTGGATCAGGAAATCGGCGGCATTATCCCTGTCTACATTGCCCGCAATCCAGGTCGCTTTGCCATCTGACCAGACCGCCAATTGCCGGGGTGCGGTGAATGGCCGCGCCGGGATGAGGGTGAAGGACTGCCGGCCTGGGCTGGAGCTGTCAGCGTCCATACGCGAAAGGCCGATCCGGTCGCCAGGTGCGAAGTCGAGGATACGGTCTGCCCTCTCCGGAGCTGGGCCGCTGTCCAATGCTTCCAGATAGAGGAACCGGTCATGCCCCGCGCCGACTCTCAGCAGGTCACGTCCGCCTCGGCCTGCGATGACGTCGTCGCCCGCTGTGCCGCTGATCGAATCGTCCTGGGCGCTGCCCTCCACGATGATCGGCAGGCGGCCAGGCGGCCCGGAATTTGGATCGACACTGTTGCCGCTGATTAACAGCGTGCCCACTGTTTTGACATAAGCGGCCTTCTGTTGTGGCGACAGCCAGGAAGGTAGACCAAGGCTCGTCATGTATGTGGTCGGCCAGTGCGCGGCGACGGCGTTGAACATCGATTTGAAGCCTGTCAGACCCTTGAAGGCGGGCAGGAACACGGACACACCCGTCCGGTCGGTGCCGCCATTCGTGATCACGGGATCGTTCAGGGCCGTGTACCCGGTCACGACGCGGTCGAGCGCGTGCGGATCAACACCGAAGTACCGCGCCGATTGCGGTCCCCAGTTCGGCACTCCAAACACGGTTATGCTGAGGCGTGAGTTGACCGCCTCACGTCCATGCGCGGCAACCGCTTCCATGCCAACGAAAAGCGCATAGCCGGCACCCAGCGAATGGCCGGCCACATGGATGCGGGCATGCGCATAGCGGGGATCGCGCCAGATGCGCTCGAACAGCACATCGGCCCACTTCGGCTCTGCGAGCACGCGGCCACTGGCCAGCGCCTCACCCTGGATGAGATCGCCTATACCCTGGGCGCCAGCAAAGGCGAGGATCACATCGGTGACCTTGCCGGTGCTGTCCACGCGATCAATGGTCCCGGCGAAGAACAGGCCGTCGCCAGTTCGCTCTACCCTTGCATTCGTGTAGCCGCCACCCAATGAGATCGGTGGCATGCCCGTGTGCTTGCTCAGCATCTGCCAGGCGGCGCCGAAGTAAACCAGCTCGGGCAGAGTAACGTGCGTGCCGGCTGACTGTGGCGCTGCGCGACGCTCGCCGCTGTTGACCGATGCTTGCCCTACCGCCGCCTCCATTATGGCGGTGGGCGGGGCGGTCTGTCCAAACTTCGCACCAACAAGCAGCAGGAGCGCTGCCAAGCCTACTCCGGAAGCTAACAGCGTGATTTCGAAAGCCTTTCTCAAGCTCGCCACCTTGTGAATGTTCAATGATGAGGGCAACGGTAGATCGTTGGCTCACGGCCAAACGTGCAGCAGAAGCTGGTCGCTAGCCATCAACATCAATTTGCCGGCAAAAACTCATGGTTTGCCTCGCCATATACAAGCCTCGATAATGGTCGCTTCGGCCGCTTTGTAGGCCGTCTGCATGGGACGCTGGTTCTTCCGCGTCCTAGGGAGTCGAAGTCAGTCGGGGCATGCTGGTGTTGGCACCTTGAGGCCAATCACCTCGATACAGTGACGCTGGCGTTGAGAACGGACAGACCGTCGATTGCCGCTAACGCGCTTCCATCCCCTGAGTGATCACTCCCACGGGCTGCGCGCATGCCGATGCTTGTGCGGATAACATGAACGGGCGACTCAAGTGGAGGAGCTGAGAGCTGGCTGTGAGTGGCCGCAACTCGGTCGTTGTTTGTACGAATACAGATCCTTAGCGCAACCGCTCCCCGCCGGTGGCGGGCGCATCGATCACACCATCGCTAGCTGCTGTCAGCGCTGCCGAGCCGGATCACCATCAGCTCGCGCCACAGCATGAGCCCGAACGAGGCGATCGAACCCACGTTGCGGGCGTACGCGTGGGGGAACGGCGTCTCGCCCAGATCAAGGACTGGCCTGAGAGGAGCCGCGTCAATGGCGTTGCATGCCTCGGCTGCGATCATCTGCACATCTGCATTTTGACCCCACAGTGAGGCCTGGAGCCCTCGGCGGCGTCTCGCGCTCCAGGATTGCCACGTCCGTGCTAGGCCACGAGCACTTGGAGATCGGCCAAGCTGCCTTCGTTCCATCGCTCTACACCCGCGAGCTTGCTGTAAGCCGGATCGTGCTGCCGCGCGGCACCATGCGCCACCGTGAATGGCGCTTGTCGTCCGGTGAGAGCGGATCAGCGGGACGATCAAGTGGATACTGCGATAACATCCCTTAGCGCCCGCCGGAACGACTGGTCGACAATCTCGTGCAACGATCTCCGCACACCAACCATAACTAGGACCGCGGCATCTCTCCTCGATTCATCGGGCGAAGGCACCAATGTGATAGCCGGCACTAAGCGCCTGCAGGCGATGGGCGAGAAGGTATGTTCATCTGTCACCGGCAACCACGCGGTGTCACGGGGTCGCTGAGCACCCGGCGTGGTGAACCCTCTGTTAGCCACTCGCGCAGCAATCCGGTTACTTCTCCCGGCCTCTCCATGGGTGCAAGATGGCCGCAGTTGCGCAAGACGTGGAAGCGGCTGCGCGGAACGCGATCGGCGAGCGCTCGAGCATCATCGGGCAGGCATATCCGATCGCGATCCCCCACAGCGACGAGCGTCGGCACCTTCACGCTGTCGATTGCCGGTCCGATGTCGGGGCGTTGAAGGAGGGCGCGCTGCTGACGCTCGAAGACTGGGGCGCCGACGCGCTCGGCCATCGCCTGGACGGGGCCGCTCACGTTGGCGGAGAGCATCGGGTCGGCGGCGGGCGCGGTCGCCAGCGTGCCTTGCTCGCTGACAGTGCGGGGGCGCATCTGCATCGACGCGCGCGTGGCGAACAGTGCGACGCGCTCGATCCGCTCGGGCGCCTGGCGGATCATCTCGAGAGCTACGTAGCCCCCCAGGCTGACGCCCGCCACTGCGATGCGCGGCGGAGCGTGGGCGAGCACGCGGGCGGCCATGGCGGCGAGCGTGTCGTCGACGGTGAGATCACCCAGCTCCGGGTGCGCAATGTCGGCCAGGTCGATTACCTGGCGCGCCCAGAGCTGGCCGTCGCACCCCATTGCAGGCAGCAAGACGAGGGGAATGGGCTTGCGGATCATCGTTGGATCTCCGGGCGAAAGGCAAGGGGCGCGGCGACAAGCACGAAGACCACGCGGGCAAGGTGATGAATGACGACGACGCCGGGCTCGAGCGCGAGGCTGAGCGCCACCATGCTCATTTCCGCGAGTCCACCGGGCGAGTAGGCGAGCGCGAGCAGGGAGAAGTCGAGCCCCGTCAGTTGGCCGATCGTCAGTGCGAAGGCGAAGGTCACGCCCAGCAGGATCAGGGTGGAGCCGGCCGCGAGCGCGATGATGCGGGTGAAGATAGGCAGAGTGAGCCCACCGAAGCGGCAGCCGATCGTGGCGCCGAGCCCCACTTGCGCGGCGGAAAGCAGCCAGGCGGGGACCCGGAAGTCGGTCAAGCCAGACAGGTGCAGCGCGGCGCTGACGGCAAGCGGGCCCATCAGATGCCAGGCCGGCAGGCGCAGCGCGCGGCCGAGTGCCAGTCCGACGATCCAGCTGCCGCCGCCCCACAGCAGCAGCGAGGCATCGGGCCAGACCTCGGGCGCAGTGACGGCTAGGGGCGGCGCCTTGGCCGACTCGTGCAAGTGGCGGATGATGAAGGGCAGGGCGAACACCACCAGGAAGATGCGGGCGGCGTGGATCAGGCCGACCGTGCGCTCGTCGGCGCCGCGCTCGCCACCCATCAGCACCATCTCGGCGATGCCTCCGGGCATGCCGGCGAAGTATGCGGGCGCAGGGTCGAAGCCGGCGACCCGGCGGAACCAGGTGACGCACAGCACCGCCGCGATCGTCAGGAACACCGGCAGCAGCAGGAGCGGCAACCACCATTCGCGCACCAATCCGGCGAGACCGGGATGGAACGATGATCCCAGCACGACCCCGATCACCGCCGCCATCGGCCGGCGGGTCGCCGGTCCGGCGGCGACCGGGAGACCGGCGATGCTCGCCACCGCGGAGGCCGCCATCGAGCCGAGCACCCAGGGCAGGGGTGTGTGTAGGCCTGCGAACAGCGCGCCGCCGAGCGCGCCCACCGCCACCGCGGCAGCAAAGCGCACGACGATGCGGGCGCCGTCGCCTTCGGTTTGCGCGGCCGGGTCTGCGCTCATGCGAACAGGGTCAGCACGCCAAGCGCAGGGTCGGTCAGGCCTTCCCAGATCATTCGCAGCGCGACGTAGAGGATCACCAGCAGGCCGACATAGGCCATCCAGCGATAGCGCTCGATGACGCGGGCAAGGACGTTGGCGGCAAGGCCCATCAGCGCGACGGAGAGGATCAGCCCGACGGCGAGGATGCCGGGGTGATCGCGCGCTGCGCCCGCGACGGCCAGCACGTTGTCGATGCTCATCGACACGTCGGCGACCGCAACTGCCCAGGCGGCGGTCCAGAAACGGCGCGGGGCTTGGGCGACGAGCGGCTCGCCTGCGTCGTCGTCCACGGCTTCGCGCAGCTCGCGCCACATCTTCCAGCCGACCCATAGCAGCAGCAGTCCGCCGGCAAACACCAGGCCGACCACCTGCAGCAGCTGCGTGACCATCAACGCGAAGGCGATGCGCAGCAGCAGCGCCGCGGCGACGCCGATCAGGATGACCTTGCGGCGCATCGCCGGGGGCAGACCGGCAGCAAGCGCGCCGACGACGATGGCATTGTCCGCCGCGAGCATGACGTCGATCAGCACGACCTGGGTAAAGGCGGCCAAGGCGGACGGGGAGCCGAGGTTCGAGAAGTCGGCGACGATGTGGTTCCAGAGGTCCGTCATGGCGTCACCCCACCAGCGGGAAGGCGAGGACGAGCATGCCGACCAGCGTCATAACCACGCACACCAGCGTCGCCGGGATCAGGGTGAAGCGCTGGTGGTCGGCCAGGTCGATGCCGGCCAGGCTGACGAGCAGGTAGGTGGAGGGCACCAGCGGGCTCATCATGTGGACCGGCTGTCCCATCAGCGAGGCGCGGGCGATCGCCATGGGCTCGATGCCGTAGTGCGCGCCCGCCTCCGCCAGGATCGGCAGCATGCCGAAGTAGAACGCATCGTTCGAGATGAAGAAGGTGAACGGCAGGCTGAGAGCGGCAGTGATCGGCGCCATGTAGGGCCCGAGGACCGGCGGGATGACGCCGACGACTTCGCGGCTCATCGCCTCGACCATGCCGGTGCCCGAGAGGATGCCGGTGAAGATGCCCGCGGCGAAGATCAGCGAGACCACCGCCAGCACGTTGCCGGCATGCGCGGCGATGCGCTCCTTCTGCTCGGCGACTTGCGGGTAGTTGATGATCATCGCGATCGCGAAGGCAAGCATCATCAGGATCGAGAGCGGCAGCACGCCCAGCACGAGCCCGGCGAGCAGCATGACGGTCAGCAGCGCGTTGATCCAGCGCAGCTTGGGGCGGCGCGCTTCAGGAAACTGCGAAACGGCCATGCCGGTAAAGGCCGTGGGCTCGTTGGTCGGAACATGGCCCAAACGACGGCGCTCCTTGCGGCCGAACCAGGCGGCCAGACCGATCAGGAAGGCGATGCCGGCGATCATGCCGGGGATCAGCGGCAGGAACACTTCCGCCGGATCGAGCTTCAGCGCGCTGGCGGCCCGTGCCGTCGGCCCGCCCCACGGCGTGAGGTTCATGACGGCGCTGGTGACCATCAGCAGGCAGCACAAGTACAGGCGGTTCATGTCGAAGCGCTTGTAGAGCGGCAGGAGGGCGGCGATGGTGATGATGTACGTGGTCGAACCGTCGCCATCGAGGCTCACCAGCGCGCAGAGCACCACGGTGCCGATCAGGATCTTCATCGGATCGCCATGGACGATGCGCAGAAGGCGGTTGACCAAGGGATCGAATAGGCCCGTGTCGGTCATGATCGAGAAGAACAGAATGGCGAACAGCAGCATGACCCCCGTCGGGGCCAGGTTCTTGATGCCGTCGATCATCATGTCGCCAAGGCCAGTGGAAAACCCGGCGATCAGCGCGAAGATGGTGGGGACCACGATCAGCGCGACCAGCGGCGTCATGCGCTTGGTCATGATCAGCGTCATGAAGGTGGCCACCATGAGGAAGCCGTAGAGAGCCAGATTCATCGCGGATGTCCTCGTATGGAGGTGGTCAGAACGTGACGCCGATGCGCGTGCTGATGGTCTGGCCCTTGTCGGAGCCCACAAAGGCGCCGGCCCGGTTGTCGGTGTTCCAGTGGATGGCGTTGAGCTGGAGGCGGGTGAAGCTGTTGAGGTACCAATTGGCGCCGACCGTCGCCGCCCAGCCTTGGCCGCCGCTCAGGATGTCGGTGTAGTCCAGGCTCTCGTAGCGGGCGGTGAGCTCGATCGCGCCGGGGCCGCCCTCGAAGATCGGCGAGAGCACGGTCGGCTGACCGAAGCTGCCCAAGCGCGGGTTGTAAGGAGGTAGGTCGCCAGTGACGAACCACCCGCCCGACACGCTCCACGCCTTGCTGACGAAGTCGGGCCGATCGTTGTCGAGGCGGGCGTGTCGCTGGCCGGCCTCGGCCATGATCCAGACCGGGCCGGCATAGCCGCCCAGCTCGGCGCCGTAGCCGGTGGTGCCGGTGCCGCCCGTCAACGTGCCGCTGGAGACGCGCAGTGCGCCGTTGAAGCGGCCGCCGATTACGGTGTTGCGGGTCAGCGCGGTGGCGGCCTCGGACAAGTGCTCGTCGAAGCCCCAGAGCCCCAGGTGCAGCACGCCACGATCGGCCTTGATCGGGTTCCAGTGCGCGCGGGCGAGCACCGTGCGGCTGTCGCTGGTGGTCTGGTTGCCGTCCACCCGATCGCCGGTCAAAGTCAGTGAGGCATGGGCGGTCTTCCAGAACAGCCGCGGCATGATCCCGATGCCATAGAAGCCGCGCTGCGGAATGATGGCGGTGGAGACTGTGCTGCGCTCCAGGAACGGCGTCGAGTCCGATCCGGTCGAGCCCTCGAAAGCACGGTCGTTGAACAAGTGACCGGCGCGCACGTCGTAGTCGAGGCTCTTGGCGATACGACCGCGCCAGCCGATGAATGCGGTGACGATGTCGACTTCGTTCTCGGAGAAGTCGGTCTCGAACTGATAGAAGAACTGCGTGCCGACGCCGCCCTCCACGCCCATGCGCAATGCGCGCATGCCAGTGACGGTCAGGTTGCGGTCCTTATAGCGCGAGCCGAAGGTAGAGCTGACATCGGCCAGGATGCGGCCGCGCGGCTTGAAGGTGAAGTTGCCGTCAGCGGAATGGAACACCGGCAGTCCGGCGCCCCATTCGGTGGTGACGCCCGCCGCGTTTGCCTCTTGCGCACGGCGAATGTCCCGCTCGGCCGGGCCGGGCGGCACGATCTGCGGCGCATAGGGCGTTGTGACCGCGACAGCACGCGGAGGCCTGCTTCCGGTAGGCGCAGGCGAGGGTGACGGAGCAGCGGCGAGCACGGGCGGCTGCGCGGAAGCTTCCCTCGCTTCTAGCTTGTCGAGGCGTGCCTTGAGTGACGCGATCTCTGCGGCTTGTGCGCGGACCAGGGCGGGAAGCTCTTCCTCGCTGGGCGCTTGCGCGAGGGCGGGGCTGACGGCTGCGAGCGCGAACGATGCGCAGCCGATGGACAGGAACTTCATTTCAGCTTGGCTCCTTCGGAAAGGATCGCGTTCCAGTCGGCCAGGAACCGACGGCGCTTGATGGTGTCGAGGTGAACGAGAAGCTGCGGGCCGACCCGGATCGGCCGCGCCTTGCCCGGCGCCAATCGCGGCGAGCCGACGTCGCCGCGCACCGGCAGCAGCCACTGGCGCGCGAGCAGCGACTGTCCCGTGCGCGAGAGGAGGAAGTCGAGGAACAGCTTGGCCGCTGCCGGATGCCGCGCTTCGCGGGCGATGAAGGCGACGCGCGAAGCGACGATGGTGTAATCGCGCGGGAAGACCACGCCGACCCGTCCGTTGCTTCGAGCAAGCCGGATCGCGTAAGGTCCGACCACGTTGTACGCAATGGCTACGCGGCCTTGCGCCACCGCGTCGAGCATCGGCTTGGTGGTGCGCGACAGCAGCGGGCGCGTCGCTGCCATCGCCTGCAGCAGCGATCGGGTGTCACGCGTGATCGCATAGTCCTCGACCAGGTACTGGTAGCCGACATCGGAGCGTGCGGGATCGTACGTTGCGATCTTGCCGGCGAGGAACTTGCGCCGATCACGAAGCAGGCGTTCGAAGGCCTCGTGCGTGCGCGGCACTTGGCCCTGGCCGATCAGTCGCTTGTTGTAGACCAGCGCCACCGGCTCGGCGGTGACGCCGTAGCCCATGTTCTTCCACACCGCGGTCGCAGGCAGGGCAGGCTTCTCGGGGCTTTGATAGGCTTGGGCATAGCCGTCGTTGATGAGCTTGGCTTGCAGGTCCATGGCCGACGACCAGACCAGATCGGCACTGGGCCGACGGGCGCGCGTCTCGCTGACGAAGCGGCGGTTGAGGTCGGTCGATCCCAGGTCATTGTACTGTACCTGCACGCTGGGGAAGGTGCGGCGGAACGCGGCGATCAGCGGCGCCATCGTGGCTGCATCGGCATTGCCGTAGACGCGCACGATCCGCTCGGCACGAGCCGCGGCCATCAAGCTTTCGTAGGATCGCGGATAGCCGGCGGGGCGCTGCGCGGCTGCCGGCACGGCAAGCCCCACAATCGAAAGCAGCACGATCAGATTACGCATCTCTTGCAAGCTCCTCTGGCTTCCCGGCTCTGCGTTCGGGTAAGCTCGCAGTCATGGGCTACCGCACCAACCTGTCATCAACCTTTCACGGAAGCGGCAGGCCATGCGCATCCTGATCGTCGAGGATGACGCGGCCTTGGCGCGCAGCATCGTCGCATTGCTGCGCGGAACGGGGCACGCGGTGGACCACGTCATCACCGGCGAGGACGCGCTGATGGTCGCGCCCGACGAGCCCTATGGGCTTATCGTGCTCGACGTTGGCCTGCCGGGAATCGACGGTTTCGAGGTGCTTTCCACCCTTCGCCGGCGCGGCGAGCGAGTGGCAGTGCTGATGCTCACCGCGCGTGACGCATTGGACGATCGCGTGCGCGGGCTGGACCTCGGCGCCGATGATTACTTGCGCAAACCGTTCGCACCCGAGGAACTGGAGGCCCGTATTCGGGCGCTCGGGCGACGGCGGGGTGGCGACCCCACGCCCGAGCTGACGGTCGGCACGCTTGTGCTGAACCGCTCGACGGGCGAGGCACGGGTCGGTGAACGCGTGCTCGAATTGCGGCGGCGCGAGTGGGCGGTGCTCGACGCGCTCGCCAACCGGGCGGGCCAGATCGTTTCGCGCGAGACGCTTCAGGCCGAAGTGTTCGGCTATGACGAGCCGGTCGGCCCCAACGCTATTGAGGTCAACATCACCCGTGTGCGAGGCAAGCTGGCGCCCGACGGCCCTGCGATCCGCACCGTACGCGGAGTAGGCTACTTACTCGATGGCCGCTGAAACGTCTGAGCGCTCGCTGGCGCTGCGCACGCGGCTGCTTGCCTCGATGATCGCGCCGCTGCTGGTGATCGCGATCGTGCTGGGGCTGGCCGGCGCCACGCTGATCGCGGACGTCGTGCGCCGCACCAACGATCGCGTTCTGGGCGGCGCCCTCGGCGCGATCTCGGAAACGGTGCAGGTGGAGCGCGGCGAGGTCACACTGGACTTGCCGTCCGCCGCTTTTGGCATGCTAGAGAATACGGAGCGCGACAATGTCTACTACCGCATCGCGGTAGGGGGCGAGCTGCTGACGGGCTATGCCGACTTGCCCGCGCCCCGCATCAGCGAGCTGCGCCTCGATGAACCGCGCTTTCGCTATGCCGACTATCGCGGGCAGGGCATCCGCATCGCCGAGGTGCGCCGCTCGCTGCCAAGGATCGAGCAGCCGGTGGTGGTGCAGGTCGCCGAGACGCTGGAGGGGCGCAACGCCTTGTGGCGCCGGCTGGTCCTCGCACTGCTGATCGGCGAGGTCTTGCTGATCGGCGTCGCGGTGCTGCTGGTCCGTCCCGCACTCGCCTGGAGCTTGCGGCCGCTGGATCGGCTGCGCAACGCCGTCGCCGCGCGTGACACGCTCGCCACTCCGGACTTGTCGCCGCTGCGCCCCGGTCCGCTGCCGGTCGAGTTGCGCCCCCTCTCCGGTTCGTTCGACAATCTGCTGGCCCGGCTCGAGCACGCGACCGAGGGCGTGCGGCGCTTCACTGCCGACGCCTCGCACCAGATGCGCACGCCCCTCGCGGTGCTAAAAGTGCAGGTTGCGCTCGCCCGGCGCGGCGACCCGCAAGCCCTCAGTGAAATCGGCGATGCCGCGGATCGTCTGGAGCACCTCGTCACCCAGCTTCTCGCCCTCGCACGCGCCGAGGAGGCGGGCACCTCACCCCCGCTTGAGCAGGTGGACCTTCGCGAAGTCGCCGTCGCAGTGATCAACCGCCGCATCGCTCAAGCCATTGATGCGGGCATCGAGATCGCTTTCAACGCGCCCGAAGGAGGCCTGCCGATCGCCAGCCATCGCACGCTGCTGTTCGAGATCCTGTCGAACCTCGTCGACAACGCGATCCGCTACAATTGTTCGGGAAGAACGGTCGCGGTCACCATCAGCCGCGAGGAGCAGGAGACCGTGATCTGTGTAGCCGACGACGGGCCTGGACTGTCGGATGCGGACCTTGGTCGTGTGGGCGAGCGTTTCGTTCGCCTCACTACCAGTGGCGACGCGGAGGGCAGCGGGTTAGGCCTCGCCATCGTCCACTCCGCCGCGCAGCGCTTGGGTGCTCGCCTAGCGCTGACTAACACGTACCCGGGCTTGCGGGTGAAGCTGGCGCTACCCACGCCCGCGGGCGCAGTTTGATGGTGCCATGTTGGCCGCCTATCTCAATGTGAATGATGGTGGGCGAGAAAACGTGACACCTCACTGCCGAGATCGGTGGCCAAACATTCAAGCACGGTTGTCGAGCTCGGCGACCCCGCTGTTCCGATCGGCATAGGCAGCCAGGTAAGTCGGCCGGGTCTGCCAGCGCTTGAAGAAGGCGTCGATGTGCTCGAAGCGCTCATCGAGCGGAGTGGCGTTTACCGGGAACTTCGAGAAGGCGATCGCCGTCGCCAGCGTGATGTCCGAGAAGGTCGGCTCGTCGCCGCCCAGCAGCCACGAGCGGCCGTCCGAGAGATGCCGATCGACAAGGCCGGCGTGCGTCAGCGCAACCTTGCGTGAGTGCTCACCCCAGGCGGGATTGCGAGTCAGCTCGAGCTTCGGACCGAGACCCTGATGAAGAACGTGGAACGCGGTGACGATCGGATAGAGGACGTGGACCCAAACCCGATTATCCCACATCTGGTCGAGACCGCGCTCGTGTGGCGTCGCACCCATGATCTTGCGGCCCTCGAACGTGTCGTCGAGGTAACGTGCGATGGCAGACGTCTCGCTGAGAAAGGATCCATCCGCGAGCGCGAGGGTCGGCGTTTCCCCCCAGGTGTTCATTTTCAAGTGCTTCCAACCACGCTGCTCCCCGACGGGCGTCATGTCGTAGACCGTCTCGGCGAAATGATCGGCGATGCCCTTCTCGTGCATGAAAATCCTCAAACGCTGCGGGTTGGGGAAAGCAGAGGGAGAGGTAAAGAGCTTCAACTTGTCGGTCATGGAGTGTCTCACTTTAATCTGGTTCGTCACCTGCCTGCCAGATGACAGGTAGCTGATTACGACTCGAACCTTGCAGAGTCAACCCCTGTCTGCCATATGGCAGGCGGAGGTTTGAACAATGGCAACAACGATGAAAGAGAATGCGCGCGAAGCGATCCTGCTGGCGGCGCGAGAGGCGGCGATGGCTCGTGGCTATGCCGGGATCAATTTCCGCGATCTTGCCGCGACGGTCGGCATCAAGGCGGCAAGCATCAACTATTATTTCGCCAACAAGGCGCTTCTCGGTGAGGCTGTCGCACGCCGCTACTGGGAAGACATATCTCGCGAATTTGAGGCGATCTCGGCCAACGCCGACACGCCGATGGACGCCCTGCGGCAATACCCCGGAGTATTCCGCGCCTCGCTAGCCCGCGAAAATCGGATCTGCCTGAGCAGCTTCATGGCTGCGGAATATGACGAACTGCCCGAGCCGGTGCTGAGAGAGGTCCAGGCTTTTGCCGACATCAACGTGGCCTGGTTGAGCAAGGAGCTCGTCGCCGCAAAGATCGTCGGCCCGGATGAGAGCGAGGCAAGGGCACGCGCGATCTATGCAGCGGTTGCTGGCGCGCAGATCGTTGCGAGGAGCCGCTCGAACATCGCGCTCTTCGACACGCTGATTGAAAGCTATAGGTCAGCGGGGCTTTTGCCAGCCTGATCGTCGCGTATGATTTCGCATGCGACCAAAGCAATCGGCTGACCGGACGGCGCCGGAAGCGGCTTCGGGCGGGAGCAGCCATTTCGCGAGTTTATGGGAACGACGGGTAGTCCCCCTTTCGGGCTATTCGTGCGCTCGACACGGGGCCTGCAAAGGGCCGATCAGTCCACATGAACATGGTGTAATCGCTGGGAGCGGTCCACCACTGCGCGATCGGTGCTGATGCAGGTGGTTGTTCCCCGGTATGATGAAGAACGGGCTCTCGATTGGTGACCGGGCCCAGCATCAGCGGAGAACAACCATGGACGAGTATATTGGTCTTGATGTCTCGATGAAAGAGACGGCGATCTCAGTGCGTCGCGAGGGCAAGCGGATCTGGCGCGGCAAGTGCGCCTCGGATCCTGAGCTTATTGCGCAAGTGATCCGCAAACGAGCTCCAAGAGCCAAGCGGGTGGTGTTCGAGACCGGTCCGCTGTCAGTCTGGTTCTTTCATGCCCTTACGGCCGAAGGCTTGCCAGCGATCTGCATCGATGCCCGTCACGCCAAGGCTGCGCTCGACATGGCAGCCAACAAGACGGACGCAATCCTTGCCCAAGATGCTGGTCCTCTTCTGGGCATCACATCCGCCAGCACTGAAAAGGCAGAAGAAAACTCAACCGCACCCGAGGTTGCCGACGGCGACCCCCGGCGCAATCCTCTTCTGGGCACCATTTTCTCCGGCTGATCGCGCCCGAGATCCCTCCGGCCTAGCGGCCGGGCTCCAAGCTTCGTCAGACAGCAGCTTCGTGCCTTGGCGCCTTAGCTCGGCTCGCTCCAGCCCAGGCCGAGAGCCTTCTGCACTGCGATGTAGTCGATCGTGAGCTGAGCGCGGGCTTGCGAGACGGCGGTTCGCGCGGACAGCTCCTGGCGCTCGATGTCGAGCTGGTCGATCAGCGTGCTGGTACCCGCCTCGAAGCGCTGGCGGTTCAGCTGCGCGGCCGTGGCGGCGCTGCGCTCTGATCGGATCAGTCCGGCGAGCTGGCGCCGGGTGGCGCCGAAGCGCGCCAGGCTGTCCTCCGCATCCTGCAAGGCCTCGAGCACGGCTTGGCGATACTGCGCACCGGCCGTGTCGCGCTGCGCCTCGGCCTCGCGCACGGCGGCGCGGTTGCGGCCGAAATCGAGGATCGGCCAGCTGAGCTGCGGCATGAGCAGCAGGCTGAGGTTGCCAGGGTCGAGCACGTCGCCGGGGCTCGTCCCGCCGAGGCCCAGGATGCCGGAAAACTTGATGCCGGGGAACATCTTGGCCTTCTGTGTGCCGATGTTCGCGGTGCTGGCGGCGAGCGCGCGCTCGGCAGCGCGGATATCGGGACGGTGGGCCACGAGGCTTGCCGGATCGCCGATCGGCACTTGCGCGGGCGGAAGCGGCACGGGCGCCTCGCTCTGCAGGGTCGCGTCGAGCTCGCCCGGGGTGCGACCGGTCAGCACCGCGAGCGCATCCTTGTACATCGCCACTTGCGCGGACAGGGGGATGTTCTGGGCATCGGTGGACTCCAGCTGGACCTGCAGCCGCTCGACCTCCAACCGCGAGGCGGTGCCGCGTGCGTAGCGCTGGCGAGTCAAGTCGAGCGCCTGGCGCTGCTTCGCGCTGGACTCCGCGTTGAGGCGCGAGCGTACCTGGGCATCGCGCAAGTTGACGTAGCTTTGCGCCACTTGCGCGCTCAAGGAGACTTGCGCGTCGGCAAGGTCTGCGAAGCGCTGGGCGACCGTGGCGCGCGCGGCCTCGATCCCGCGACGGCGCCCGCCGAACAGGTCCGGTTCCCACGAGACGTTGGCACCCAGGTTGTAGAACTCGAGCCTGGAGGAGCCGCTGTCTGAGCTTTCCTGCTCACCGCCGCTGCCTTCGCCGTCGCTGGACGAGCCCCCCGACAGCGCCCCGAGCCCGGAGCCGGGGAGGCGGGCGTTGACGTACATGCCGGCGGCCGAGACGCTCGGCAGCAGGTTGGCGCGGTTGGAATCGAGCCGGGCGCGTGCCTCGCGGATGCGGCCTTGCGCGATGTCGATGTTGGGACTGTGCGCCAGGGCATCGTCGACCAGCGCGGACAATGTCGCATCGCCCAGCGTGTCCCACCAGCGCGCCAAGCCCGGTGCGGTGGTGAGCGCCTGATCGTCGGCGCGCACGAATCGGCCGCGCGCCGTGGCGGCGGATGCGACCTCGGGCGGCCCATCGTAGTTGGGGCCGACGGTGCAACCGGCCAAGAGGCCTACTAGGCCAAAGAGCGCCATGCGCCGCATCAGTGCGCCGCCGCGAGCGAGGCGTTCCGGGGCAAGGGCCGAAGGAACAGCACGAGCGGGATCACGGCAATGGTGACGAGGCTCATGGCGAAGAAGATGTCGTTGTAGGTCATGACCAGCGCCTGTCCCTGGATCTGTTGCCCGAGCAGCCGCATACCTGCGTCCGGGTTGCCGACGGCGCGCCCCATGCCGGTGACATAGTCCTGCACCGCAGGCGCGTTGGCGTTCAGCGTCTCCTCCAGCCGGCGAGAATGGAGCCAGACGCGGCTCTGCTGCAGGATGGATATGCCTGCCAGCGCGAAGCTTCCGCCCATGTTGCGCATCGCGTTGAACAGCCCGGAGGCATCGCCGGCGTCTTCGGCCGGCACCGACTGCACCACCGCCTGGCTGAGGAACAGCATGCCCAGGATCTGCCCGACGCCGCGCATCAGCTGCGAATCGGTGAAGTCGCCGCCCGAGGACTCGAGCGTCAGCCCCGTCTCCATGTAGGCCGAGAGCCCCATGATCCCCATCCCGAGCGCCACGGCGATGCGGATATCGAGCTTGCGAACCAGGAACGGCACCAGCGGCATCATCAGCAAGCTGGGAATGCCCGAGAGCAGCACCACCTTGCCCGATTGCAGCGCGTTGTAGTCGGCGATAGCGGCCAGGAACTGGGGAATCGCATAGGACGTGCCATAGAGGACCACGCCCAGCGCGACGCCCATCAGCGCGACCGATCCGAATTGACGGTCCAGTAGCAGCCGCAGTTTGATTACCGGTCGAGCCGCCGTCGCCTGGCCGTAGGCGAGCAGTAGAAACCCGATCACCGACATGATCGCCATCTTCTGGATCAGCGGCGAGGCGAACCACTCCTCGCGCGAACCTTCCTCCAGGAACACGGTGAGCCCACCCATGCCGAGGGCGAGGCCGGCGATCCCGAACCAGTCGGCCTGGCGGATCAGGTGCAGCTTGGCCTTCTGGTCGGGCAGGCCGACAACCAGCAGCACGATCAGCAGCGCCGAGATCGGCACGTTGAGGAAGAAGGCGTAGTGCCAGCTGACGTTCTCTGCCAGCCAGCCCCCCACCAACGGGCCGAGCAGCGGTCCGAGGGTGGCGACCAGGCCGAACATGGCAGTCCCGATCGATTGCTGATGCGGAGGTAGTCTCTGGGCGATGATGGTCTGCGCGGTCGGGATCATCGCGCCGCCGGTAAAGCCTTGGCCGACGCGGCCGATGATCATCATGTTGAGCGTGGTGGAGATACCGCACAGCACCGAAAAGCCGGTGAACAGCGTCACCGCGATCAGCAGGAAGCGGCGCAGGCCGAGCAGCCGCTCCAGCCAGGCGGAAAGCGGGATGATGATGATCTCGGCCACCAGGTAGGCGGTGGCGACCCAAGCGCCCTCGGTCCCCGTGGCGCCGATCTCGCCCTGGATCGTCGGCAGGGCCGAGTTGACGATGGAGATGTCGAGCGTCGCCATGAGCGCGCCCAGCGTGCCCGCCGCAACCGCGAGCCACGCGCCAAGGTCGGCATTCGCCGTCCTCGTACCGCTCTGGCCTTTCGTCTGGCCGGCAGGAGGAGCCGCGCTCGCCACCTCAGCGGCCCTGCTTCTCGAGCCGCTCCTGCTGCTCCTCGATGCGGTCGAGCTCGCCCTTGGCGCCGCGGGTGTCGACCGTCACCGTCACCGAGAGGCCGGGCACCAGCAGCTTGCGCGCCGCAGGAGGCGCGGTGATGGCGATGCGCACCGGCACGCGCTGCACGATCTTGGTGAAATTGCCGGTCGCGTTCTGCGGCGGCAGGATCGAGAACTGCGCGCCGGTGCCGGGCGAGATGCTGAGCACCTTGCCGTCGAGCTCGGTGCCCGACAGCGCGTCCACGGCGATCTTGGCAGGCTGTCCCGGCCGCATCAGCGCCAACTGCGTTTCCTTGAAGTTGGCGACGACGTAGAGCTGGTCGAGCGGCACCAGCGACATCAGCCGGGTGCCGGCCTGCACGTACTGCCCTGGTGTCACCGTCTTGTCCCCGACCCGCCCTGCGACCGGCGCCTTTAGCAAGGCACCGCCGACGTCGACCTGCGCGGAGGCGAGCTGCGCGCGTCCGCCTTGGGCTTGCGCCTGCGCTTGCCGGATCTGCGTCTGGATGCCGGTGATCTTGCGCCGCTGGATCTCCAGCCCGGCCGCCAGTTCGCGCACTTGCTGGGCTGACTGGGTCGCGGCCAGTCGCAATTGTGCGAGTTGCTGGCGCGTCTCCGCTCCGCTGGCAGCGAGCGGGACATAGCGCGCCACTTCGGCCGCGTCATGCGCAGCCTTGGAGCGTGCAGCGGCGAGCTGGGCCTCGGCCTGGGCGATCGCGGCCTGCTGCTCGGAGATCGACGCTCGTGCATTGTCGGCGCTCGCGTCGGCCTGCGCGATCTGCGCGCGGGCCTGGTCCACTTGCGCCTGGTAGTTGCGCGCGTCGATCCGCAGCAGCGGCTGGCCCACTGCCACGTCCTGGTTCTCGAGCACCATGACCTGCGCGACGTATCCATTCACGCGCGGCGCGATCGATACGGCGTCCGCCATAATCGTCGCGTCGTTGGTCTCCTGGAAGAATTGCCCGTAAGTCTTGTGGCGGAAGAACCAAATACCGCCGCCGACCAGCAAGAGCACCGCGACGACAAGCAGGATCAGCTTGGTGCGCGGGCTGAGCGAGCGGCGCTGGGCGCCTTCCTCGCGATCCTCGTCAGGCTGGTGGTCGACTTGGGTATGCGGTTGCTGCTGATCGTCTGCCATGAAGCTCTAGCGTCTGCTGCGGTCGCGATCATGGCGCAAGCCACGGATGCAATTGCGTCTCATAAGATCCCCCGGCCGATCCACCATGCCAAGCTGCGAAAGGCGATCACGGCGCAATGGTTGCGTTGCGTTTTACACCAGCAATCTTGCCCAAAGCGCAACCATGTCGTAAGTTCCGCGTATAAAAGAATACGACTCTGGAAGAAGGGATGATCATGGAGAGGATCCACCCCCAAGCCCATCAATGCCCTTTCGGCGTGCTCTGCATGGCGAGCATGGTCGCGCTGCTGATATTCCTGTTCGCGCTGTTCATGGTCGCCTGAACGCAGGATTCGGAAGGCTCTGACAGTCTGTCAAGCGGCTGCGGCGATCCGCTGAGCGGCCGCCTTGACAGCAATCCAGCGTGACCTCTCCTCCTCGGCGTCCGCCAGCGCGCGGTGTGCCGGCTTCCAATCCGGTGCATGCACGTCGGTGCTCGCAAGAACATCGGCGACGACTTGCTCGAGCCGATCGCTTCCGATCACCGGCGCAAGAATGGTCAGCGCACTCTCGCTAAGGACATCGTCGCTGTCTCGCAGGCGGAGACTATGGCGCGGCAGGCCGGCGGCGCGCAGCAGGGTGCTCAGCCACTTGCCGTCCCACGAAGGCGCACTCGCTGCCAAGTCGTGTCCGCTCAGGTCTTCCACCATCTGCCGGGCGACCTCGTCGTGCGCCACGCCCTTGGCGACGAGTTCTGATCGAGCGATCCCGTGGATGGCTTCGGCCTCCACGTCCCAATCCGTCCAAGTCTCGGCAGGGCGGATCAGGTAGGATTGCGAGCGCCCGTCTTCGAAGACCCAACCCACCTCGATCGGATAGCTGCGTTTGCCGAGCGATGACGCTTCGAAGTCCAGGAACACCAGCATGGCTGATCAACGAGGCGCAGGGCGAATGGCTGCGGCCTGCCGCAGCATCCGTGATCAGCGCGCGGATCGCCAGGCGGCAACAACGGCGCGGGCCCGCTCGCCGACCTCGTCCGCGGCCATGCCCGGCTTGAACACCGCCGAGCCGAGCGCCACGCCCTCGCAGCCCGCGTGCAGCCATTCGCCGGCATTCGCGGCATCGACGCCGCCGACCGCCCAGACACCGACGTGCGTGGGCAGCACGGCCCGGACGTCGCGCAAGTAGCCGGTGCCCTGTGCGCCGGCTGGGAAAAGCTTCAGCCGCTGGGCGCCTGCCGCAAGCGCTGCGAACGCCTCGCTCGGACTGAGGAAACCAGGCAGGACCTCCAGGCCGAGTTCAACGCCCCGGGCGATCACCGGCGCCGACGTGTTGGGCGTCACCATGAGGCGGGCGCCGGTCTGGGCCAGTCGCTCGACCGAAGCGGTGTCCAGCACGGTTCCCGCGCCGATCAGCGCCTCTCCGCCGAACGCCCGCTGCAAGGCCGCGATGCTCTCGAACGGATCGGGCGAGTTCAACGGCACTTCGATCATGCGCACGCCTGCATCGACAAGCGCGGTGCCGACCGCCAGCGCATCGCTGGGAGCAAGGCCGCGAAGGATGGCAACGATCGGCGGCTCCCCCGCGGCCAGCAGGCTGTCAATCGTGGGCAAGGATCAGTTCCAGTCCGGCTAAAGTACAGGCTTCGTCGTCAAGCAGGCGGGTGGCCACGCCAGCCGATGCAAGGACAGTGCGGTAGCGCTCGCACAAGGCGTGCGCGCCGATCATGGTGACTTGGTTTGGCAGCATGCCGAGTTGCTGCATTTGCGCCACCTCGGAGGCGAGCAGCAAGCCCGACAGATAGCTGCGCGCCCACGCCGCCGAGCGGCCCTGACGTAACTGGCCAGCACGCGCCTGGAACAGGCTACCGGTCAGGCCGGGAGCATTGCGCCCCTCCGCCATGCCTTGCGCGAATCCTTCTTCGTCAGTGTGTCCGCTCTCGTCTGCTCCACCGGTTGCAAACAGGCTGGAACGGGAGAGCAGCGCGTAGAGTTCGCCGGTGATGAAGGTGCGCAAGCCCGTGACGCGGCCACCGTCGAGCGTGACCCACTTCGAGTGGGTGCCCGGCAGCAGCATCGTCGCCCGGCCGATCGCCAACTCGGGATGGAGTCGCAGCGCGCCGAACACCTGCGTTTCCTCGCCCCGCATGACGTCGTCGCGGCCATCCCGATCTCGAAAGGCAAGGCCGCTGCCGATCGTGACGGGCGTATCGGCGATCTCGGTGCGGGCTGCCCGACCCGCCCAGTCCGCGGCGCTCGCCGGGCACTCGACGTAGCCGGTCTCGTGCAGGCCACCGCGCGCACCGGCCATGCCGCAAAGGACGATTACGCTGATATCGTAAGCCTCGCGCCAGGCTGCCGTCAGGTCCCTCAATTGTTGCGCAGCATTGGCTGCTAGCGCTCCGACGCCACGGCCGTCGCGCCGCTCAGCCACGGCTCCACCAAAGCGCAGCCAGAGGCGCAGGTTGCTCGTGCCCCAATCACCCAGGATTTCCGCTCGTATGCTCACAGGCGGACTTTGGGCAGGGGCAGTCCAGGCGCGGGCGCGGCGAAGGCGAAGAGGCCACCGGCGAGCGGCTGACGCGCAAGCGCCTCCTCGTCCAGTCCGATCCGGGCGGTGGTAACGTAGACCGTCTTCAGGTCGGGGCCGCCGAACGCGACCTTGGTCACGCGCGCGGAGGGCAGGGGGACGTGCAGCAGCAGCGTACCGTCCGGCGCATAGCGGCGCACGCCCCAGCCGTCCCACAGCCCGACCCAGATGCAGTTCTCGCTGTCGAGCACGATGCCGTCCGGGTGACCTTCGCTGGGCTTCAGCTGCACGAACAGCTCGCCGGCATCCAGTTCGCCGCTGTCGCTCATCGCATGGCGGGTTATGCGCCGCTCGCCAGAGTTCACGCGGTAGAGCGTGCATCCGTCCGCCGTCACCGCCGGTCCGTTGGTGACTACGGCGCTGGTTCCCGCATGGCGTAGCGTGCCCGCTTCCAGGCACCACAGCGATCCGGTCTCTCGCTCCTCATGGTCATCCATCGTCGCTACCCACAAGCGCCCGCTCGCGTCCACCGTCGCGTCATTGGTGCGATTGTGCGCGGGCTGCGGGATCGGTGCGAGAACGGCGCCAAGGCGGCCTGCCTCGACGCGATGAATGCAGCTGTCGGAGCCGACGATCAGCCCGCCATCTTCGCAGCCGACGACGAAGCTGGGCTGGCCGCCTGTCTCGATCGTCTCGCGCGTGCCGGTTTGCGGGTGGAAGCGGTGGAGCTTGCCGCCTTTGATGTCGACGAACCAGAGCGCCCCCTCGTCGGGCATCCACGCCGGCCCTTCGCCGAGGAGTGCGTCCAGTTGCCAGACCAGTTCGGGGGTGGGCGTCGCGGACGGTTCCGCTTGGGCGATAGCTTCAGCCAAGTTCGGTCCTCTCCGCGGCGGCTCTTTTGTAGGAGTAGATCGCCTTCGTTCCCGGATCAAGCGGCCGTGGCGCCGTCGCCGCTTACGAGATTATGAAGCCTCAGTAATCTTCAAGGCCACAGAGCTTGACCAGCGCCTGACGGTTCAAGCGATCGGCCTGAAAGTGCGCGAGGGCGGGATCTTTGGCGAGGATCGCGGCGATGATGCCCGCGCGGCTTTCCTTCCACTGCTCGAGACCGAAGAGATCGCGCATCGCCTCGCCGGTCTTCGCACTCTGCGCGGTGCCCAGCGCCACATGCGTCAACAGCTCGAACAAGGGGCGGCGCACCATGCGGAACAGCAATTCCTGGAGCCGCGTCTCAAAGTCGCCGAGCAGCGCTCCGTCGGTGCATGCCCCGATCTGGGCCGCCAGTTGTCGCAATTCGGCGTGCAGCCCCGGATCGTCACAGCGTGCGGCGGCCGCGCACAGCCGGTTGAACAGCAGCGACGTAATGTCGAGCACTTCCCGCCAGGAGGTGGGTTCGCTCTGACAATAAGCGCTCAGGATGCGCTCCAGATCGCCCAGGTTCGGTCGGCGACCGTAATAACCGCCTCCAGGCCCACGCCGCACCTCCAGCACGCCTTCATGCTCCAGAATGCGCGCGGCCTGCTGGATGGTGACGATGCCGACTCCGCACTCGCGGGCAAGCTCGGGCAGAGAGCCGATCTGCTGGTTGGGTGGGCAGGCGAAGATCCGATGCCGCAGCCGCTCGGCCGTCGCCTGCACAATCTGTCGCTTGCCGGGAGCTGGTCGTGCCTCGCTTTCGATCATTCGGCATATATACGCGTGTAAATACGCCATGCAACATCGTCACGGCGGAAAAGGAGCGCTTGCGAGCCGTATAAAACGCGTCTTATACAAACCCCAGAATCGGCGCACCTCGGCAGAACGGCCGGGTGAAGCGCAGCAACGTCGGCGGGAGTGGTGGCCATGGGTTTCAGAGATCCGGACGCGGAGGCGCTGCCGCGCTTCCCCAACATTATCGGCGGACAGCGCGAAGAAAGCGGCTCCGGCCAACGTATCCCGCACATCTACCCCGCGACCGGCAAGGTCACGCGTGAGATCGGGATGGCCAGCGCCGGCGACGTCGATCGCGCCGTCGCCGCCGCCAGGGCAGCCTTCCCGGCCTGGCGGGCGATGCCTGGAGACAAGCGCCGCGACCTGATGTTCAAGGTCGCCGCGCTGTTCGAGGCGAAATCATCGGACTTCGTGCCCAGCCTCGTTTCCGAAAACGGCTCGGTGGCGATGGTCGCGCCCTACATGGGCTACGACGCGGCGCAGAAGTTCCGGTACTTCGGCGGCTGGTGCGACAAGATCCATGGCCGCACGATCCCGATGTGGGGCGGCCCGGCGCACGACTACGTGGCGTTCGAACCCTACGGCGTGGTCGGCGTGATCGTGCCTTGGAATGGTCCGCTGTTCGCCGCGACGATGGTGATCGCGCCGGCGCTCGCGGCCGGCAACTGCATCGTCCTCAAGTCGCCCGATCTGGCGCCCTACAGCGTGATGAAGCTCGTCGAGATGCTGCACGAGGCAGGCGTGCCGGACGGCGTCGCCAACCTGGTGACCGGCGCTGCCGACGTCGGCGAGGCTATGGTCGCGCACCCCGGCATCGACAAGATCGAGTTCATCGGCTCGGGCGCGACCGCCACCAAGGTCCTGACCAGCGCGGCGCGTTCGCTGAAGCCGGTCGGGTTGGAGTTGGGCGGCAAGTCGGCGGTGATCGTGTTTAACGACGCGGACCTGATGACCGCCGCAAAGAAGGGCCTGAGCGGCGCGATTTCGTCGAACGGCCAGGGCTGCGTCAACGGGACCCGGCTGCTGGTGCAGCGCGGCGTCTACGATCAGTACCTGCAGATCATCGGCGCCATGGCCGACCACGTGCAGGCCGGCGATCCGTTCGAAGCATCGACCGTGCTCGGCCCGGTGATCAGCCAGACCGCGCTCGACCGCATCCAGGGCATGGTCGACCGCGGGATCGGCGCCGGTGGGCGCATCGTTGCAGGCGGCAAGCGGCTGGAGGGCGATCATGCCGACGGCTTCTTCCTGCCGGTGACCGTCCTCGCCGACGTGCCGAACGCCTGCGAAATCGCGCAGAACGAGGTCTTCGGGCCCGTGCTGGTGGCAACGCCCTTCGACACCGAGGACGAGGCGATCGCGCTGGCCAACGACACCGAATATGGACTGGGCGCCTACGTGCACACCCAGAACCTGCGGCGCGGCCACCATGTGGCGCGCGAGCTGCAGGCGGGCATGATCCACGTCAACGGCGCGGGCGAGGCGATGCAGCCCAATGCTCCGTTCGGCGGCTTCAAGAAGAGCGGCCACGGCCGGCTGGGCGGCGTCGAGGGCCTGCACGAGTTCCTTCAGCCCAAGAACATCTGGATGAGCATGGCCGCTTCGGAGGCTGGCCAGTGAGCCTGCTCGAACCGCGTGAGCGGACGCAGCGTGGCCTAGCGCTCCAGAGCGAGCTGACCGGCAGGACGGCAGCGGAGCCCGCCACCTTGTGGCAGGAGACCTGGCGTGACTTCATCTATGCCGAAGTCTGGTCGCGGCCGGGGCTCGATCGGCGCGCGCGGTTCCTGATCTCGCTGGCGGCGTCGGCCAGCAACAACGGCGCACCCGAGACGATCGACAATTACGTGCGCGGCGCGCTGACCACCGGCGAGCTCTCGCTGGCGGAGCTGCGCGAGGCGGCGCTGCATGTCGCGGTGTACTGCGGCTGGGACAAGGGCGGCGACCTCGACGCGGCAATCACGCGTGTGCAGGACGCCCTCGGCCTCGATCCGGTGACGCTCGCTCCCGTGCGCGCCGACCCTTGGGACCCGCAGGTGCGGATGGAGCAGGGCTTTGCGGCGTTCACCGATGTCATGACCTTCGATGGTCCGCCGGTCGGCAACGGAACGCCCTTCCTGCAGGACGGCATCCTGAACTTCGTCTTCGGCGAGATGTGGTGCCGCCCCGGTCTGGACCAGCGCTCGCGCCGATTCCTGACTTTGGTGGGCGTAGCGAACTCGGCCGCGGTGATCCCGATCGGCAGCCACTTCCACGCCGCTATGGCGAGCGGCAACTGCACGGCCGCCGAGCTGCACGAATTCGTCCTGCAGTACGCAATCCATGCCAGCTGGCCGCGGGCATCGGTGGTGCAGGGCGTCGTCTTCGAGCAGGCGGCCAAGATCGAGAAGGGCCTGGCCTGGAACGGCTGAGGGCAGGGAGCGAAACCATGAGCATCAAGATCGACATGACCGGCAAAGTGGCGGTGGTCACCGGCGCTGCGTCGGGACTTGGCCGCGCGGTTGCGCTCAGCCTTGCCGGTGCGGGCGCGCAGCTGTGCCTGGTGGACCTGAACCCGGAAGGGCTGGAGGAAACGCGCGGGCTGCTCGGTGCTGCTGGCGGCGAGGCGAGGGTGCATGTGGCGGACTTGTCCGAGCCTGCGGCGTGCGCAGGGGCGATCACCGCGGCTGTCGATGCGTTCGGCCGGCTCCATGCGCTGTGCAACGTGGCGGGCGTCATCTACCTCGCCAACTCTCACGAGATGCCCGAGGCGCTGTGGGCGCGCACGATCGCGGTGAACCTGACCGCGCCGTTCCTGCTTTCGCAAGCAGCGATCCCGCATTTGCTCGAAGCCCAGGGCGCGATCGTCAACGTCGCCTCGTCCGCCGCGTTCATCGGTGAGGCTTACGCCGCCGCCTACTGCGCCAGCAAGGCAGGCATCGTCAACATGACCAAGGCGATGGCGATGGAGTACCAGCGCAAGCCGATCCGCATCAACGCAGTGGCGCCGGGCGGCATGATCACCAACATCGCCAAGGACTTCCGACCGCCTGAAGGCTGCGACTTCGATCTCCTGAAGCGCTACACCGGCTTTCGCGGTACCGTGGAGGTCGAGGACGTGGCCGAGATGATCGCGCTGCTCGCCTCCGACGCGGGGCGCGGCTTCCATGGTTCGTGCGTCACCATCGACGCCGGCATCACTGCGGGCTGATGGCGATGGTCACCGTCGGTTTCATCGGTCTCGGCAGCCAGGGCGGCCCCATGGCGGAGCGCATCGTCGCCGCGGGCTTTCCACTCGTAGTCTGGGCTCGCCGTGCCGAGGCGCTGGAGCCGTTCGTCGCCAAGGGCGCCCGAGCCGCCGGGAGCGTCACCGAACTGGGCGAGCGGTGCGACGTGGTCGGCATCTGCGTGGTCGACGATGCCGGCGTCGCGGCGATCTGCGACGAGCTGATCCCGGCCATGAAGCGGGGCAGCTGCCTCGTCATCCACTCGACGATCCTTCCCGATAGCTGCGCGGCGCTTGCCCAGCGGTGCGCCGAGGAGGGCATCGCCTTCCTCGATGCGCCCGTCAGCGGTGGCGGCCCTGGAGCGGCGGCGGGCACGCTGGCAGTCATGTGCGGCGGCGCGCCCGAGGCTTTCGCCTTGGCCAAGCCGGTGTTGGCAACTTTCGGCGCCACCATCGTCCTGCTCGGCAAGGCGGGCGCGGGACAGCGGGCCAAGATCGTCAACAATGCGTTGATGGCAGCCAACATGGGTCTGGCGCACGCGGCCGCCCAGGCAGGCGAGGCGCTGGGGCTGGACCGCGCGGCGCTGCTCGGTCTGATCAAGGTCAGCAGCGGACGCAGCTTCGGCTTCGAGGTCTATGCGCGCCTGCCGACGCCTGAGGCCTTCTCGCACGGAGCGCCGCTGCTGGTGAAGGATGTCGCCTTGCTCAAGACGACACTGCCCGACGATCCCGGAGCCGAGGCGCTGCGAGTTGCGGCCGCACCGTTCCTCTCAGCCGCCGTTGGCGCAAGCAAGGAGTCCGCATCATGAGCTTCACCCTCGACCAGTTCCGCCTGGAGGGCAAAGTTGCGGTGGTTACCGGCGCGGGCGGGCGCGGCAACTCGATCGGCCGTGCTTACGCCATGGGCCTCGCCAATGCCGGCGCTGCGATCGTGGTGGCCGACCTCAATCGCGAGGGCGCCCAGGCCGTTGCCGACGAAATCGTGGCGGCGGGCGGCAAGGCCGTGTCCGCGCAAGTCGATGTCGCGGACGAGGCATCCACGCTGGCGATGGCGGCTGCGGCCGATGACGCGTTCGGTGGTGTCGACATCCTGATCAACAACGCGGCGCTGATGGTGGACGTGAGCTACGACAATTGCGAGACGATCAGCCTCGATGCATGGAACCGCGCGTTCGCCGTCAACGTCAACGGCGCGCTGCTCTGTTCGCGCGCGGTGCTGCCATCGATGCGCGCACGCGGTGGCGGGCGGATCATCAACCAGTCCTCGGGGGGAGCCTTTCCCGCACAAGGCCTCTACGGCGTGACCAAGCTGGCCTTGGTCGGGCTGACCACGACGCTCGCCAAGCAGTTCGGCAAGGATGGCGTCACCGTCAACGCCATCGCTCCCGGCAACGTCATGTCGGACGCCGGCAAACTGCTGGTGCCGGACGATTCTCCGTTCATCAAGTTCCTCGACATGACCGTGGCGCTGCGCTCGCGTGGGGAGCCGGACGAACTGGTCGGCACCGCGTTACTGCTCTGCTCGGCGGCCGGCGCCTGGATCACCGGCCAGACCATCCACGTCGACGGCGGCTGGGTGCTGCGGCCGTGATCGGCGGCGCGTAATCGCCTGGTCTGCCTAGCGAAGCCGAAATGTGAATCGCACGTTAGCCGCTCTCTTTAACGGCCCGGACAGTCGCATTGATGTCATATCCTGCCGGGGGATTGAGGAAGAGCAATGGCAGAGTTCCCGCACGTTCCACGGCTCGCGGCGCTGAACGTCGAAACTGCGGTCGTCCTCGGCAGCGCCTTGGCAGCATCGCTCGCCGCCGTGCGCTTCCAGGCATTCGAGCGGTTCTGCCATCTGGTGCGCCGGTTCGAGTACATGCAGCTCGACGAAGTGATGATCATCGCGCTCGTTCTCAGCCTTGCCTTTCTCTACCTGTTCATCGTGCGCGACCTGCAAGTGAGGCGCTACATCCGCGAGATGGAGTTGCAGCGCACGCGTGCTGTGCGCGCGGCCCATGTCGATGAGCTCACCGGATTGCCGAACCGTCGGGCTCTCACAGAGCGGCTGCGGAGCATTCGCTGCGGCGCGGCCGCCGACATGACCGTGCTGATGCTCGACCTCGATGGCTTCAAGGCCGTGAACGATCGGCATGGGCACGAGACAGGCGATGACGTCTTGCGCTGCGTGGCCGACAGGTTGCGACACATGTCCGAGCGTTGGCCCGGAATGCTTGCCGCCCGTCTCGGCGGCGACGAGTTCGCCTGCGTCATCCAGCCCGGCATATCTGGCGACGCTCTGGAGCGGCTCGCCAGCAACATCGTACAAGAGCTTACGGCACCGATGCCACAGTGCGGCGGCGCCACTATCGGGGTCTCGGTCGGGATCGCTTCGAACGCAAACGCAAGCAATGTCGGCGTGCTGCTGCGCCGGGCCGACGATGCGATGTACTGCGCCAAGCGCGCAGGAGGAAGTTGCTTCCAGATGGCGCAGACACTCTACAGCGGATCGCCGCTGCCGTCCCAAGCTTTACCTGCGTAGCACGTACACAGTGCAGCTTGGCAAGGCTGATCGCCTTGCTAGCAAGCCAGGCTTTCCCCATCTCTCGACAGTCGGCGTTTGGCGGCTCTGCGCGGTTCGGCTAGGGATCACCCGATCACGCCAGCGTGGCATTGCCGGAACCGGGAACCAGAAGGGAGCTCACGTGAGCGAGGAAGTCGAATGGTGGGAATACGATGACGCAGCCGAGATGGCGTCGGCCGTCGCGGGCGATATCGGCTTCATCATCGAAAGCGCGCTCGATGCCCGCGGTGCCGCGGTAATCGCGCTAGCCGGCGGCGAGACGCCGTTGCCGATCTACGAGAAGCTGGCGGCCGCCAAGCTCGACTGGAAGCGCGTCACCATCATTCCGGGGGACGAGCGCATCGTGCCGCTCGGCGATCCGCTGAGCAACGTAACGGTCTTGGCCAAGCACTTTCTGCCCAAGGGCGCGCGCGTGATGCCGATCGTTCCCAACGCGCTGCCGGATTACAAGGCGGCCGGGGGCTCTGCGGATGCGCTGATGCAGGACCTGCACTGGCCGCTAGACTTGTGCCTGCTGGGCGTGGGCAGCGATGGGCACACGGCGTCGATCTTTCCCGGGCCCGATTACGACGAAGCGCTGTCCGGACCGAAGGAGCGCCGTGCGCTCGGCGTCATGCCCGATCCGCTGCCGGCCGACGCGCCGGTGCCGCGCGTTACCCTCAGCCTTGCGGCGATCACCACGGCGCGAGCGCTGATGATCGCGGTGACGGGCCAGGACAAGCGCAAGGTGATCGAAACCGCCATCAAGCAGGGCAAGTCCTCGGCCTTCCCGATCGGCCGCGTGCTGGCGAGCACCGAACTGCCGGTGGACATCCACTGGGCGCCGAAGTGATCCTGCGCTTTTAAGATTGCAGTGGCTGCGGTCGGTCTGGCGGCCGCAGCAGTTTCACAAGGCCTGGTAGAGCAGACGGCGGCACCGTTCTGCATGCTTCATACCGCGGCAGAGCTCCTGCATCGATCATGCTGAGCTTGTCGAAGGATGCGGGCTAAGGGTGCGTTTTGGTGCGGGTCAGACGCCAAGGCATTTGGCGGCTTTAGTAGCTCAGCCCATGCAGTAATGGGGTAAGCCGTAGCGGTAGCACCGAAGCCAACCGTATGGCGGGCCGGTTGCGGCGAGATTCGCGGCTTGTCAAAGCCGGGGTGGGAATGACAACATCAGCCCTCAGCCGAGCGGTCTGCGTTCAGTCAGCGCTCCTCGTCACGCCGCTTGCCGCGGGGAAGGGTAGCCGGACTGGCGAAACCCTTGCTCGTCCGTAGCCAGCGCGAGACTCTCGCCCGTGAGCAGCCTGCGCATGCGCTTGTGGATCAGGACGTTCTCGAGAATGCGGCCAAGGACCCACAGCGCGAAGAAGATGCCCATGAAGACGTACGCGGTGGTCATCGACGGCTTACGCTTGCGCTTGCCGACTTCGTCGCCCTTCTTGTCTTCCTTTTTTTTCTCCGGCTTGGCGGCGCCGAGGAACTCGTCGATGGGGTTCATCGGAACGTCCTCGGCCTTCACCCGAGAGCGCTTCTTTTCCGCCGCTTCCTTGGCGGCGGCGAGTTCGGGCGGATTGCGCCAGCCGTCGATCGCCACGCCGATGTGTCCGACGCCAAAGAACAGCGCCGGTGCCAAGAAGCAGGCGAGCAGCGCCCGGCTGGTCATCTCGTAGCGAAGGGTACCGTCCGAGATGCGCAGCGTGCCGTGGTCGAACACGGACATCTTGTCTTGGGGCAGCTGGTCCTTCTTGGTGAAGGACAGCGTGTCGCCATCAACGCGGTAGCTCGTGCCCTTTTCGTGGAACATGGGATCGAGCTTGTCGAAGGCGCCGGCGGGCGACTGCATCGGCTCGACCGCGATGCGTCCCCTGACCGTCCAGATCCAGTCGATGCCGCGTAGGTTCACAGGTCTTCCTTAGGGATGGCGCACTTGCGGTGCCGCCTTGTTCTTGGGGCCTATGCCGGTGCCTGGTGCAGGCGTCCGCATCGTTACTCGGCGGGAACGGCGCTGGTGATCTGGCGACGGTCCGCGAACTTCTCCTTGAGAAGCTTGTACGGCTCGCTGAAGGTGTAGTGCATCGTTTCCCAGATCGACATGCGGCGGCCGCCTTCCTGGCCCAGGAGTTCGGCCTCGCCATCGCGGCAGGTGCCATGGATGCGGTCGATGAAAATCCAGGTGCCCGAGTAGTTGCTGCGCGTGCTGTCATAGTCCTGCGCGTGGTGCAGGCTGTGGTGCTCGGTGGTGTTGAAGATCTTGAACCACCAGCGGGGCGTGTTGAAGCGGATGTTGCAGTGCTGGTACGTGCCCACGGCAATTCCGAATGCGCCGGCCAGCAGGGCGGCACGCGGCAGGAAGTCGAACAGTCCGCCCACGCCCAGACCGATCAGGAAGATCTCCACCGGATTGCCGATGGCGCCCTTCTGGATGTTCAGCTGGGTGACGAAGTGGTGCGGCGCATGCGTGACCCACAGCGGGTACCAGTTGTGCATGCCGCGGTGCATCCAGTACTGGAAGTAGTCGCCGATGAAGGAGATCAGGAAGGCCTGCAGCAGCAGCGGCATGGTCATGAACCAGGCGAACTTGGCCAGGTCGAAGTTGTCCTGGAACCAGGCGATGATCACATCGTCGCTGATCGGCGCGAACAGGACGCGCACCACCATCATGCCCATGGCGACGTAGAAGGTGTCGCAGGCGAGCTCCTTCCAGGTGTGCTGCCAGCTCTTGTGGCGGGGGCTGATCCATTCGAATCCGAGCATGAGGAACTTCACGCCAAGGCCGATCCACAGCGTGACCGATGGCTTCACCCATGCGTCCGGCGCGTAGTAGTAGAACGCGACGATCGCGATCAGAAACGCCGGCTGGAAGTGGGTGAAGAACGCCTGCTTGATCGGACCACCCTGCACCCGTGGCAAGTTGTCCAGGCCCATCGTAACGGGCGCGCTCACCATGTAGGACGGTCTCTCGGCTGCGATCGTCTCGGTCATCAACAGATCTTTCGATTGCGCTGCTGCGGCCTCGGACCTGGGCGAGGCAGGCTCAACGTGTGTGCGGCAATCATCCCAGCCGCATCGGCGTCAAGCCGCCCGCCGTGGTTCCTCGGCTCTTCAGGCTCCCATAATCTCGTAAATCCGATTACCGGAGAAGTTGCACAAATCGGATGTGAGACAGAAGCGAAATCTATGACCCGGGTGCGGCGGCTTTCTTGATCCGGGTGTCGCCACGTCTATCGATTGCAGCCTGGATCCTAACTGTCACTCCTCGACGCCACCTGCGAACAACCTGCCTCAGCTAGCTTTACTGAGCCGCTCGATCTCCGCCTCGACCATCTGGACCAGCTTTCGGGTGATGACCTCATTTGTCCCAAGGCCGAAAATCTGGCGGTGATGGAGGGCGCCGCATGCGGTGAGGATAAGGTCGGCCAGGCCCTCGCGCTCGGCCTGCTGCTCGGGCCCCGGTATCCAGATCAACGCAGCGCTGGCGATCCGCTCACGCAGGCGCTCACAGGCCTGCCGCAGGATCGTGGCGATGCGCGGATTGCGCGTGCCCTCCGACAGTATGTCCGACAGCACCTTGCGACTGTCGTCGTCCAGGCTTTCCCCGATGAAAGCGCGCATCCATTGCAGGAGATGGTCGGCCTGACCCGACGCCATCGCGCCTGCTAGCTTGGGATCGTCGAGCAGATCGGCGATGTCGCGCTCGACAATGGCTGCGATCAGGTCCTCCTTGCCGGCGAAGTCGCGATAGATCTGCCCGACCAGGATCTGCGATTCCTTGGCGATCTGCGCCATCCCGGTGCCGTCGAAACCATGCTGCGCAAACAGCGTCCGCGCGGCCGCGATGATGCGCTCGCGCCGGGCCTGGGCCGTGCGCCGAGCGCCCGAGACTGGCTGTCCGGCAGAAGGATGCGACATCGATGCTCCCTTGACGCCCTGCCTTCTTCGCAGTAGCAGCATGTGAGTGAACGATCATTCACAATAAGTCAATCTGCCATAAACACCAGGACACCAATGGCTCTTTCATCACGCGCAGCACTCCTGGCGTCGTTCCTGCTGGCGGCGTGCGCGTCGGGCGAGAAGCAGCCGGCCGCGCCGCCCACGCCCGAAGTCGGGGTGCTGCAGGTGAAGCCGCAGCCCGCCACTTTGACGGTGACGCTGGCCGGGCGGACCACCGCCTACGAGACGTCGGAAGTGCGCCCGCAGGTGAGCGGCCTGATCGTGGCTCGGCTGTTCCAGGAGGGCGACACCGTCTCGGCGGGGCAGGCGCTCTACCGTATCGACCCGCAGCCTTACGTGCAGCAGGTCGCCAGTGCGCGCGCCGCCCTGGCGCGGGCGCGCGCATCGATCGCCTCCAGTGCTGCACTGCAGCGTCGTTATGGCGAGCTAGTGCGGATCAACGCCATCGCACGGCAGGACTACGAAAATGCGATCACCACGGCGCAGCAGGCGCGGGCCGATGTGTCCGCGCAGCAAGCCGCAGTGCGCAGCGCCGAGATCGATCTGGCGCGCACCACCATTCGCGCGCCCATCTCCGGGCGGATCGGGCGGAGCGTCGTGACGACCGGCGGCCTGGCGACCGCCGGGCAGGGCGACGCGCTGGTCACCATCCAGCGCCTTGACCCGATCTTCGTCGACGTGCCGCAATCGAGCGCGGATCTCCTGCGCCTGCGCCAGCAGCTGCTGGCCGGATCGCTGTCGCGCGGCGGCAGTGCCGCCCGCGTGCGGCTGCGGCTGGAGGACGGATCGGTCTATCCGATTGAGGGTCGCCTGCAGTTCGCCGACGTGAGCGTCGATCCGGCCACCGGCACGCAGACAATCCGCGCGGTTTTCCCCAACCCGCGCGCGTTGTTGTTGCCCGGCATGTACGTGCGGGCCGAACTGGTCGAGGGCGTGCAGGGCGATGCCTTGCTCATCCCGCAGCGCGCCGTGACCCGCAACGAGCGCGGCGAGGCGGTAACGCTGGTGGTCGGGTCCGACAACAAGGTGGCGCAGCGCGTGCTCAAGACGGATCGGGTGATCGGCAACGACTGGCTGGTGACTTCGGGCCTCAACCCCGGCGACCGCGTTGTCATGGAAGGCAGCCAGATGGCGCAGCCGGGCGCGACCGTGAAGCCGGTACCCTGGCACCCGAACGCACCGGCGCGGCCGGCTTCCGCTCCCTCGCAGGGCGGAGCGAAGTAACCCCGCATGGCGCGCTATTTCATCGATCGACCCATCTTTGCATGGGTCATCGCTATCCTGTTGATGCTCGCGGGCCTGCTCGCCATCCGCACGCTGCCCGTCGCGCAGTTCCCGGCGATCGCCTCACCCACTGTGACGATCAACGCGACCTATCCGGGCGCCGACGCGCAGACCCTGGAGAACACCACCACCCAGATCATCGAGCAGCAGCTCAAGGGCATCGACAACCTGCGCTACTTCGATAGCAGTTCGTCGTCCGCCGGGCAGGTGACGGTGACGCTGACGTTCGAACAGGGCACCGATCCCGACATCGCGCAAGTCCAGGTGCAGAACAAGCTGCAGGCGGCGACACCGCTCCTGCCCCAGGAAGTGCAGCAGCAGGGCATCCGCGTCGCCAAGTCGTCGGCCAGCTTCCTGCTGGTGGTAGGCCTCTATTCGGAAGACGGCACGCACGACGGCGCCGACTTGGCCGACATGGTCGCCTCGCGCCTGCTGGACCCGATCAGCCGCATCACGGGCGTCGGCGAAACCCAGGCCTTCGGTTCGCAATACGCGATGCGCGTCTGGGTCGATCCGACCAAGCTCAACAGCTACCAGCTGACCATCGCCGACGTCACTGCGGCCTTGCGCGAGCAGAACGCGCAAGTCTCCGCAGGCCAGCTGGGCGCGCAGCCGTCCCCGAGCGAGCAGATGCTGAACGCCACCGTATCGGTACAGTCGCGGCTGCAGACGCCCGAGGAGTTCGGCGCGATCCGCCTCAAGAGCAATGCGAACGGCGCGATCGTGCGCCTCTCGGATGTGGCGCGCGTGCAGCTCGGCTCGGAAGTCTACGGCTTCGATCTCAAGTACAACGGCAAGCTGGCGACCGGCTTCGGCATCAATCTGGCGCCCGGCGCCAACGCGCTCGACACGGTGGAAGCCGTCAAGGAGCGGGTCGGCGAACTGTCAAAGACCCTCCCACGCGACGTGAAGGTCATCTACCCGTACGATTCCACGCCGTTCGTGCGCCTCTCGGTCGAGCAGGTCATCCATACGCTGATCGAAGCAGTGGTGCTGGTGTTCGTCGTCATGTTCGTGTTCCTGCAGAACTGGCGGGCAACGCTGATCCCGACGATCGCGGTGCCGATCGTGCTGCTCGGCACGTTCGCGGTAATGGCGCTGGCCGGATACTCGATCAACACGCTGACCCTGTTTGGCATGGTGCTGGCGATCGGCCTGCTGGTCGACGACGCCATCGTCGTGGTGGAGAATGTCGAGCGCCTGATCACCACCGAAGGGCTCAGTCCCAAGAACGCGGCGCGCAAGTCCATGGACGAGATCAGCGGCGCACTGATCGGCATCGGCTTGGTGCTCTCGGCGGTGTTCCTGCCGATGGCCTTCTTCGGCGGCTCTACCGGCGTCATCTATCGCCAGTTCTCGCTGACGATCGTTGCGGCCATGGTGCTGTCGGTCCTGACGGCACTGATCCTGACGCCGGCGCTCTGCGCCACGATCCTGAAGCCGCACGACCCCAGCAAGCACGAAGGCACCGGACTGCTGGCGCGCTTCTTCCGCTGGTTCAACGATCGCTTCGACCGGGGCACGCAAGCCTACGAGCGCGGAGTTAAGCGCACGGCGCGCAGCTGGAAGCGCTCGCTCCTGATCTACCTGGTGATCGTGGGCGGCGTGGGCCTGCTGTTCTGGCGCCTGCCAACCGGCTTCCTCCCCGACGAGGACCAGGGCTCGCTGTTCGTCGTGGTCCAGGCTCCCTCTGGAGCGACGGCGCCGCGGACCGAGCGCGCGCTGGAATACGTGCGCGAGGTGCTTAGCAAGGATCCAGCAGTGGAGGGCGCCTTCACGCTGAACGGGTTCAGCTTCTCAGGGCAGGGGCAGAATGCCGGCATCGCCTTCGTCAAGCTGAAGGACTTCGACGAGCGCAGCGGGTCCGATTCCCGCGCCCAGGCCGTGGTCGCACGCGCGAATAAGCAGTTCCCCGCGTTCAAGGACGCGACGATCTTCGCATTGATCCCGCCGGCGGTGCAGGAGCTAGGCGACGCCACCGGCTTCGACGCACAGCTCGTCGATAGTGGCGGCATCGGCCACGAACGACTGTTGGCGGCGCGCAACCAGATGCTGGGCATGGCCGCGAAGGACAAGCGGCTGGCGCAAGTGCGTCCGCTTAGCCTGGATGACGCCCCGCAGCTGAAGGTCAAAATCGACCAGGACAAGGCGCGGGCGCTGGGCCTCAATCTGGGCGACGCCAGTTCCACTATCGCCACTGCCTGGGGCGGATCCTACGTCAACGACTTCATCGACCGGGGCCGCGTCAAGCGCGTCTACGTCCAGGCCGATGCACCCTATCGCCTGCAGCCCGACAACTTGAACGAGTTCTACGTGCGAGGGCAGAACGGCCAGATGGCGCCGTACAACGCCTTCAGCAATCTCGACTGGGCGCTGGCGCCGCTGCAGCTGACGCGCTTCAACGGCAGCCCGGCCATGGAGATCCAGGGCGCTCCGGCACCGGGCGTCAGCTCGGGCGAGGCGATGAAGATCATGGAAGAGATCCATGGCAAGCTGCCGTCGGGCACGTCGCTGGAGTGGGCGGGCCTTTCCTACGAAGAGCGGCTGTCGAGCGGGCAGGCGCCGGCGCTTTACGCCTTGTCGATGCTGATCGTGTTCCTGTGCCTGGCCGCGCTCTACGAGAGCTGGACGGTGCCGATCTCGGTCATCCTGGTCGTGCCGCTCGGCGTGATCGGCGCGCTGACTGCGGCGGCGCTCACCGGCCTCAACAGCGACATTTACCTGCAGGTCGGCCTGATCACGACCATCGGTGTCTCGGCCAAGAACGCGATCCTGATCGTTGAGTTCGCAGAAGAGCGGGTGGTGGGCGGGATGAAGCCGTTCCAGGCCGCGATCGAAGCGGCGCGGCTGCGCTTGCGGCCGATCCTGATGACCAGCCTCGCCTTCATCTTCGGCGTCCTGCCGCTGGCGATCTCGACCGGTGCGGGCGCAGGCGGGCAGAACGCTATCGGCCGCGCGGTGGTGGGCGGCATGCTGACCGCGACTGTCTTCGCGATCTTCCTGGTGCCGATGTTCTTCGTCGTGGTCCTGCGCCTCTTCGGCAAGGGCGGCGATAAGGAGCCCGCAGCGCGCGACGAGCCCGATGGCGAGACGGTCCAGGATATGCCGCATGGTCCCGAGAGGCAGGGAGCCTGAGCATGACCAAAAGAATCGCGTTCCTGCTCGCCGGTGCCTCGCTGCTGGGCGGCTGCAACCTGGCGCCCAAGTACATCCGGCCGGTCGGGGCTGCGCCAGAGCAGTTCCCGCAAGGTGGCGCCTATCCTGCGCCCCGCGCCGATGCGCCTGCCGACATCGCGCTGGTCGGCTGGCGGGACTTCTTCACCGACCCGCGGCTCGTCGCGGTGATCGAGACGGGGCTCGCCAACAATCGCGACTTGCGGGTAGCGGCGGCCAACGTGCTGCAGGCGCGCGCGCAGTACCGCGTGCAGCGCGCCGACCAGCTGCCGGCGATCAGCGCCAATGGCAGCGCGACTTACACCAACAGCCCGCTCGGCGCGGCGGGAGCAGGCGGAGCGGGCACCGGCGTGGGTATGGGCACAGGCTCCACGTCCCTCTCCACCGACATTGCGATCTATTCGGCCAACGTCGGCTTCTCGTCGTTCGAGCTCGACCTGTTCGGCCGCTTGCGCAACCTCAGCCGCGCCGCGCAGGAGCAATACTTCGCCAGCGAGGAAGCGGCGCGCACCGCCCGCATCAGCCTGATTGCGGAGATCGGCACGGCCTGGGCGACCATGGCGTCCGACCAGGAACAGCTGCGGATCGCCCGCGAGACGCTCAAGACGTTCGAGCAAACCCTGGACCTCACACGCGCGCAGTTCCGCATCGGGGTCGCGTCCGAGCTGGAGAGCCGCCAGGTCGAGACGAACTTCGAAGGTGCGCGCAACGATGTCGCCGCGCTGACCACGCGCATCGCGCAGGACCAGAACGCACTGAACCTGCTGGTCGGCACCACGGTGCCGGCCGAGCAGTTGCCCGGCGGGCTGGGCGGCGAGGATATCACGCGCGATGCGCTGCCCTCGGACCTGTCCTCGTCGGTGCTCCTGAAGCGGCCAGACGTGCTGCAGGCAGAGCACCAGCTGATCGCAGAGAACGCCAATATCGGCGCGGCACGGGCGGCGTTCTTCCCGCAGATCTCGCTGACCGGCACGATCGGCACCATCGGCACGGCACTGAGCGGGCTGTTCCGCTCCGGCAGCTATACCTACACCGGCTCGCCCGCGATCGGGCTGCCGATCTTCGACGGCGGCCGCAATCGTGCGAACCTGGACTATGCGCGCGCCTCGCAGCAGGCCGCGGTCGCGACGTACGAGCGCACGATCCAGACCGCCTTTCGCGAAGTGGCCGATGCGCTTGCGCAGCGCGGTACCATTGTCGAGCAGATCGATGCGCAGACTCGCCGAGCAGAGGCGGCGCAAGTCGCCGCGCGCCTGTCCGACGCGCGCTATCGCGCCGGGGTGGACAGCTTCCTGACCGCGCTCGATGCACAACGCACCACGTACGCCGCGCAGCAACAGCTGGCGACGACGCGGCTGTCGCGGATCAACAATCTGATCGAACTCTATCGGGCTCTGGGCGGCGGGCTGCAGCAGGGGGATTTACCTGAGACTGGGCCTCAAACGAGGCGCTGACACACCCCTTGCACGTTCGTGCGTTTGGCATACACTCCCAAAAAAATAGGAGAGATGCCATGCGTAACCTGGATGTGCTGGCCAGCGATCAGATCGACAATGGCGACAAGAGCCTTGTCATTCTCCAGACGCTGCTGTGCCTGCTGCGTGAGAAGAACCTGCTGAGTCGCGCCGATATCGAAGAGCTGTGCGACCGCGTGGCCGCACGCGCGGCGGAGGCCGACAAGGGCCCGCTGCCCTGTTGTGCCGACAGCGCCGTCGCCGCTGCTGCGGAGATGTCGAAGATCGGCGATTTCATCGGGTCCTACTATGGCGGCAAGCACCGCCGGAACTGACGGCCGGATCTGATCCGGTACCTGCCGCGCTACAGCTGCAGGCTGCTGCCATCGACCCAGCTGCGCTCGACCGTGCCGTCGCGAACGGCGATCATCGAGGCCCGCTTGCCCACTGCTATGTGGCCATAGGCGGATAGCTGGAGAAACGCGCAAGGCGCGGCCGTGGCCATCGATACTGCCTGCTCGAACGGGACCTGCAGCATCTCCACAGCGTTGGTGACCGCCTGCAGCATGTTGAGGTCCGATCCGGCCAGAGTGCCGTCGTCGGCGACCAGCCGCCCATCCTGCGCCTCGATGCGGCGACCCTGAAGCGAAAAGCTGCGCTGCGATCCGCCTGTCGTCGGCATCGCGTCGGTGACCAGCATGAAGCGATCGTGCGCTTTGCAGCGTATCGCCAGGCGCATGGTCACGGGGCTGACGTGGAAGCCATCGACGATTATCGCGCAGAACGTCTCGAGGCTGTCGAGGGCGGCGCCAACCGCACCGGGCTCCCTGCTGGTGAGCGGCGACATCGCGTTGAACAGGTGCGTGAAGCCGGTCAGCCCGGCGTGGATCGCCGCGGTCACTTGCGCGTACGTGCCATTCGTGTGCCCGGCCGCTACGATGACCCCTGCTTGCGTGAGGCTGCGGATAAAGCCGGGCGTCGCGCGCTCGGGCGCGAGCGTCACCAGGGTGCGTCCACGCTTCAATGAGGTGAGCACCTCCAGCCCGGCGTCGTCGAGCGCGCGGATGTGGCTCGCGCTGTGGATACCCTTGCGCTCCAGGCTGATGAACGGCCCTTCGATGTGGATGCCCAGCACGCCCGGCACGCCCGCGGCGATGGCATCATCCACCGCCGCGATGCCTTGTCGCACGACCTCGAGATCGTCGCTGATCAGCGTCGGCAGGAAACCCGTCGTGCCATAGCGGGCGTGCGCTTGCCCCATGGCGGCAATGGTCTCGACCGTGGGCTCGGCGTTGAACAGAACGTCGCCGCCGCCGTTCACCTGGCTGTCGACGAAACCCGGCAGCAGCATGGCGCCATCCAGGTCGATCCGTTCGACGCCGGCATCCGCGTTGCCGATGGCGACGATGTTCGGTCCTTCGACCGTCACCGCCACGTCATCGCGAAATGCACCGTCGACCAGCACGCGACCATTGATGAGTGCGAACGCCATCAGACCGTCTCGGTCACCTTGGCGAGATAGGGTGGGCGGTCCGGATCGAAGCCGCGCCGCAGCGAAAGCGTGTTCGCGGCGCGGTAGAAGGCCTGAATCGCAAGGATCGGCTGCACTGCTGCGCTTGCCACCGGCAAGGGCATGGCGATCGCGCCGGGTGCTTCGCCGCCGGCGAGGAGAACGGTGCCGCCGCGCGCGACCATCTCGGCCACCAAGGCGTCGGTGCCGCCCGCGGTCTCGTCATCCTGGCGGAACACCAGCAGCGGGAAGTCCGGGCCGACCAGCGCCATCGGGCCGTGCTTCACTTCGGCGGCGCTGAAGGCTTCGGCATGGAGTCCGCACGTCTCCTTGAACTTGAGCGCCGCCTCCTGCGCCACACCAAGGCCGAGACCACGGCCGATCACGTAGAGGCCCTTTGCCGAGGCGAGCGCATCGACCATCGCCGACCAGTCGCACGCAAAGGCCTGCGGCAACAGCTCGGGCAGGCTGGCGAGATCCTCGGCAAGCGGCTCGTCCCGAGTCCAGCTGGCGACCAGCGCCGTGATGGCGGCCAAGGTCGCGATGAAGGACTTGGTCGCGGCGACGCTCGTCTCCGGGCCCGCACGCAGCGGCAGCATGGTGTCCGCCAGGCTCGCCAGCGGCGAGTCCTCGACATTGACCAGCGCTAGAGTGCGCGCGCCGGCCGCTTTTGCCGCCTGCAAAGTGGCGAGGATGTCGGGGCTCTTGCCTGACTGCGAGATGGCGATCGCCAGCATGTCCCCGGTCATCGGCGGCGTGCCGTAGATCGACGCGATCGAAGGCGCGGCCGAAGTGGTCAGCACCTGTACGCGCGTCTCGATCAGGTACTTGGCGAAGGTGGCGGCATGATCTGAACTGCCGCGTGCGCAAGTGAGGACGCCGCGCGGAGCCCGCTCGCGCAGGGCCTCGCCCAAGGCGGCGAGCGTGTCCGCGTTGTCGGCCAGTTGCCGCGCCACGACTTCGCCGGCCTCTGCAGCCTCGGCGAACATGCGCGTAGTCTCAGGTGCTGCCATGGTCATGCCCGTGTGTTGAGTTCGGCGACGAAGTCGTAGGCATCGCCGCGGTACCAGCTCTGCGTCGCTTCCACGGCGCGGCCATCGTCCAGGAAGCCTCGGCGTTCGATGAACAGGCCCGGCGCGCCCGGCTCGATGCCCAGCAGCTTGGCCTGATCGGCATCGAACGACACGGCGCGCAACCGCTGCAGCGCGCGGACCGGCCGCATGCCGGCGTCCTGCAGCGCCGCGTAGAGCGAGCGTCCGACCACATCGAGGCCACTGAGCGCGAAGCCCGGTATGACCGCGTGCTCCAGCGCCATCGGCAGCTCGTCGGCATAGCGGATGCGGTTGAAGCGGTAGACGGCGCTGCCGGGGCTGAGGCCCAGCATCAGCGCCTCGTCCGGCGTCACCGCGCCTTCGGCCTGGTGCAGCCACTCGCTACGCACCGAGCGCCCGCGCGCCGCCATGTCTTCCGAGAACGAGGACAGCTTGGAGAACTGCTTCTCCACCCGTCCGGCGACGAAGGTGCCCGCACCCTGCCGGCGTGTGAGCAGGCCGTCGGCCACAAGCGAATCGAGCGCTTTGCGCACGGTGATGCGCGAGATCCCGAAGTCCTGCGCCATGTCGCGTTCGGCCGGTAGCGCCTCCTGCGGCTTGAGCACGCCGCGGTCGATCGCATCGCGAAGGGCGTCGCGCAGCTTCGCATAGAGCGAGCCGCGCCCGCCATCGTCGAGCGCGCCGATCAGTCCTGCCAGGTTGGCCATGTCGTCTCTTCCATCATCTGCTGCATATAAGACCAATAGCAGACCACTTGCCAAGCCCTAATCTCGTCTGAAACAAAAATGTCGCAAACACCCCTTGACGGCGTTCGATTCGGGGGAGATGGTATGGATATTGGTATGTAAGTGGTACTTACTTGTAGACCAGCAAGGTTCAGTTCGAAGGGGAATCGATCATGGCCATTCGGGGATTAGTTTACGGCACGGCGAGCGCACTGGCGCTGATGGCAAGCGCAGCCTCCGCGCAAGACACCGCGCCGACTGACACGGCGCCGTCGGGCGCAGTGACGCCGCCGCCGAACGATACGGGTGCCGCAGACGAGAACGACATCGTCGTGACCGGCATCCGCGGCTCGCTGCGGGCCTCGATCGATGCCAAGCGCAAGTCGGACATCGTCGCCGACGTGATCACCGCCGAGGATATCGGCAAGTTCCCCGACAAGAACGTCGCCGAGGCGCTGCAGCGCATTCCCGGCATCGTCATCAACCGCACCTTCGGCGAAGGCGAACGCGTCTCGCTGCGCGGCACCGCGCCAAACCTCACCAAGACGCTGGTCAACGGCCATGCCATCGCCACAGCCGACTGGTTCATCGAGGACCAGCTCTCCGCCACGCGGTCGTTCAACTACCTGACCCTTCCCGCCGAAATCGTCGGCCAGCTCGACGTCTACAAGAGCGCGCAGGCCGACGTGGAAGAGGGCGGCATCGGCGGCACCATCAACGTGCACACCCGCCATCCGCTGGACCTAGATGCCTGGTCGCTGTCGGGCTCGGTGCAGGGCGTCTACTCCGAGCGTTCGGACAAGATCGATCCGCAGGCATCGGGCCTGCTCAGCTGGAAGAACGCGGACGAGACCTTCGGCGTGCTGATTGGCGCCGTCTACCAGAAGCGCCGCATTCGCCGCGATGGTGTCGAGGTGCTGGGTTATACCGCCACCACGGTCAACGGCCAGGCGGCGCAAGTGCCCTCGCTCATCGGCTCGGCCTTCTTCGAGCAAAAGCGCGAGCGTTATGGCGCCAACATCGAGCTGCAATTCAAGCCGTCCGACACGCTGGAGATCGTCGCGACCGGCCTTTACTCGCGGTTCAACGCCGACAACTTTAACCGCAACTTCATGGCCTGGGGCTCGAACGCGCTGGGGGGCGGTGGCACGCTGACTAACGCGGTGGTCCAGAACGGCACCGTGACATCCGGCACGATCACGTCGACGCCCACGGGCCGCGCCGTGGTCTACGACGCGATCTACCGCCAAGCGCTGGCGCAGACGTGGTCGGCGGACTTCGATACGACCTGGAAGCCGACCGATGCGGACACCGTCCACGTCAAGGTGGGCCTGACCAAGGCCAAGGGCGACACCAAGAACCAGCCCTTCTACGAAGGCGGCGCGCCCGGCTCATTCACCTTCGACATGACCGACGGCAAAGTGCCCGAGGTCAGCTACGGCGGCGGCATCAACCCCAACGATCCGTCCAGCCTAATCTTCGATTTTGCTTCGTACCATTCGATCGGCAACCGCGATAAAGAGAAGTACATCTACGCCGATTGGGAGCACGAGCTCGATCTGGGCGCGCTCTCCGCAATCAAAGTCGGCGGCAAGTACACCGATCACGATCGCAACACCTTCTTCCTGGCGACGACCTACGGCGGCTTCTTCGTGCCGCTTTCCAGCACCGGCTGCGGCGGCGCGCCGTGCACTTCGGACGACTTCGCCGGCGGCTCCACGCCCGACGACTTCCTGGACAACATCGCCCGGCCAGGCACTCTGACGAGCTACTTCAACATCGACGCCGCCAAGCTGGCGCAGATCATCAAGGCGCTTCCGGACTCCGCGCGCGCACGCATCCTCAACCCGCCGGAGAACTTCTCGATCAACGAGAAAACCTACGGCGGTTATGCGATGGCCAAGATCGGCCGCCCGGGCGACGCGTTCCACGGCAACTTCGGCGTCCGCGTGATCCGCACCGAGCAGAAGTCGAGCGGCAATCAGCTGGGCGTGCCGGCGAACACGCCGGGCGCGGTGACCGACAATGCCTTCGGCGTCTACCTGCCGATCTCGGTCAAAAAGGCCTACACCGACATCCTGCCCAGCGTGAACCTGGCGCTCGATCTCTCGCCGCAGTTCGTCGTGCGCTTCGCCGCGGGCCGCACGGTGGCACGCCCCGACTACACCGACATCGTTCCCCGCGTGAGCCTGAACCCGGGCGCGCTGTCGGGTGACGGTGGCGATCCGAACGTGAAGCCCTACCGTGCGAACGGCGCCGATCTCTCGATCGAGTTCTACCCCGATCGCGAAACCATCTTCGCTGCGGCGCTCTACTACAAGGACATCAAGTCCTACATCGTCAACCGCACGGTGCAGGAGGTGTTTCCGGTCGAGACCTCGACGCCAAACCTTGCACGCTGCCAGTCCGCGGGCACGGCCAATGCCAACCTCTATAACTGCCTGTTCGACATCAACCGCCGGTCGAACGGCTCGGGCGGCACTAACAAGGGCATCGAGCTACAGGCTTCGCGCCGGATCTGGGGACCGTTCGGTGCCATCGTCAACTACACCTACTCCGATGCGAAGTCGGACTCGGGCGATCCGATCCCGGGCAATTCGAAGCACGCGCTGAACCTGACCGGATACTTCGAGAACGATTGGCTCTCGGCCCGGCTGTCGTACAACTACCGCTCGAAGTTCTTCATCAACATCGATCGCGCGGCGCAGCTGAACCAGTCGGCGACCGAGTCGCTCGATGCCTCGGTCAACGTGCGGGTCACCGACAACATCGCGGTGACGGCGGACGCGGTAAACCTCACCAACGAGAAGATCCACCAGTACGCGGGCGAGACAACGGCGTTCCGCGCGCTCTACGACAACGGCCGGATCTTCTATGCCGGCGTCCGCCTGAAGTACTGAGCTTGCGCGCATCCCGGCCTGGACCTCTCTCCCGACCAGGCCGGGATGACATCTCGCCCATGTCCGCGAACGGGCTTACAGTCCACAAGCCGGGCATGAGCCGGGAGCGCGAGGGGACGGCATGATGTTGGGTCTGATACTCGCCAGCGCGCTCACCGCCGCGCAGCCGCGACTCCTCCCGCAGCCGCAGAGCGTGGCGGTGCAGGGCGAGGGCAGGGCGCTGCGATCGGTGCGGATCGAAGGTGACGCCCGGCAGGCTGGTGCCCGCTTGAAGGAGCTCCTCGCCAGCCAGGGCATTGCGGAGAGTGCTTCGGGCTACCGGGTTCGGTTTGTCCTGAAACCGGGCATGCCCGCGGAGGGCTACCGCCTGATCACCGACAAGAGCGGTGCGACGATCACCGCAACGGACGAGGCGGGTCTGATCCACGGCGCCGTCACGTTCTGGCAGCTCGCCAGCCAAGGCGCCGATCACCGCGTTCCGGAGGTGACCATCACCGACGCGCCGCGTTTCGCCTGGCGTGGGGTCATGCTGGACAGCGCGCGCCACTTTCAGTCACCCGCGTTCATCCGCCACCTGCTCGACTGGATGGAGGCGCACAAGCTCAACCGCCTGCACTGGCACCTGGTCGACGACCAGGGCTGGCGGCTGGAGATCCGCAAGTACCCGCGCCTGACGCAAGTGTCCGGCTCGCGCGTACCGGCGAGTGCTCCCGGAGCACCGGCGCTGCCGCCAGTCAGCGGCTTTTACACGCAGGCCGAAGTGCGTGCGCTGGTCGCCTATGCGGCGGAGCGCGGCATCGTCATCGTACCCGAGATCGAGATGCCGGGCCATGCGACGTCCGCGATCCGCGCTTATCCGAAGCTCGGCATGGGCGTTCCGCTGCCCAAAGACGTGTGGTCGGACTGGGGCGTGTTCCCCTGGCTCTATAACACCGACGAGCCGACCTTCGGGTTCCTCCAGGATGTCCTGACCGAGGTGATGGAGCTGTTCCCCTCGCCCTGGATCCACATCGGCGGGGACGAGGCGGCCAAGGAGCAGTGGAAGACCGACCCGTCGATCCAGGCCAGGATCAAGGCGCTCGGCCTCAAGGACGAGAACGCGCTGCAAGGCTGGTTCATGGCTCGCGTCGGGAAGCTCCTGGCCGAGCATGGCCGGCGCATGATCGGTTGGGACGAAGTGCTGGAAGGCGGAGTGCCTGCCGATGCCACCGTCATGTCATGGCGCGGCATTGACGGCGCGATCACCGCAGCGCGCAGCGGGCACGACACGATCCTCAGCCCGGCGCCCGTGCTCTATCTCGACCATCGCCAGGGCACCGGTCCGCAGGAGCCGCCCGGCCGCGGCATGGTGGTCAGCCTGGCGGACGTTTACGCTTTCGACCCTGCGCCCGCTGCGCTGACGCCTGACCAGCGGCGCCATATCCTTGGCCTGCAGGCGAACCTGTGGACCGAGCATGTGCGCACCGAAGACCGCGCCGCCTGGATGCTGTTCCCACGCGTGAGTGCCGTGGCGGAGATCGCGTGGTCGGCCAGCAAGGGAAGCTACGCCGATTTCATCAGTCGCCTGCGTCCGCAGCTCGACCGGCTGCGGCCGCTGGGGCTCGCCGCGGCCGACACCGCGTTCCAGGATCCGCCAGCTGCAGGACCGCTGCGCACCTGCACGGACAAGCTGACGCTCGACCTGGAGGACGACTATCCCGCCACCGGCCCGCGCGCGCGCCTCCTGGTCGACATCATGAATCCGTGCTGGATGCTCGATGGCAGCGACAAGGCGCGCAGGATCGCGCTGACTGTCGGGCAACTGCCGTTCAACTACCAACTCGGCGCCGACCGGGCCAAGATCGTGTTTCGGCCTCCCGCCACGGCGGCCGGGGAGTTCGAGGTGCGCGACGGCTGCGAAGGAGATCGCCTGGCCGTCCTGCCGCTGGCAAAGGCAGCTGACAATCCGGGCACCACGCGGCTCGAAGCGCCGCTATCGCGCCCGGCACGCAGCCTGTGCATCACCTACACGGCGAAGGGCCCCGATCCGCTCTGGGCCGTGCAGAAGGCCGAAGTGCTGCCGTGACCGCCGTGGCTCTGCACGCACCGTTCGCCGGCTGGCTCGCTCCGCTGTCGAGCGTGCCCGATCCGGTCTTCGGCGAAGGCATGATGGGGCCTGGTGCCGCGATCGATCCGACAGAGGCTGTGCTGCGCGCGCCGGCGGCGGCGCAGGTCCTGTCGATCCCCGACAGCGCCCATGCGGTCACGCTGCTGCTGGCTAATGGCGTCGAGCTGCTGATGCATATCGGGCTGGAAACCGTCGCGCTCGGTGGCCGCGGTTTCGAGGCACAGGTGCGCGCCGGCGACCGGGTGGCGGTCGGCGATCCGCTGATCCGCTTCGACCTCGACGCCGTTGCGCTCGCAGCCAAAGACCTGATCACGCCGATCGTCGTGGTCAGCGAAGGGGCTCGGATCGTCGTGGAGCGGCCCGGACGGCTGCTTGCCGCGGGTGATCGCTTCGCCAGCGTCGAGGCAGGCGCCGCCGCGGCGCCGCAGACGCGGACCGGAAGCATCGCACGGCGCACGATCCAGATCAGCGCGCCGCATGGCATTCACGCGCGTCCGGCGGCGCGGATCGTCGCCTTGCTGCGGCCCTATGTCGCCGAGGTGACGCTTCGCAATGGCGACGCCTTCGCCAATGCGCGCAGTACGACATCGCTCCTGGCGCTGGCCGCCAAGCACGGCCAGCGGATCGAAGCCGAGGCTAGCGGCGCGGATGCAGAGGCTGCGCTTGATGCCTTGGCCGCCTTTGCCGCCGAGCGCTTCGGGGACGAGGAGGGCGCCGAAGCTCCCATGAAGCCGAGTACCCAGGGCGGCGGGGGCATCTGCGCCTCGCCCGGCCTCGCGATCGGCCAGGCGTTCCACTACCGCGCCCGCACCGTGGCACCTCCGCGTGACGGAGCCGGGGTCGCGCTGGAGCGCGAGGCGCTCGACGCCGCACTCCGACAGACCGCCGCCATGCAGGCGGGCGCGATCGGTGAGGCGCACCGTGCCTTGATCGAAGACCCTGATCTGCTCGCCACCGCCCAGCGCGAGATCGCGGAGGGGCGGAGCGCCGCGCACGCCTGGCTCGTTGCGACCGAGCAAGCGGCGGCGGTGCTGCGCGCCACGGGCGACAGCCTGCTGATGGAGCGCGCGGCCGATCTGGAGGACGTGGGCCAGCAAGTGGTGCAGGCCCTCACGGGCGTCGAGGCAGCCCCGCCTGCGCTGCCCAAGAGCGCGATCCTGATCGCACAGGACTTGCTGCCTTCGCAGTTCCTGGCGCTCGATCAAGCGCGACTGGCCGGGATCGTCACGGCGGCAGGCGGCCCGACCGCGCATGTCGCCATTCTCGCCAGTTCGGCCGGTATTCCCATGATCGTCGCTGCGGGCGAGGGTGTCCTCGCCATCCCTGAGGGACAGTCGATCATCCTGGATGCCGACGCGGCCCGGATCGAGAGCGAACCGGCAGTCGATCGCCTGGCCAGCGTCGCACAGACCATTGCCGAGCGGCGAGAGCGCCGCGCGGCGGACGCCTCCTCGGCGCATGAACTCTGCCACATGGCGGACGGCACCCGGATCGAGGTGTTCGCCAACCTGGGCTCGCTCGCCGATGCGGCTGCTGCCGTTTCGACGGGAGCAGAAGGCTGCGGCCTGCTTCGCACCGAGTTCCTGTTCCTCGATCGCGAGCACGCACCCGACGAGGACGAGCAGCGCGCACTCTACGCCAGCATTGCGGCGACGCTCGGCGATCGGCCGCTGATCTTGCGCACGCTCGACATCGGCGGGGACAAGCCGGTGCCCTACCTGCCCGCGGCGCACGAGGAGAACCCGGCGCTGGGCCTGCGCGGCGTTCGTCTCAGCCTCGCCCGGCCCGACTTGCTGGAGACCCAGCTATGCGCGGCGGTGGCAGGTGTTCCTGGTGAGCAATGCCGCATCATGGTGCCAATGATCACCGACCTTGCCGAGCTGCGCGCGGTCCGCGCCATGCTCGATCGGGCGATCGCCGCCGTCGGGCGCAGCAAGCCGGTAGCGCTGGGCGTGATGATCGAGACACCATCCGCCGCCCTGCTCGCCGACCAGATCGCCGCAGAGGCGGACTTCCTGTCGATCGGCACCAACGACCTCACTCAGTATGCGCTCGCTTGCGACCGCGGGAACGCGGCGGTTTCGGCCAAGGTCGACGCTCTGCACCCCGCCGTGCTGCGCCTGATCGGCATGGCGGCGCAGGGCGCGCGTTCGCATGGGCGGTGGATCGGTGTGTGCGGCGGCTTGGCCGCGGACACGCTGGCTGCGCCGGTGCTCATCGGCCTGGGCGTGACCGAGCTGTCGGCGCCTCCTGCTGCGATCCCGGCGATCAAGGCCGCGGTGCGCCGGCTCGACATGGCGGCGTGCGTTGCCTTGGCCGAACGCGCCTGCGCTGCGTCTTGCGCGCAAGAGGTGCGCACCATCCTGAAGGGGGCCGTGCAATGAAGCGAGTGGGCGGCGTGATCCTGCAGCGCCTGCAGCCGCTCGGGCGGGCGCTGATGCTGCCGATCGCGGTCCTGCCGATCGCGGCGCTGCTGCTGCGCTTGGGCCAGCCCGACATGCTGGACGTCGCCTTCGTCGCTGCCGCCGGCGATGCGATCTTCGCCAACCTGGGCTTGCTGTTCGCCATCGGCGTTGCGGTCGGACTGGCGCGCGAGAACCATGGCGCTGCAGGACTTGCGGGTGTCGTCTGCTTCCTTGTCGCCACCAAGAGCGCGGAGTCGCTGCTGCCCGGCGACGCGGTCGAGACGGCGAAGGCGATGGCCAAGCTGAGCGTTCCGGCCGGCATCACCGCGGGCCTCGCTGCTGGCGTGCTCTACAATCGCTTCAGCGACATCGCCTTGCCGCCATACCTCGGCTTCTTCGCCGGCCGCCGCTTCGTGCCGATTGCCGGGGGACTGGCGGGCCTCGCAATTGGCGTGGCGCTGGGGGTTTCGTTCCCCTGGTTCGAGCGCGGCGTCGACGGTCTGAGCTACTGGGTGGTCACCTCCGGGCCGATCGGGCTGTTCGTCTATGGCTTGCTCAACCGGCTGCTGCTGGTGACCGGGCTGCACCATATCCTCAACAACATCGCCTGGTTCCTGATCGGCGACTTCCACGGCGCCACCGGAGACTTGAAGCGCTTCTTCGCTGGCGACCCGCAAGCCGGCGGGTTCATGGCCGGCTTCTTCCCGGTGATGATGTTCGGCCTGCCCGCCGCGTGCCTGGCGATGTACCGCGCCGCGCTGCCCCAGCGGCGCAAGGCAGTGTCCGGCCTGTACCTCAGCCTGGCGCTGACGGCATTCCTGACCGGTGTGACCGAGCCGATCGAGTTCACCTTCCTGTTCCTGGCGCCACTGCTGTTCCTGATCCATGCGATCCTGACCGGCCTGGCGATGGTGATCATGTCGCTGCTGGGGGTGAGGCTGGGCTTCGGCTTCTCCGCCGGCCTGCTCGATTACGTGCTGAACTACGGCCTCGCCACGCGCCCGCTGCTGCTGATCCCGGTGGGGATTGCCTATGCCGCGATCTATTACGCGGCGTTCGCCTTCTGCATCCGCCGCTTCGACTTGAAGACACCGGGTCGCGACGCCGAAGTATCCGCCGCCACCGTGCCGCAGGACCGGACATCCGCGATCATCGGCGCCCTCGGCGGCGCCGGCAACCTCGTCGAAGTGGACGCCTGCACCACGCGGCTGCGACTCGTCGTCTCCGACGCGAACCGGCTAGACGAAGCCGCCTTGCGCGCGAGCGGCGCGCGCGGAGTGCTCAAGTTGGGAAGCGGCCGCGTGCAAGTGGTTGTGGGGACCGAAGCGGACCAACTCGCCCGCGCGATCCGCCAGCGACTGGCTGGCGGTACGCCGGCACCGACGCCCAATGTGGCCGGCCTGGTGAGAGCGCTCCATCCCGAGCGGTTGGAGATCCGCGGACGGCGCCTGATCGTGATGACCGATGCCGCGGGCCAGGCGCAGGCCGACCTGTTCCTACAAGCGGGCGTGCAGGCCGCCATGATTGGCGAGGGCTCCGTCCACCTGATCGGCGATTGGCAGGGCGCCGACTGGATCGGTTCTATCCCGCAGGCCGCGCCTGAGCCAGCCTCCTGATCAGACTGGCAAGGCGGTCCGGTACACCACCGGGCGCAGGGCGAAGCTGCTGGTGACTTCGGCCACCACGCCGATCCGGGTGATCTTCTGGCGCAGGAAGTCCTCGAACTCAGCCAGTGATCCGACCAGCACCCGCAGCTGATAGTCGGCCTCGCCGGTCATCAGATAGCACTCCATGACTTCGGGCAACTGGGCCACCGCCTCCTCGAACTCGGTCAGGTGGCGGTCGCCCTGCTTCTCAAGCCTGACCCGCACGAAGGCGGTCACGCTCAACCCGACGAGCGCCGGGTCGACCAGCCCGACATAGCCGGAGATCAGGCCTTGCTCCTCCAGGCTCTTGGTCCGCCGCAGGCAGGGGCTGGGTGAGAGGCCGATGCGCTCGGCCAGTTCCTGGTTGGAGATGCGGCCATTGCGCTGGATCTCCATCAGGATGCGCCGATCGATGTCGTCGAGCGTTCTTGGCATATTCTGCGGCCTTCCTGACTGAGGCGAGTGGAAGATTGCGCCTCCTGCCAGTTTCCTGCCGCGCTACGCAAGGACGCGCCTCACGCTCATGCGGTATTGTATGTCCAGGAGGACGCGGATGTCACAAGCTATCGAGAGCAGCGCCAGGGCGGAGATCGCGACGCTGGAGGCGCTCGACAGTCGATTGCGCTGGCTCTCGTCCTGGATCGTCCACAACGCCAACCACTTGCGCCCCAAGGTGGACGGCCTGAAAGTGGGCGGCCATCAGGCGAGCTGCGCCTCGATGACGACGATCATGGCCGCGCTCTACTTCCACGCCTTGCGCCCGCAGGACAAGGTCGCGGTGAAGCCGCATGCAGGTCCGGTGCTGCACGCGATCCACTACCTGCTGGGCCAGCAGTCGCGCGACGCGCTCGAGCGGTTCCGCGGGCTGGGCGGAGCGCAGAGCTACCCCTCGCGCACCAAGGACGCGATCCCCGTCGATTTCTCGACCGGGTCGGTCGGCCTCGGCGTGGCGGCGACGGCGTTCACCAGCCTGGTGCAGGACTACCTGATCGCGCATGGCCAGCTGCGCGAGGAGGACGCCGGCCGCATGATCGCGCTGATGGGTGATGCCGAGCTGGACGAGGGCAACATCTATGAGTGCCTGATCGAGGCCTACAAGCACGACGTGCGCAACTGCTGGTGGGTGGTCGACTACAACCGCCAGTCGCTCGACTACACCACTGCCGATCGCATGTTTCGCCGCTTCGACGACATCTTCGAGACTTGCGGCTGGCGGGTGCTGACGCTGAAGTACGGCAAGCGCCAGCTCGCCGCTTTCAAGCGGCCGGGCGGCCGGCACTTGCAGGAGTGGATCGACAACTGCCCCAATGCCGATTTCGCCGCGCTGACCTACCAGGGCGGTGCCGCGTGGCGGGCGCGGCTCACCGCTGATATCGGCGCAAAGGCGAACGTCGCCAAGCTGCTCGCCAGCTTCGATGACGATGCCCTTGGACGGCTGATGACCAACCTGGGCGGCCATTGCCTGGAGACGCTGGTCGAGGCGTTCGATGCTTGCCAGGACGAACGGCCAACGTTGTTCATCGCCTACACGGTGAAGGGCTACGGCCTGCCCCTTGCCGGGCACAAGGACAACCATTCGGGCATGATGAACCCGCCGCAGATGGCGCAGTTCCGCTCCGACATGGGAATCGCCGAAGGACAGGAGTGGGAGCCCTGGGCGGGCCTGGGTGACAACATCGCGGCCGAGGCGCAGGCATTGGTGCAGGCCAGCGCGCTGGCTCGACGTGAGGCAGAGCCCGCGCCATCGGCCGTCGCGGTGCCGGACCTGACAGTGCCCAGCGGCGCCGAGCTGTCGACCCAGGCCGCCTTCGGGCGCATCATGCTCGACCTCGCGAAGTCGGGCGAGGCGCTGGCCGACCGGATCGTCACCACCGCGCCCGACGTGACCCAGACCACCAACCTCGGCGGCTTCGTCAACCAGCGTGGCCTGTTTCGCCGCAGCGAGCTGACCGACGTGTTCCACCAGGCGCGGATCCCCTCGGCGCAGAAGTGGTCGGCACATGCGGCCGGGCAGCACATCGAGCTGGGCATTGCCGAGCACAACTTCTTTTCGCTGCTCACCGCTCTCGGCCTTGCGGCACCGCACTTCGGCACGCGGCTGATCCCGGTGGGGACGGTCTACGATCCGTTCATTGCCCGCGGCCTCGATGTGCTGAACTATGGTTGCTATCAGGACGCGCGCTTCCTGCTGGTGGGGACGCCATCGGGCCTGACCCTCGCGGCGGAGGGCGGGGCGCACCAGTCGATCAACACGCCGCTGATTGGTATGGGCCAGCCCGGCCTCACGTACTTCGAGCCCGCGTTTGCCGACGAACTGGCGCTGATCATGCAGTGGGCCTTCGGGTACTTGCAGGGGGCGGATGGGAGTTCCGTCTATCTGCGGCTGACCACCCGAGCGATCCCGCAGGTCGAGCGTGCGGACGATAGCTGGAAGGCCGATGCACTCGCCGGCGGCTATTGGCTGAGGAAGCCTGCAGCCGATGCAGAGATGGCGATCATCTTCAGCGGTGCTGTCGCGCCCGAAGCGCTGTCGGCGTGGGAGCAGCTGGCGGACGACATGCCCGGCTTGGGCCTGCTGAACGTTACCTCGCCCGACCTGCTGCACCGCGAATGGTCCGCCAGCCGGGCCGCGCGCTGGGGTGGCCGGGCATCGCCGCCGTGCCACGCCGAGCGCCTGCTGGCGGACCTGCCGCGCGGTTGCGGGCTCGTCACCGTGCTCGACGGTTCGCCCGGGGCGCTGTCATGGCTGGGCGGCGTGCGTGGCATGGTCGTGAGCCCGCTGGGCACCGATCGCTTCGGCCAGACCGGCAACCTGCCCGACTTGTACCGTACCTATCGTCTCGACGCCGATGCCATCATCGATGCCGCCGCGGAGTTGATCCTCAGGGACTGACCCAATCGCGTGGCTTGCCCTGTACCATGTCGAGGCTACTGCCAAGATGCGCAACACGGCCTGGATGGTCGATGAGAGCATTCAGGAGAGCGACATGGCGAACATGGATTTCGATCTTGGCGAGATGGCCGACACCATCCGTGCGACCACGCGGCGGTTCGCGCTCGACCGGATCGAACCGATCGCGGCGCGGGTGGATGCCGACGACGCGTTCCCGCGAGATCTGTGGCCACAGATGGGCGAGCTCGGCCTGCACGGCATCACCGTCGAGGAGGCCGATGGTGGCCTGGGCCTGGGCTATCTGGAGCACCTGATCGCCTGCGAGGAGATCAGCCGTTCCTCCGCATCGGTGGGCCTGAGCTACGGGGCGCATTCGAACTTGTGCGTCAACCAGATCCGCCGCTGGGGCAGTCCCGAGCAGAAGGCCAAGTACCTGCCAAAGCTGATATCGGGCGAGCACGTGGGCAGCCTGGCGATGTCGGAAGCGGGCGCTGGGTCGGACGTGGTCTCGATGAAGCTGCGCGCCGACAAGGTGGACGGCGGCTATCGGCTGAACGGCACCAAGTTCTGGATCACCAACGCCGCTTACGCCGACACGCTGGTGGTCTATGCCAAGACGATCCCCGATGCCGGATCGAAGGGCATCACCGCCTTCCTGATCGAGAGGGATTTCGCCGGGTTCTCGATCGGGCAGAAGATCGACAAGGTTGGGATGCGCGGCTCACCCACCGCCGAGCTCGTGTTCGACGATTGCTTCGTGCCCGATGCGCAAGTCATGGGGCCGCTGAACGGCGGCGTCAAAGTGCTGATGTCGGGCCTGGACTACGAGCGCGTCGTGCTCTCGGGCATCCAGCTGGGCATCATGCAGGCCTGCCTCGACGTGGTGCTGCCCTATGTGCGCGAACGCAAGCAATTCGGGCGGCCGATCGGCGAGTTCCAGCTGATGCAGGCCAAAGTCGCCGACATGTACGTCGCGCTGAACTCCTCGCGCGCTTACGTCTATGCCGTCGCCAAGGCGTGCGATGCCGGGCGCACCACGCGCTTCGACGCGGCGGGCTGCATCCTGCTCGCCTCCGAGAACGCGGTGAAGGTCGCGGGCGAGGCGATCCAGGCGCTGGGCGGCGCGGGCTACACCAAGGACTGGCCGGTCGAACGCTTCTGGCGCGATGCCAAGTTGCTCGACATCGGCGCGGGCACCAACGAGGTGCGGCGCATGCTGATCGGACGCGAGCTGGTCGCCCATGACGCTCCCGCGGCGCAGTAAGCCAGCGGGGTTGCAAAAAAGAGAACACCCTGCGTCGTTCTTCGCACTTGCAGCATGGCTGGGCTTGGGCCAGAGAGGGGGTGCCTTTCAGGCATCCTCTCCCAAACTTTCAGTGGGTCGGTCTTCGGATCGGCCCTTTTTTTGCGTCTGCTCTCCACTCAGGCAGAGAGAAGGCTATGCGTATCGATATGCGCGAACTTCAGCGCGGCGGCTGCGCTTCGTAGCGGTCCCAGTGGTCGAGCCACTCATCGACCACTTTAGACCCGACCTGGTACAGGCTCTCCACCGCCGCTTCGAGGCCGGCATAGCCTTCGTTCTCGCGCAACAGGTACGAGGCCGCGTCCACGCCGGGCGGTGGCATGGTGTAGTTGCTGCCCGCGCGCAGCACGAGCACCCGGTCCTTGTCCGCGCGCCCGGCATGATCGAGGTAAGTCATCGCCTGGAACACGCCGCTGTCCTCCATCGCGGACGTGACGAACTCACCTTTGCCGCCGGTCCAGCGCTTGACCCAGTCGTTCGCCCAGCCGTTCAGCAGCGCGCCGTGCCAGAAGGTCATCGCCGCCAACTGCTCGCCCTGCAGCACGAACGGCGGCCTCTGGGCGTTAGGATAGCCGGTGTAGCGCATCCGCTCGGTCCGGATCGCTGGCGAGTCGGGTAGCGCCATGTCCTTGGTCAGGCGAAAGGCCCAGCCGACCAGCGCGGGGTTGACCTGGAAGACGTTGCCGTCCGGGTTAAGCTTGGCGGTCGTGTCGTTCGGGCCCTTTGCACCGCGCGGAAAGTAGCCCCACTTCCAGTCCTTGGGGATTTCGCGCGCGTCGATCTCGTGCGCCAGGTCGCCATCGACGACATAGCGCGCCCACGCGGCGGAGCCGATCGAGGCGTCCTCGGGATCGATCCCTGCGATGCCGGCCACCAGCCAATAAGCATGGGTCAGGTCAAAGCGGGGATCGAGCCCCAACGCCATGGTCGCCGCGGTCGAGCGGGCGGTGCCGACACCGGTGACCATGCCCAGCACTTGCGTTTGCGGATTGTAGTAGAGGTCATGGTAGCCTTGCGGAAAGGCAATGCGCTGGGTGAGCTGTCGCCGTGTCTTCCACAGCTGGAACTCGCCGGCAGCGTCGCCTTCATCGGCGCCGATCTCGAACAGCGAGACGATCACGACCTTGACCGGTAGCGGGTTGGCGCAGAGCTGGGTGGGGGCGCACTCCGACGGTGCGGCTGCTGCTTGTGTTGCGAGCGCCATGGTCAGTGCGCCGGCGGCCAAGAGGTTGCGGAAAGCCATAGGCGAGGCTCTACCCTTTCGATTGTGCAAGACGGGCCCTCCCTGAAGCGGAAGGTTGGGTGGGGGCGTACTCACGCCAGCGTGGACGCGCGGCCTTCGGCCACGCGCCGCCACTCACAGCCCCCCCCCCCGCCGGGGAGGGAGACAAGATCAGAACTTATACTTAATCGCCGCCTGCCAGCTACGCGGCAGTTCCGGCTTCACGTTCTGCGAGGCGTAGAGCTCGACGAAGTTGGCGCGGAAGTACCGTTCGTTCAGCGCGTTCTTGACGTTGACCTGGAACAGCCAGTGCTCGGTCTCGAACGACACGCCCAGGTCGACGATGGTGTATGAAGGCAGCCGCAGCGTGTGAGGGTAGTCGGCCCAGGTCTTGGGCACATGGTAAGCGCTGGCGGTCAGGGCGATGCCGTTGTCGAACGCATAGGACGCGGTGCCCGAATAGAGGTTGCGCGGGATGCCGGGACGCTCGGCCAGGCTTTTGTCGGTGAGCAGGACGAGGCCATTGGGCGCGCCGCCCAGGATCAGCGTCGGGTCGACGCCGTTGGCGGAAAGTAGGTCGGCGCCGTAGTAGTAGAAGAACACACCGCCGCCGTTGGCGAAGGCCTGGTTCAGCACTTTCGTATGGGTGTAGGCGGTGGTCAGCAGCAAGTGGCGATCAACCGACCAGCGCGCTTCCGCCTCCAGCCCGGTGGTGCGAATGGCCTGGTTCACCGTCAGCGACTGGATCGAATAGTCGGTGCGCGTCTGTTTGTAGACCGACAGCGCGGCATAGAGCTTGCTGTCCAGCCAGCTGCCCTTGATGCCGCCTTCGTAAAGCTTGGACGAGGTGATCCAGCTGTCGCCATAGACGTTCGACGGATCGACCTCGGCGCCCTGGCCGGTGATGATCACCGACTGCTTGGCAATCGTGGCGTAGGGGATCAGGCCGAAGGGCAGCTCGTAGTTGGCGCTGGCCGTCCACGACCATACGCCCTTGGTGTCCTTCTGCGTATTGTAGCCGTTCGCACGGTTGGGCGTGTTCACCGCCGCCAGCGGAATGTTGACGCCGAACTGCGTCGGGTCGATCTTGGGTAGCACCGCGCTGGAAGTGACGCTCATGCGGTCGTAACGGCCGCCCAGTGTCACATCGAGGCCGAAGTCGAAGTCCAGGTCGGCGAGCAGACTGAACGCCGCGTCGGTATAATGGCCCTGAAAATAGCTCGAGTATTCGGAATCTGTCTGGGTCGAGAGCAGGCGCGTAGAGCGCGGCGTGTAACCCTCGGTCAAATCGACGCGGCCGAAGTATTCGTAGCCAAAGTCATCGGCGTGCTTGAACTTGGTATAGCGGATCGACGGCGCCGCCTGGATCTGGAAGGTGCCGGCTTCGTTGGTGATCTTCTTGGACAGGACCAGCCGATCCTCGATCACGTAGGAGTTCGCCTTCTGCGAGAAGCCGTATGCGTTCTCGTTGCTGTTCTTGTACCCGTCGTAGAAGAACTGATTCTTGATCTCCAGGTCTTCGCCCGCATCCCAGATCAGGTCGGCGTAGAGCGTCTTGGCGATGTTATCGAGAAAGTCGTTGGGGCCGGTCAGCGTCTTCTTGCGGCTGAGCTTGGTGGTGCCGACGTTCGTCAGGCCGGAGTCGGGGTAGAGCGTGGAGAGGCACGCGTTGTTGAGGCCGAAGGCAAAGGGCACCGAGAAGGGCGGGGTGGTGCAGAACGCACCGCCGAAGGTGCCCAGGCCTAGACCGCCGTTGGCCGCGCGGCTCTCGGCGGGGGAGATCTTGCCGTCGCCGTTGGTGTCGAGGTTGCTCGCCTGGCCGGTAATGTAGGTGCCGTTGTCGATCAGGTCCTGCGTCACGCGGTTCCAGCCGCCGTTCTGCGTGCCCTTGAAGTTCTGGTACATGCCGCCGAACTCGATCCGCAGCTCGGGCGTGAGGTCGGTGTCGAACGAGGCCTGGAGCAGCGTCTGACGCGTCTCGATGTTGTCGTAGTAGCTGTCGGCATCGGTCAGCTCGCCGTAAAGGCTATAGCCGAACTCGTGGTTGCCGATGTTGCCAGGGCCGACGATGCTGCCGGACAGCATGTTGTTGTTCCAGCTGCCGCGAGTGTAGGTCAGCTCCGCTTTTGGCTCGCTCAAGTAGCTGCCCTTGCCGACGCGGGCGGACTTGGGCACGAAGTTGATGTAGCCGCCGGTCTTGGCTGGGCCCATGATGGGAGAGGCAGGCCCGCGCACGATGTCGATGCGGTCGGCGGCGCCGATCGGGGTGGGGTAGTTGCCCGGGTTGTCCAGGCGCCGGATGCCGCGAAAATAGGTCTCGCCGGGCGTGCCGCGAATGTCGAGCGAACCGCCGACGCCGAAGAACGAGTTGGTGAAGGTGCCCGGCGCCTGCGCGATCAGGTCGTAGATGCTGGTCACGCCGAAGCGTTCGATCTGCGCCTGGCTGACGGTCGATACCGAGCGCGGCGTTTCGGTCACCGTCTTGTCGAAGCCGAATACGGTGCCAACGTCCTTGACCGGCAGCGCGTCGAGCGCGCCGGTGACGACGATCTCGTCTCCAGGCGCCTCGTCGGCAGCATCCGCTGCGGCAGCATCTTCGGCCATCGCTGGGCTGCACAGGGCCGAGCAGCACAGCAGGCTCGCCGTGGCGGCGAGCAGCGCCCGGTGGCGCTTTGAACGTGATGCAGTGGTCGCCGCCCGATCGGCAGGTGTGCGCTTGGCCGTCATGTCTTACCCCCTGTGCGGGCCGGTTCGCGGCAGGGCTGTCCCTCCGGTCCGGTCCCCGATGCTGTTGGCCTCTCCCCGATGTCGTTACGCGCGTGGCTTGGCTGCGATCTCTGACGGATCGCCTGCAGCCTGGTCGTGTGATGAAGGGCAGCCCGCACTGCCCACTTGTTCCGCCCTGTTTGCCAAGCCCCTTGCAAGAACACGCGCCCGCAGGTCGCCCGATCTTGCTCAACATGGTGCTATGCGCTTGACTTAATGCTCGCAAACGCAATGAATTCCATGCTGCGTTGCAAAAATTAGAGCGGGGTCGATGCCGGCATTCTCACGCTTTCTGCGCTACTTCATGGCGGTGGGTCGGCTCGGCTCGATCCGGCGTGCGGCCGACGAGCTGAACGTCTCAGCCTCGGCGATCGCGCGTCAGATCCTGAACGTCGAGGCCGAGATTGGCGCGCCCTTGTTCGAGCGCTTGCCCTCGGGCTTGCGGCTGACGGCCGCGGGCGAGATCATGATGGCGGCGGGCGGGCGCTGGCAGAAGAACATGCTCGACGTGCGCGCGCAGATCGAGGACTTGCGCGGGCTGAAACGCGGCCATGTCGAGATGGCGGTGATCGATGCGCTGGCGAAGGGCGCGATCCCCGCCGCGATCCGCTCGATCAAGACGCGCTATCCGGGCATCACCATCGGCGTGCGCGTGCTGGAGAACGAGGCCGTGCGCAAGGCGGTGGCAGACGGCGAGGTTGACTTCGGCATTCTGTTCGAACCGCACTCCTATCGCGACCTGACGGTGCGCGCTTTCGTCGAGGTGGTGCTGGGCTTCGTCACGCCGCCCGACCACCCGCTTGCGGGTACGGGCGAGACGCGCTTCTCGGCTTGCCTGGGCGAGCCGTTGATAGTGCCCGGTGAGCCGCTGGCGGTTTCGCAGCAGATCGCGGTGCTGGAAGGCGCGACGGGAATGGCGGCCGAGCGCGCGGCGATCTCCGACAACATCCAGATGATCACCTCGCTAGTTCTGGAGCGGGTCGGCATCGGCATTCTCACCTCGCTAGACGTCAAGACCGAGGTGGAGGCGGGCGTGCTCTCCTTCACGCGCATCTCGGACGCCCTGCTGCGGCCGATGACCCTGGCGCTTTGCACCGCCGCCGCGCGGACGCCGTCCTATGCGGCTGGGATCGTGCTGGGGGAGATCGAGAACGGGTTTGCGCAGCTGAGCTATGCCGGTCCCGGGTGAGGCAGCCAACTTTTCGGTTTACCCTGCGCCGCATTGCCGATCCCGCACGGGTCCGTTACTCCCCGGGCAATTGCGCAAGGAACCCCCGATGAGCGAAACGGCAGAACCCGACCTCTACTACCTGGAATACTACGAGGAGTTCCTCGCCAAAGTTCGCCTGCTTTCGCGCAAGATCCGCGAAAGCGACTGGGCGCCGGAATTCGTGATCGGCGTGGGCCGGGGCGGGTTGGTGCCGGCGGTCTACATTTCGCACCAGCTCGACTTGCCGATGCTCTCGATCGACCACTCCTCGCGCGTGCCGGGCTTTGCCGACGAACTGCTTGCCAAGATCGCGACCATGAGCGCCGAAGGATCGCGGCTGCTGTTCGTGGACGACATCAACGACAGTGGCAGCACCATCACCTACATTCGCGAGTTGCTGGTGGGGAACGGCTGCGCGGCGGAGAACCTGCGCTTTGCCGTACTGATCAACAACTCGGGCTCGCGCGCGCAAGTCGATTACTGGACCGACGCGATCGATCGGGCCGAGGACAAGCGCTGGTTCGTGTTCCCGTGGGAATCGGTCAGCTCGAAGGAGGTCCTGTTGGAGGAAGCGCTGTCCGTGCCGGAGCGCCTGTCCTGATGCGCATCTGCGTCTACTTGGGCTCCTCCGCCGGGACCCTACCGATCTATCGCCAAGCGGCCGAGCAGTTCGGTACCCTGCTGGCAAAGCGCGGCATCGGGCTGGTCTACGGCGGCGGCACGGTCGGCCTGATGGGCGTGATCGCCGATGCGGTCTGCTCCGCGGGCGGCGAAGTGATCGGCGTCATCCCCGAAGCGCTGCGCGCGCGTGAGCACGACCACCAGGGTATCAGCGAGCTCCACGTCGTCCAGACCATGCACGAGCGCAAGGCGCTGATGGCGAACCTTGCCGACGGCTTCGTGACGCTGCCCGGAGGCATCGGCACCTTCGAGGAGATGTTCGAGGCCTGGTGCTGGTCGCAGCTGGGATACCACGCCAAGCCCGTCGGACTGCTGGACGTGGGCGGTTTCTACTCGGGCTTGCGCGATTTCATCGACCATGTCGTGTCGCAAGGATTCCTCCAGCCGCGCCACCGCGCGATGCTGCTGGTGGAGAAGGATCCCGAGGCGATGCTCGACCGGATCGCGGGGTTCGTGCCACCCGAGACGGAGCACTGGCTTGGCGACAAGGACGTTTGAGGTCTCCGCATGCTCAAGCAGAACCGATTGCCGGCGTACCGGCAGGCCGCGCCTTCATCAGCAAGGCATAGCTTGTCAGCGAGACACCCACGCCGACGAACCATGCGTAGCTGTAGATGCCGGTCCACAGTGAGCCAACGCGGCTGAAAACTCCGGGCGCGGAGACGGCCAGGAACCCCGGCAGGTTCGGCGCGATGCCGAGAGCCAGCGCCGCGAGCGCCTTGCCGTTCCAGCCGTTGCCGTAGCTGTACGGGCCATCGACGCGGTACAGTCCCTCGACGTCCAGCCGCGTGCCGCGCACCATCCAGTAGTCGGCGATCAGGATGCCCGCGATCGGCCCCAGCAGCGCGCCGTAGCCGGTCAGCCAGGTAAATATGTAGCCTTGCGTGCTCTCCAGCAGCTTCCAAGGCATCATGAAGAGGCCGATCGCCGCGGTGATCAGCGCGCCGCGGCGATAGTCGATGCGCGAGGGCGCGATCGAGGCGAAGTCGTAGGCCGAGCACACCAGGTTGGCGGCGATGTTGCACGAGACGGTGTCGACCGCGATCACCAGTAGGCCGAGCAGTACGAAGGGTCCGCTCAGCGTGCCGGCGAGCGCGACCGGGTCCCAGATCGCCTTGCCGTAGATCACGACCGTCGCCGACGTGGTCATCACGCTGATCAGCGCGATCAGGCCCATCGTGGGAGGAAGGCCGAGTGTCTGGCCGATGGCCTGGTCGCGCTGGCTGCGCGCAAAGCGGGTGAAGTCCGGAATGTTGAGCGCCAGCGTTCCCCAGAAGCCGACCATGGCGGTCAGCGTGGGCAGGAACACCGCCCAGAACTGGCCCTGCTTCGGGCCGCCGGGCGCGAAGGCGGAGGGCTGCGCAAAGATCGGCCCGAGCCCTCCGGCAGCGCTGATCGCCCACCACAGCAAGCCGGCACAGGCCAGCAGCTTGAGCGGTGCGGTCCAGGTCTCCAGCCGCCGGATGGTCAACAGCCCCTTGCGCACGAACAGCAGCTGCACCGCCCAGAACACCAGGAAGGCGAGCAGTTGACCGGCGCCGATACCCACGATCGGCAGGACCGCACCGCGCAAGTCCTGGCGCAGGAAGATGCCGAGCAGCGTCAGCAGCGCCTCGCCGCCGATCCAGGTCTGGATGCCGTACCATCCGCAGGCGACCAGCGCGCGGGCAAGCGCCGGCAGCCGCGCGCCGGTGGTGCCGAACGAGGCGCGCACCAGCACTGCAAACGGCACGCCGTAGCGCGCTCCGGGATGGCCGATCAGCAGCATCGGCGCCAGGATGATCACGTTGCCCAGCAGCACCGTCCAGGTCGCCTGCACGGCCGACATGCCTTGCTCGATCAGCCCGGACGCCAGCATCCAGGTCGGGACCGCGACGACCATGCCCACCCACAGCGCCGCGAAGTGGTACCAGCGCCAAGTGCGCTGCTCCGGCCCCGTCGGCGCGAGGTCGGCGTTCCAGAGCGCGTCGTCTTGATCGTGCATGTCGCTGCCCCTGGTTGTGCTGACTCTTACGTCCCTCGGCTCCAGGCGCGCTGGCCCATGACGTACGTGGCGGCCACCGCGCGGTCGTCGCCCAGGATCTGCAACGCGAACAGCCGGTCCGCGAGATCGGCTCGCGCGGTGCGGCGCGCCAGCAAAGGCGTGGCGGCGGGATCGAGCACAAGGAAATCGGCTTCTTGCCCCGGCTCCAGCGCGCCGACCTTGTCGCCGATGTGAAGCAGGGCGGCGCTACCGGCGGTCGCGAGATACAGCGCCCGGAACGGGTCCAGCGCCTCGCACCGCGCCAGCGCCGCCTGGTACGCGAGGCCCGCCGTGCGCAGCATGGAGAACGAAGTGCCCGCACCCACGTCGGTGCCGAGGCCTAGGCGCACCTTGTGGCGATCGTTCAGGCCGAAGTTGAAGAAGCCCGAGCCCAGGAACAAGTTGGAGCTGGGGCATATCGCCACCCCCGCGCCGCTGTGGTGCAAGTGCGCGCAGGCCCGATCGGACATGTGGATGCCATGTGCGAAGACCGAACGCGCGGTCACCAGGCGGAAGCGGTCGTAGACGTCGAGGTAGTCTGCGGCGTCGGCGAACCGCTCGGCGACCGCGTCGCATTCGCGAACATTCTCGGCTAGGTGCGTATGCATCAGCACGTCCGGGTGCTCGGCGAGCAACGCGCCCGCGTCCGCCAGCTGTGCGTCGCTGGAGGCGAGCACGAAGCGAGGAGTGACTGCGTAGCCCAGCCGGCCGCGTCCGCGCCAGCGCCGGATCAGCGCTTCGCTCTCAGCCCGCCCGCTCGCCACCGTGTCGCGCAGGCCTACGGGGCCGCGGTCCATCAGTACTTTGCCCGAGATCACGCGCATGTTGCGCTGTTGCGCTGCGTCGAACAGCGCGTCGACCGAACCCTCGTGCACGGTCGGGAATACCAGCGCACTGGTGGTGCCGTTGCGCAGCAGTTCGTCGAGAAAGAACCCTGCGACTTCGTCGGCGTGGGCGCGATCGGCGAAGGCCTGTTCGGCGGGAAAGATGTGGCGATCCAGCCAGTCGAGCAACTGCTCGCCGTGCGAGGCGATGCGGTCGGTCTGAGGGTAGTGGACGTGCGCGTCGATGAAGCCGGGGACGACGAGGCCGGGGAGGGTTTGGGTCGGGACGTCGGGGTAGCGCTTGGAGAGCTCAGCGTAGCGCCCGCGGGCGACGACAATGCCATCCTCGATGACGAGCAAGCCGTCGGCTTCGTGGCGCATAGGGTGGGGGTGATCGCGAGGATCATGCGGGACGGAGAGCAGCTCGGCGCGCAAGGCGTGGATCATGAGGTGCGAGCCCCGACGTGTGAGGGGACCGCCTGTAGCGAGATGCGCAGGCCTTGCAGGCCGTCCCCCTCCGCTTGCAGGGGAGGATCTGCGTTGCCCACGCTCACTCGGCCCTCAGCGTCAGCAGTTGCGCCAACACTGAGATCGCGATCACATCCGGCTCCTTGCCGCGCACGCCGGGAAGGCCGATCGGTGCGGTTAGGCGGGCGAGCGCCTCTTCGCCGACGCCATCCGCGGCCAGGCGCGAGCGGAAGCGGGCGATCTTGGTCGATGAGCCGATCAGGCCGACGAAGGTGAGCGGCTTGCCGGACAGCGCCGCGAGCGCGAGGTGGTAGTCGAGCGGATGGTCGTGCGTCAGGATCGCCACCGCCGCATCCGCCGGCGCGTCGGCGAGGCAATCGGCCACGGTCTCCTCGGACACGAGGGTCACGCCGTCGATCGCCGCCTCCTCGGGCCGGGTGTCGAACCAGGCCAGCTGGAAGGGCAGGCCGACGGCGTGCCGGGCAATCGCCTGGCCGACGTGACCGGCGCCGAACAGGTACAACGGGCGCGGGCGCTCGCCGACCGGTTCGACCATGCGCGCACCCGCAACGGGCCGCTCGCCGCGTGCGGACTGGCGCGTGGCGGTCTCGCGCAAGTGTACGGCGCGAGTCACCGCACCATCGCGCAGCCGCGTCTCCAGCATGCGGCCGGGTTCGGCATCGTGCAGCCAGTCGAGCGCCGCTGGATCGAGATGCTCCACCATCAGCCGCACCCGCCCGCCGCAGCACTGGCCGAGCAGTGGCCCGAGCGGGTAGTCCTGCACCCGCCACGTGCCGCGCGGCAGGTCCAGTACCGCGCGCGCCTGCTCGATGGCGCGCAGCTCCAGCTGCCCGCCGCCAATCGTGCCTTCCTGCCCCTCGGCCCAGACCAGCATGCGGGTGCCGGCGCCACGCGGGGCGGACCCCTCGGTCGCGAGCAGCGAGATCATGGCCGTAGGGCGGTCGGGCAAATGGCGGAGCCAGCCGATCCACTGGGTCATGCGCCCAACGACCCTTGGCGATGCCTCGCAATGGCGGCGAGGATCGCCTGGGGCGTGGCGGGGGCGTTCAGCGGCGGCATGTCGCGCTTGTCGGGGTTGGTGGCGGCGATCGCACGATTGAGCGCGGAGAAGACGGAGATCGCCAGCATGAACGGCGGCTCGCCCACGGCCTTGGAGCGATTGATCGTCGGCTCGGCATTCTCGCCATCCCACAAGTCGATCCGCAGCCGCTTGGGTCGGTCGGAGGCGGTGGGGATCTTGTAGGTCGCGGGGCTATGCGTGAGCAGGCGCCCGGTCTTGTCCCACACCAGCTCCTCCGTGGTGAGCCACCCCTGGCCCTGCAGGAACCCGCCTTCGATCTGCCCAAGGTCGATGGCGGCGTTCAATGAGCGGCCGACATCATGAAGGATGTCGACCGCCAGAACCTTGTGCTCGCCGGTCAGGGTGTCGATCGCGACTTCCGACACGGCGGCGCCATAGGCGAAGTAGTAGAACGGACGGCCTTTGTGCGCGGCCCGGTCGTAGGCGATGCCGGGTGTCGCATAGTATCCGGTCGAAGATAGGGACACGCGGCCGATGTGCGCCTTGCGCGCGACATGGCCGAACTCCAGCACTTCGCCCGCCACCAGCACGCCGGCCGGAGTGAACAGCACATGGCCAGGCTCGCAGTCGTATGTTCGCGCAAGGAAGGCGGCGAGCCGGTCGCGGATCGTCATTGCCGCCTCAAACGCGGCCATGCCATTGAGGTCCGCACCCGACGAGGCTGCGGTGGCCGAGGTGTTGGGAACCTTGTCGGTCCGGGTGGCGGTGATGCGCACGCGCGCAAGCGGCACTGCGAACACGTCCGCCACCACTTGCGCCACCTTCACGTAGAGCCCTTGGCCCATCTCGGTGCCGCCGTGGTTCACCTGGATGGAGCCGTCGGCATAGACGTGCACCAGCGCGCCCGCCTGGTTGAGGTGGGTGGTCGTGAAGCTGATGCCGAACTTCACCGGGGTGAGTGCGATGCCCTTTTTCAGGATCGCGTTGGCGGCATTGAACGCTTCCACCTCGCGAACGCGCGCGTCGTAGCGGGACGTCTCGCGCAGCCGCGCGATGAGTGGCGGGGCGATGTTGTCGGCCACCGGCATGTCGTAGGGGGTCAAGTCGCGGCCGGGCCCGTAGAGGTTGATCACGCGCACATCGAGCGGGTCGCGGCCGAGGGCGGCGGCTACGTGATCGATCACGCGTTCGATCGCCAGCATGCCTTGCGGGCCACCGAAGCCACGGAACGCGGTCGCGGACACGGTGTTGGTCTTCAGCCGCTCCGACGCGATGGCGATGTGAGGCACGAAGTAGCAGTTGTCCGCATGGAACATCGCGCGGTCGTTGATGGCGGAGGACAAGTCGAGCGTTGCACCGCAGTTCGAGGCAAGCTGCAGGGATAGCGCGTGCAAGCGGCCCTCGTCGTCGAAGCCGACTTCGTAGGCGACTTCGAAGGGGTGGCGCTTGCCGGTCAGGACCATGTCGTCGTCGCGATCGCAGCGGAACTTGGCGGGGCGGCCGGTGCGATGCGCGACGAGCGCGGCGGCGGCGGCGAACAGCGCGGCCTGCGTTTCCTTGCCCCCAAACGCACCGCCCATGCGCCGCACTTCGACGGTCACGTCGGCCGAGGTGAGGTTGAGCAGGTTGGCGACCAGGTGCTGCACTTCGCTGGGGTGCTGAGTCGAACTGAGCAGGTGCACCTGCCCGTCCTCGCCCGGAGTCGCGACGGCGACCTGGCCTTCAAGGTAGAAATGATCCTGCCCGCCCATAGCGAAGCGGCCGGCGAGCCGATTTGCGGCGCTTGCCAGACCGGCCCCGGCATCGCCGCGGCGCATGTGCTGGGTCGGCTCGATCAGCGAGGCGGCGGCACGTGCCTGGTCGACGGTCAGCAACGCTTCGCGCACTTCGTAGGAAACTTGCCCCAACCGTGCGGCCTCGCGCGCCGCAAGCTGGCTCGTCGCGGCGACGAGGAACACCGGCTGGCCCATGAACACGACCTCGCCATCGGCCAGCAGCCGGTCGTCGTGCGCGACGGGGCCGACGTTGTTCTCGCCCGGGATGTCGCCTGCGGTATAGACTGCGATCACGCCCTCCGCGGCGAGGACCTGGGACAGGTCCATCGCGACGATGCGGGCATGCGCCTGTTTGCTCTGGCCAAAGGCGAGATGGAGTATGTCCGCCGGCTCGGGCATGTCATCAGCGTAGCGCGCCGCGCCGCTGACATGCAGGTGTGCGCTGTCGTGCGGGTGCGAGGGCTTGTCGAGCACCAGGGCCGGGTCGCGTTCAGCCATCGGTCGGCTCGAGTTCCAGCACGCTGGTCGCCTGCCCCTGCTCGCGCGCGAAAAGGCGGTACAGAAGGTTGGCGGCAGCTTCAAGGCGATAGTCGGCGCTCCCTCGAACGTCGGTGAGCGGCGCAAAATCCTGGCGGAGGGCCTGGCCGGCTACCGTCATGGTAGTGTGCGTAAAGGGTTGGCCCATCAGCGCCGCCTCGCAGGCCGCCGCCCGGCGCGGCGTCGCGGCCATGCCGCCGAACGCGACGCGGGCTTCGGCGATCAAGCCGTCGCGCAAGGTAAGCGCAATCGCGCCGCACACGGCGGAGATGTCGCTGTCGAAACGGCGCGACAGCTTGGCGATATGGATCACGGTCTCAGGGGCGGGGCGTGGCACGGAGAGGCTCTCCACGAACTCGCCCGCGCGCAAGTCCTGCCGGCCGTAGTCGAGGAAGTAGTCCTCCAGCGGCATGGTGCGGCGGCCTTGCGTGCTGCGCAGCGTCAGAGTGGCGCCGAGCGCGATCAGCGCGGGCGGACCATCGCCGATCGGCGAGCCGTTGGCGATGTTGCCGCCAATGGTGGCGGCATTGCGCACCTGCAGGCCGCCGATCCGCCGCACCAGTTCGCCCATGTCCGGGTGCAGCCGGCCGAGGGCGGCGTGCGCCTGAGCATAAGTCACCGCTGCGCCTAGCGTCAGGCTGTCGGGCGTTTCGTCGATCGCGCGCAGTTCTTCGACGTCTCTGATGAAGATCAGCGTGTCGAGTTCGCGCAGACCTTTGGTGACCCACAGCCCGACGTCGGTCGCGCCCGCCACGATGCGCGCCTGGGGGTGCTCGGCAAGGAGTTGCGCGAGCATGTCGGCGCTGCGCGGGGCGAACCAGCGGCGGCCGTGCCACTCGCCTCCGGCAGTGTCGTGCAGGGCGATCGCCTGGAGTGCAGGCACCAGCGCGGCATCGTCCTGCGACAGCGCAGCGACCGTGTCGCCTGCCGCCAGGATCGGCCCGTAGCCGGTGCAGCGGCACAAGTTGCCGGCAATCACATCCGCTACCGGCAACTCGCACCCGCTGGCACCGATCGCGCGGCCGTGCAGCGACATGACGAACCCGGGTGTGCAGAACCCGCACTGCGAGCTGCCGTTGGCGGCCATGCAAGCCTGCAGGGGGGTGAGCTGACCGTCCGTAACCAGGCTTTCGACAGTCATCAGCGCCTTGCCATGGAGCATCGGCAGGAACGTCACGCAGGCATTCACCGCGCGCCATGCGACCGCATTGGGCTGAAGCTCCCCCACCAGCACCGTGCAGGCGCCGCAGTCGCCTTCCGCGCAGCCTTCCTTGGTGCCGGTGCGGCGCAGGCGGTAGCGCAAGTGGTCGAGCAGGGTGGCGGTCGGATCGACCTCATCCAGCGCGATCACCTCGCCGTCGACAAGGAAGCGCACGGTCACCTCAGCTGCCCCGATAGGTCGAGTAGCCGAACGGCGAGACCAGCAAGGGCACGTGGTAGTGGCCTTCGCCCGAGACGCCGAAGTCGATCGTCACCACGTCGAGGAACGGTGGCTCCGGCAGATCGACACCCGACGCCCGGAAGTAATCGGCGACGGCGAAGCGCAAGGCGTAGAGCCCCGTGGCGAGCGCGGGCAACCCGGGGCAGCGGCCGTCCTCGTTGGTCGTGCCGGCGAACAGCGGTGCGCCATGGGCGTCATACAACGTGAGCGCGACGCCGGCGGCAGGGCGGCCGTGGGTGGTGTCGAGCACGTGGGTGGAGAGGCTGCTCATGCTGCGGCCTCCGCATTGGAAGGCCATTCGCCCAGGAACTCGTGCTCCTCGTAGGCGATGAGGTCGGCGATGAGCTCCGCGCGATCGTCGAGGAACAGCTGGTCGGCTACGCCCTTGACCAGCCGGGGCAGCGCGTTCCTGAGGCCTGACAGCGCCGAGGCGGAGAGGCCCAGACTGATCAGCGCCGAATAGTTGAAGGCGAACAGCCCGTGCAGAGTGGTGTCGGCAGGATCGCGCGCAAGAAACTCGAACGCAGGGCCGAGATAAGGATGCGCATCGATGAGGGCATTCTCCTGGCCGTTCGGGGGCGTGTAGCGGTCTGACCAGCGGGCGATCCGGTCGGCGACCAGCCGCAGTTCGGGGCGCAGGGCGGGGTCACTGACGAGGCCGGTCGAAAGGATCAGGAAGTCGTACTCGAAGCTCCCCTGCGGGGTCTGGACCCTGGCGCCATCTCCCGTCTCCTCGACGGAGAGCCAGGGCGAGCCCAAGTGCAGCTGAAACCCCGGCCACGCGGCGGCGCGGTGGAAGGTGTCGTTCGTAGGGGGTTGGTTATGGCCCAGGAACGCGTGCATCACCGCGTACTTTTCGGCGTCGCTGAGCGCCGGATAGCGCGCGGTGAAGCCCACGCGCTCCATGAAGCGGATCGGGTTGATGCGCGGCAGCACTTTGCGGCGGATGTGGACGTGAACTTCGCCGACACGTTGGCTGAGCGCCGCATTGGCATTGTCGAACGCCGAGGCGCCGCCGCCCAGGATGGCGACGCGCTTGCCGGCGAGCGGGGCGAAGTCGATCGGCTGGCTGGTGTGCGCGTAGCGGTCGGGCGCGAGCGCGCGCGAGATCATCGGCGGCGTGTGCCACTCGCCGCCGCCCTGGATGCCGGTGGCGAGCACGACCTTGCGGGTGAGCAGGCGATCTCCGCCGACGAGGTCTAGACGGAACAGCCCGTCTCCGAGCGGCACGATCGCCTTGAGCCTGGTGTCGTTGCGCACCGGCAGGTTCAGCACCTGGCGGTACCAGCGCAAGTAGCGCATCCAGTCGCCGCGAGCGATCTTATCGACCTCGGCCCATCCGTCCGCGCCGTGCTGCGCTTCCCACCAGGCGCGGTAGGTGAGGGCGGGGACGCCGAAGTCGATCGGCGTCAGGTCCTTGGGCGTGCGCAGCGTGATCATGCGCGCGTAGGTTTCCCAGGGCCCTTCGTAACCCGCCGGGTTCTCGTCGATGACCAGGATGTTCGACACCCGCTCGCGCAGCAGGCCGAACGCAGCGGCCAGCCCGCTCTGCCCGCCGCCCACGATGATCACGTCGTGGACATGGCCATCGGGATGTGTGCGTGGACGAGTCCAGTCGGCGCCACCGTGGCCGATCAGCATGAGCTGGCGGGCGAGGTCCGCTTCGAGCTCGGCCAGGCTCATGAGCCGGTGTCCTGGAGGCGCAGCCGGACAATCTCGCCGATCTGCGCGAGCGCGGTGGCGACTTCCTCGTCGCGCGTGTTGCCGAGGCGGCGCTCCATTTCGCGAAGGATACCGGCCTTGTCGGTCAGGCGCACGCAGATGATGAACGGCATGTCGAAGCGCGCACGATAGGCGGCGTTGAGCGCGTGGAAGCGCTCGTATTCCTCCGGGGTGAGGCGATCGAGCCCGGCACTGGCTTGCTCGGCGGCGGAAACTTGGGTGAGCGTCCGGTCGATCGCGGCCTTGCCGGCGAGCTCAGGATGCGCGCGGATCAGGGCGAGCTGCTCCTCGGGGCTGGCCATATAAAGTACGGCCATCAGGTCGGCATGGCGATCGCCCGAGGAGGGCCGGGCATCGGCGCGCTCCTCGACCCAGGGGCTGTGCTCGAACAGCGCGGTCACGCGGTCGTCCCTTCCAGGCTGACGTGGGCGGAGACGACCTTCCAGCCATCCGCGAACCTGACCCACGTCTGCGTCTGGCGTCCCCGGCGGTCCGATCCTTCGCGGACGAACTCGGCATCGGCAGTGGCGAAGCTGTCGCCATAAGTGGTGATCGCCACCCGGCCGAGCTTGCGCGGGGGCGAGCCGCCGCGGCCCTTGCGGAACGCCCGGATCGCCTCGATGCCGTAGAGCACTTCGCCGACCCCATAGCGGTTGGTGGTAGGCGCATCGTGGAACAGCGCGTCCATCGCGGCGATGTCGTCGGCCATCAGTGCGGCTTCGTAGGCGTGGAACGCGGCGGTGACTTCGGCGAGGAGCGCGGGATCGTCAATCCGCATGAGGGTGCACCTCCATCCAGTGGCGGGCAATATCGATCCGTCGCGCTACCCAGGCGTCCTCGTGCTGCATCACATGGTCGAGGAAGCGGGCGAGCCAGCGTGCGCGGCCGGGCTTGCCGGCGATGCGGCCGTGAAGCCCTACGCTCATCATGCGGCCGCCTTCCTCGCGCAGCTGGTCGAAGGTGTCGCGCAGATGCCGGAAGAACTGCTCGCCCTCGGTGAAGCCGTTGAGTGCGACGATCTTCATGTCGTTCACGTCGAGCGTGTAGGGGACGATCAGCTGGGGGCCTTGCCAATAGGGCAGATCGTCGGCGTAGCTATCGGCATCGTAGAGAAAGCCGCCTTCCTCGGCGACTAGCCGCGCAGTGTTGGGCGAGGTGCGGCCCTGATACCAGCCGAGTGGGCGGCTGCCGGTGAGCTGCGTGTGCAGCGCGATGGCCTCGGCGATGTGGGAGCGTTCGACGGCTTCGGGCACCGTCTGGTAGTCGATCCAGCGCAGGCCGTGGCTGGCGATTTCCCATCCCGCGGCGAGCATGGCAGCGACCGCCTCGGGGTTCATCTCCATGGCCTTGGCGACGCCGAACACGGTGACGGGCAGGGCGCGCTGCGTGAACAGGCGATGGAGCCGCCAGAACCCGGCGCGGCTGCCGTATTCGTAGAGGCTCTCCATCGCCATCGCGCGGGCCGGGTGGCTTTGTGCACCGACCATCTCGGACAGGAACGCCTCGGAGCCCGCGTCGCCGTTCAGCACCGAATTTTCGGCGCCTTCCTCGTAATTGATGACGAATTGCACCGCCACCCGCGCGCCGTTCGGCCACTGCGGGTCGGGCGGGTGGGCGCCGTAGCCGACGAGGTCTCTCACGACCTGTCCTCCCCGGTGCGGGGAGGGGGACCGCCGGCGCAGCCGGTGGTGGAGGGAATTCTCGCCCGCACGCGAGGCTGCTTGAGGACGCGAGTCCCCTCCACCATCCTGCGGATTGTCCCCCTCCCCGTCCCGGGGAGGACAGGCACGCCCCCGGTCACCATGCCTCCAGTGCCGCCGGCACCGCCTCGCCCAGCGGCACGGCGTAGCCCTGCGCTCTCAGGCACGCCTCCAGCGCCGCGAGCGTCAGCAGCACTTTGTGCTTCATCGCGTTGTAGCCCATCGCGCCCAGACGCCAGATCTTGCCCTGCAAAGGACCAAACGCGGTGCCGATCTCGATCTCGAACGCCTCGCGCATCATGGTGCGGACCGCCTCGCCATCCACACCGTCCGGGATGTGCACGCCGGTGACGTTCGTCATGCGATAGGCATCGTCGCCGAACACCGTCAGCCCCATGGCGCGTAGGCCCACGGTCATCGCCCGGCCGGCGCTGGCGTGGCGGGCGTATCGCGCCTCCAGACCCTCGCCCAGCGCGATGCGCGCACATTCGCGCGCGGCGTAGAGCATGCTGGTCGCCTCGGTGTGGTGGTTCAGTCGCTTCTCGGACCAATAATCCATGATCATGGCCAGGTCGAAGTAGTTCGAACCGATCCGCGGTCCTTGCCCATCGGCGATGTCGCGGCGGCGGATGCCCTGTTCGACATGGCGGCGGCGCCCGATGTGCTCGGCGGAACGAGGCGAGATGGTGATCGGCGCCGATCCGGAGGGCCCGCCCAGGCACTTCTGCAAGCCGCCGGTCACGACGTCCGCGCCCCAGCGGTCGGCGGCGAGCTCCATGCCGCCGATGGTCGCGGTCGCATCGACATAGAGCAGCGCGCCGGCGGCATGGGCCAGCTCGCCAAGGCCATCGAGCGGCTGCGCCATCGTGGTCGAGGTGTCGCCGTGGATGGTGGCGACGACGTGCGGCTGGACGCGGTGGATCGCCTCGCCGATGGCCTCGAGCTGCACGACCTCGCCCCAGGGCGCCTCGACCGTCTCGACCACTGCGCCGATCCGCGCCAGGATCTCGGTCAGCAGCAGGCCGAAGCGCCCGAAGTTGACGACCAGCACGGTGTCGCCCGGTGCCACCAGGCTGACCAGCGCGGCTTCGATCCCGGCGCGCGCGGTGCCGTCGACCAGCATCGTCCACTCATTCGCCGTGCCGAAGATCGGGCGGTAGAGCGCCATGACCTGGTTCATGTAGCCGGTCATCTCGGGATCGAACTGGCCCAGAAGGTCCGCGCTCATCGCCCGCAGCACGCGCGGGTGCGCATTGACCGGGCCGGGGCCCATCAGCAGGCGCTGAGGCGGGTCGATCTCGCCGAACAGAAGCGGGTCCAGGTCAGGCATAAGTGGCGGCCAGTCGTTCGATGAATCCGAGCATGACCTGCAACGCGATCTGCGCATCGGCGGGGTCGACGTGCTCGGCGGGATTGTGGCTGATACCGTCCTTGCAGCGAATGAACAGCATTGCGGTGGGGCACAGCGCGGCGATGTTCATGGCGTCGTGCCCGGCGCCCGAGACTAGGCGACGGACGGGCTGGCCAGCCCCGGCGAGCGCCTGATCCATGAGGTTCATCAGCAAGGGGTCGCAGGGGCTGGCGGGCAAGTCGTGGATGCGGGGCACGGCTAGGTTCAGATTGCGCACGCTGGCAATGTCGGCAATTCGGGCCAGGATCGCCTCGGCCACCGCGTCGCGGCGTTCGACGGCGCCGGAGCGCACGTCGATGGTGAAGCGGACTTCGCCGGGGATCACGTTAGGCGCGCCCGGCAGCGCCTCGATCGCGCCGACAGTGGCGACCACGTCCGAGTTGTCGGCCCGGGCCAGCGCCTCCACCGCGAGCACCATCTCTGCCGCGCCGGCGAGCGGATCGCGGCGCAGGTGCATCGTGGTGGTGCCGGCGTGGCCCGCCATGCCTTGCACGCTCACCTTGTAGCGCAGCTGCGCGGCGATGCCGGTAACGGTGCCGACGGCCAGGCCCTCGGCTTCGAGGACCGGACCTTGCTCGATATGGGCTTCGAGGTAGGCGAGGGTAGAGCCAGGTGCGCGAGCGGCGGTCAGGTAAGCCTCAAGAACGAACGGGGAGGTAGACGCGAGTTCGAGCGCCGCCTGCAAGGTCATGCCCTCGGCATCGGCAATCTCCAGCGCGGCCGGTGTCAAAGTCCCGGCTATTGCGCGGCTGGTCAGCATGGCCGCAGGAAAGCGGGAGCCCTCCTCGTCTCCGAAGGCGTAGACCTCGATGGGAAACTTCAAGCGCCGGCCCTGCGCGCTGAGCGCGGCGACGCACTCAATGCCGAGCATAATGCCCAGCGGCCCGTCATAGCGGCCGCCGTCGCGCACGGAATCGAGATGGCTGCCGATGAGCAGGGCCGGCGCTTGCGGATCCGTGCCCTCGTAGCGGCCGACGAGATTGGCGGCCGGGTCGCGGCGGACGGCCATGCCAGCCTCGGCCATCCAGCCGGCGAGCGCATCCTGCGCGGCAAGGTAGGCGGGGGTGAGATAGCCGCGGTAGAGCCCGCCCGGCATGTCGCTGTAAGGCGGCAGGCCGAGTTCATCGCATCGGGTCACCGCGCGGGCGCCGGTCATCGCCAAGATCCTTCCCTGCAAGGGGAGGGGGACCGCCGCCGTAGGCGGTGGTGGAGGGGTGTAACCCTCTCGGTCATGCACTCCGCCAGCGGTGACACCCCTCCGTCACGCGGCTTGCGCCGCGCGCCACCTCCCCTTGCAGGGGAGGATCTGGACAGGCTTACACTCACCACCCGCTCACTCCACCGTCGCTGCGTGGGTCGGTGGCGCCTTGGAAGCCGCCGCCAGAAAGGCGTACGATGGCGCCGGCGTGGCCCATGGTTGCGGTCAGTGGGCCGACCCGCTCCACGTCGTGGCCGGCTTGCGCCAGTTGCGCGTAGAGCGCCTCGTTGAACCCGTCCTCCAGCTTGAGCGTGGTCGACTGCTCGCCCCAGGTGCGCCCCAGCAGCCAACGCGGCGCGCTGATCGCCTCCTGCAGGTCGATCCCAAAGCGGGCATAGCGGGTGAACAACGCAGCCTGCGTCTGCGGCTGACCCTCGCCGCCCATGGTGCCGTAAGCCATGACGCGCCCATCGTCGAACACCGCCAGCGCCGGATTGAGCGTGTGGAACGGCTTGCGCCCGGGCTTGAGCGCATTCCAGCCGGACTCGGCCAGGCGGAACGAGCTGCCGCGGTTCTGCCAGGTGATCCCGGTCTGCGGCAGCACCAGGCCCGAGCCGAACTCGAAGTACGTCGATTGGATCGCGGAGACGACCCGACCCTCGCTATCCGCCGCACCGAACCAGCAGGTGTCGCCCCATTGCGGCGGCTGGGGCCAGGGCAGGGCACGCACCGGATCGAGCCGGGCAGCGAGGGCGTCGAGCGCCGCGGGATCGTCGAGGAGGGCCTGGAAGTCGTAATCCGTGTGAAGCGGATCGCCGACGTGGGCATCGCGCAGGAGGAAGGCCTGCTTGGTCGCCTCGATCAAGCCGTGGACGTGCGCGAACTGGTCCGGTGCGTCCGCCACGAGACGGTCGAACAGCGCCAGGATCACCAGCGAGGCGAACCCTTGAGTTGGCGGCGTGCTGTTGTAGAGCCGGGCGCCGGCGATCGGCACGCTCAGCGGTTCGGGCCGGCTGGACGCGTGTGCGGCGAGGTCGGCGGCGACGACGGGACTTCCCAAGGCCTGCAGGTCTTGCGCAATCGCGGCGGCCAGTTCGCCCCTATAGAAGTCGTCGAGCCCATTTGCCGCCAGCCGGCGCAGGGTCGCGGCGAGCAGCGGCTGGCGCAGCACGTCGCCCTGGCGGAGCGGGCGGCCTTCCGGCTCGAACACCGCGCCGTAGCTGCCCGGTTGCGCGCGCAGTTCCGCGCTCTTCGCCGCGGCGATCGCTTCTCCGCCGGCCGTGACGGGCACGCCGGCCCCCGCATGGTGGATCGCGTCGCGCAGCAGCCGGTCGAGCGGCAGAGTGCAGCCCGGCTCTTCCAGTGCCGCCGCCCAGCCGGAAATCGTGCCTGCCACCGTGTTTGCGGCAAGCGGCCCGCGGGTCGGCACCGCGTCCATTGCGGCATAAAGCGACAGGTCTGCCGCGGCCGCCGCGCCGCCGCACCCGTGGATCGAGTGCACGTGGCCATCCGGCTCGCGGATCAACCAGAAGCCATCGCCGCCGATCCCGGTCATGTGCGGGTAGACCACCGCCAGCGCCGCCGCCACAGCCACCGTCGCCTCGATCGCGTTGCCGCCGTCGCGCAATACGGCACAGCCGGCCTCGGCGGCGAGCACGTGCGGCGCAGTGACGATGGCGTTCGTGGCGCGCACGGTCTCCATCAGTTCGGCAGCGCCTTCACGAAGGCGCGCACCACTTGCGCCGAGTTCACCGAGGCGAGCGCCATGAAGGTCTGCATCTGGTTCTCGCTCTCGTCGCCTCCGGCGAGGTCCGACAAGCTGCGGAACACCACCGCGGGCACCTGGTTCGCATAGGCGACTTGTGCCACGGCGGCGCTCTCCATGTCGAGCACGCGGGCCTTGTAGGTGGCCTGAAGGTACTCGCGGAACTCGGCATTGTCGGCGAACACGCTGGCGCTGACGCCCGTGCCGCCGACGACGATCTTGGGCTCGTGATCGAGGCAGGAGCCGCGCGGTGCGTCTGCCTGCGCCTGCTGCGCGCTGACGCAACGCTGCAGGCGCGTCGTGCCCGCCACTTGCCGGGCAAGGGCGACGAGGCCGGGATCGACGGCGATGGTGTAGCGCCGCTCGGCCGGCTCGCTGGCGTTGCCCACGCGCACGCCGCGCGGGAACATCATGCCCCAGTTCTTCGGTGCTGCGGGGTCGACCGGCTCGGGCGTCTTCCATCCCTGCGCCGTCTTGCGCGCGAAGGAGACCTCCAGGTACTGCGCCCAGTCCTGCGCGACGACCACGTCGCCGATCGTCAGGTCCGGGTCGACGCCGCCGGCGATACCGGAAAAGACGATGCGCTTCACCTTGAAACGGTCGAGCACCAGCTGCGTGTTCATCGCCGCGTTGACCATGCTGACGCCGCTTTGCATCAGCACCACCGGCTTGCCCTCCATCTTGCCAGTGAGGAAGGTCAGGCCGTTGATCTTGTAGGTCCGGGGCGTCTCAACCGCGTGCTCCAGCGCCTGCCACTCGGGGAAGAACGCGGTCATGACCACTGTGCGAGGTGTCTTGTCGAGCGGCTTGGCGAGGGCGGGCGTCGCCAACAGCGACAAGGCAAGCGTGAAGAGCAACCGCATCATGCGCCTCCCATCCAGGCGAAGCGCACCACGAACAAGGCGGCGAGCAGCAGCAGGAACCAGTCACCCTTGACCACCGTGCCGCGCACCAGCTTGAGCGCGGCATGCGCCGTGATGCCGAAGGCCAGGCCGTTGGCGATCGAGAAGGTCAGCGGGATCATCGCCACTGTGAGGAAGGCAGGGATGGCGGAGAGCGGATCCTCCCACTCGACCTCGGTCAAGGGCAGCAGCATCAGCCCGCCGACGATGATCAGCGCAGGCGCGGTGGCGGCAAGCGGGATCAGCTGGGCACAGGGCGCAACGAACATGGTCAGCAGGAACAGCACTCCGGTGACGACCGCGGTCAGCCCGGTGCGCCCGCCCGCCTGCACGCCGGCGGCGCTCTCGACATAGCTGGTGACGGTGCTGGTGCCCGCCATCGAGCCCACGATCGTGGCAGTGGCATCGGTGAACAGGATACGGTTGAGCCGTGGGATACGGCCCGCCGAGTCCATCAGCCCGGCACGCTTGGTCACGGCCACCAGCGTGCCGATGTTGTCGAACAGGTCGACGAACAGGAACACGAACAGGATCTCCAGCAAGCCCAACCCGTGACTGCCGCCAAGGCCGAACACGCCCTTGAGGTCGAGCTGCAAGGCCGTGCCCGTCAGAGCGGAGAGCGAGTAAGGCTGCGGGTCGATCTTCACCTGTCCCGCCAGCCAGCCGACGATCGCGGTGGCGACGATGCCGATCAGCATCGCCCCACGCACCTTCCAGACGCTCAGCGCGCCGATCACCACCAGGCCGAACAGCGCCAGCGCCGCGCCGGGTGCCTTGAGATCGCCCAGCGCCACGAAGGTCGCCGGATTGGCGACGACGATCTCTGCGTCCTTGAGGCCGATGAAGCCGATGAACAGCCCGATCCCGCCTGCCACCGCGGCGAAGAGATATTGCGGGATCGAAGCGACGATCAACTGGCGTACGCCGGTCGCGGTCAACACCAGGAACGCGACGCCGGAGATGAACACGCATCCCAGCGCGACTTGCCAGGGCACCCCCATCTGCTGGACGACGGTGTAGCTGAAGTAGGCGTTCAGCCCCATGCCCGGCGCCAGCGCCAACGGCGTGTTGGCGACCAGGCCCATCAAGATCGAGGCGAATGCCGCGGCAAAGCAGGTTGCCGCTGCCACCGCCGCCACCGGCATGCCGGCGCTACCCAGGATCGCCGGGTTCACCAGCACGATATAGGCCATCGTCAGGAAGGTCGTAACGCCGGCAAGCACTTCGGTGCGCACGTCGGTGCCACGGGCGCCCAGTTGGAAGTAGCGGGCGAGGGCGCCGGTCTCTGCAGCGGGTGGCGGCTCTTGCGCCTCCACCAAGGTGGTCTGTGTCACGCCATTGCCCCCTGCTGCGTAGCCTGCCCCGTGTCGCGCGGCTGCGACCATCCGATCACGCCTTGTGCCTCCAGCTGCGCGGCAAACGCAAACACGTCCGCTTCGCGATGCGCCCGGCCGATCAGCTGCAGGCCGAGCGGCAAGCGACCGGGCCGGTGCAGGGGCACGCTCAGCGCGGGCAGGCGGAGGAAGCTGATCGGTTGGGTGTGGATGCCCAGATCCGCCCGTGCGGGGGACAGCGCACCGTCGATGAGAATGCGCGGGTCCTCCACCAGCGGCGCGGCACAGGGCGTCGCCGGCGCGAGCAATACGTCGAACTCCGCAACCAGCGCTGCGATTCTGGCCTCGTAGGCGCGGCGGAAAGCCTGCGCTTCGAGGTACAGGCGCTTGGGCAGGAGTGCGCCCGCGAGCAGGCGGTCGCGCACGGCGGGATCGAAGGCCATCGCTTCGCGCGCCAGGCGCTCGCGGTGGAGTGCGCCACCTTCGTAGGCGGTGATGATGAACGCGGCGGAGCGTGCGCGCGCCACGTCGGGCAAGTCCAGCAGCGGCGCTGTCGGCGCAATCGCGTCGATGGCGGCGAGCTGGTCCGGGTCGATGTTCTGGCGGAACCGGCCACCGAGGCGAGCCACCCGGAACTCACGTCGCCGGGGCTCAACGACGCGAGCCGCCAGCACTTCCCAGACCGCGTGGAGGTCTGCGGTGCTGTTGGCGAAGGGGCTGATGTCGTCGAAGCTGGCTGCGAACGGGAAGACGCCGTCCATCGGCAAGTCCCCGTGCGTAGGCTTGAGGCCGAAGGTCCCCGTCAGACTGGCCGGCACGCGGATCGAGCCGTTGGTGTCCGAGCCGAGCGAGAAGGGGACCAGCCCCGCTGCGACCAGCGCCGCCGAACCGCCGGAAGACCCGCCTGCAAGGCGTGCGGGATCGTGCGGGTTCAGGGTGGTGCCGTGATGGGCGTTGATGGTCGCAAAGCCGTAGGCGAACGCGTCCATGTTGAGCGTCGCCACCAGCACCGCGCCGGCGGAACGCAAGCGCGCCACTGCTTCGGCATCGCGCGTCGCCGGCGGCGCACCGGCGTAGAGCGTGGAGCCGGCGGTGGTCGCCAGGCCGCGGACGTCGAACAGGTCCTTCACGCCATAGGGCACGCCTGCAAGCGGGCCGGGATCGCGCCCGGCTGCCACCATGGCGTCCACCTCTGCGGCTTCCTTCAGGGCGCGCTCGGGCAGCAGGCGGGTGACGGCGTTCAAGCCGATATCGGCACGCGCGATATCGGCGAGCGTGCGTTCGGCCAGGCTGACGGCGCTGACCGCACCGGAGCGCACCTGCGCCGCAAGATCCAGGATCGCACTCATGCGCGCAGGCGCGCCGCGTGCTCGGCCAGCAGCGCCAGGTTGGCGGAGACGCCCGCCTCGCATGCAGGCGGGATCGGCAGCCCGCGGGCCTGTGCGGCCGCGGCAATCTCTTCAGGAGTTCGGGGGACCGCGCCGCTTCGCCTGCGCCACCTCCGCACGCCGTCGATACCGACGCCGAGGCACAGCAGCAGGAGGCCGATGCTGGGGATGAGTGACGCGCGACGCATGGGTGCTTCCTCCTGCCTACCGCTACCCTATCGAGCAAACGCAATGAAACGAACAGATCGATGCAAAAATGCGAGCGCTACTGCTCCCGCAAGCCCGTGAACCTCAGTCGCTGCGACGCGTTACAGCAACGTTGCGCAACATAAGGCAGAATCCATGGCCGACGAAGACGAGACCGTTCACTACACCGGAACGGAAGGCGGCTGGGGATCGCTGCGCGGGATCGCCGAGACGGCCCTGCGTGAGCGGCCGACGCCAGGTGCGATCGACACGCTGCGGCGGCAGAACAAGGTCAAGGGCTTCATGTGCGTCTCATGCGCGTGGGGTAAGCCTGCAAAGCCCCACGTCGCCGAGTTCTGCGAGAACGGCGCCAAGGCGACGCTGTGGGAGCTGACCACGCGGCGCTGCACGCCCGAGTTCTTCGCCAAGCACACCGTCACCGAGCTGAAGGGCTGGAAGGACCACGACCTCGAGCAGACCGGCCGGCTGACGCACCCGATGCGCTACGATCCGGCCAGCGATAAATACGTACCCTGTTCCTGGGATGAGGCGTTCAATGCGATCGGCGCCGAGCTCAAGGCGATCGATCCCGGTGCCGCGGTGTTCTACTCGTCGGGGCGCGCCAGCCTGGAGACGAGCTACCTCTACGCTCTGTTCGCCAGGCTCTATGGGCACAACAACCTGCCCGACAGCTCGAACATGTGCCACGAGACGACCTCGGTCGCGCTCAAGAAGGTGATCGGCTCGCCCGTCGGCACGTGCGTGCTGAGCGACTTCGACCATTGCGACTCCATCTTCTTCTTCGGCCAGAACCCGGGTACCAACAGCCCGCGCCTGCTGCACCCGTTGCAGGAAGCGGTAAAGCGCGGCTGCCGGATCGTCACTTTCAATCCCATTCGCGAGAAGGGGCTGGAGGTGTTCAAGAACCCCCAGAGCCCCGTCGAGATGCTGACGCCCAAGGCGACGCAGATCTCCACGCTCTACCTGCAGGTGAAGGCGGGCGGCGACATCGCGGCGATCACCGGCATGATCAAGTACGTGCTCGCGGCCGAGGAGCAGGCGCTGGCGGCAGGTGGGCCGCACGTCCTCGACGTCGACTTCATCGAGCAGCACACCATTGGCTTTGCCGAGATCAAGGCCCACGCCGACGCGACCGGCTGGGACGAGATCGAGCGCGAGAGTGGCTTGCGGCGCGCCGACATCGAGGAGGCGGCGCAGATCTACGTCGAGTCCAAGAACTCGATCTGCATGTACGGCATGGGCCTGACGCAGCAGGTGCACGGCTTCCACAACCTGTCCACGCTGACCAACCTGTGGCTGCTGAAGGGCAATGTCGGGCGCGAGGGGGCAGGCATCTCGCCGGTCCGCGGGCACTCCAACGTGCAGGGCCAGCGTACCGTCGGCATCTCGGAAAAGCCCGATCTGGTACCGCTCGACAAGCTGGCCGAGCAGTTCGGCTTCGAGCCGCCGCGGGACGAAGGCATGACCACCGTGGTGGCGTGCCAGAACATCCTGTCGGGCCAGGTCAAGGCCTTCATCGGCCTGGGCGGCAACTTCGTGCGCGCCATTCCCGAACATCGGGCGATGGAGGAGGCGTGGACCCGCATGCGCCTCACCGTGCAGATCGCGACCAAGCTTAATCGCAGCCACCTGATCAACGGCCAGGTCGCCTACCTGCTGCCATGCCTCGGCCGCTCAGAAACCGATGCGCAGGCGACCGGCGAACAGGCCGTGACGATGGAGGATTCGCTCTCCTGCATCCACGGCTCGCTGGGCAAGAACACGCCAGCGTCCAAACACCTGAAGTCCGAAGTCGCGATCGTCGCCGGCATGGCCAAGGCGACGCTGCCGCCCAATGCCAAGGTGCCGTGGGACACCTGGGTCGGCGACTACGCCACGATCCGCGATGCGATCGCGGAGACCTATCCGGAGATATTCCACGACTTCAACGATCGCGTCTTCACGCCAGGCGGCTTCTACAAGGGCAATGCCGCGCGAGAGCGGGTCTGGAAGACCGAAAGCGGCAAGGCGCAGTTCACCGTGCCGACCGGGCTGCGTTCGGTCGGGTTCGAGGATGCGCCGGGTCGCTTCCGCCTGATCACCTTGCGCTCCAACGACCAGTTCAACACCACGATCTATGGCTATTCGGACCGCCTGCGCGGGATCGAGGGCACACGCGACGTGGTGCTGATGAACCCCGAAGACATCGAGGCTGCAGGGTTGGCGAAGGGTCAGGTCGTCGGCTTGGTCACCGATGCGGGCGATGGCGTGCACAGGCAGGTCGATGGTTTGGCCGTGACGCCCTTCCTGCTGCCGCGCGGCTGCATCGCGGGGTACTATCCGGAGCTCAATCCGCTGATCCCCGTGTGGTATCATGACGAGGAGTCGAAGACGCCGGCGGCGAAGGGTGTGCCGGTGCGCGTCGTGGCTTGATGCTGCCCAGCCTGAGCTTGTCGAAGGCCGCCCGCAACCTCTCGGCGGACATCCGCATCAGGCCTCACTGCGGCAACATTCGCGAGTACTCACGGGCAAAGCCGAGCTTCCGCGGCACCTTAGCAGTTGTCGCGAGTTGTCGCAGGGATGGTTATCTCCGCAGGGTGCAGCAGCGGCAACGACCGACTCGGCTTCGTGAACGAGGGGTTGGAGCGTGCCTGGCGGCGTGGCTGGTTTTCGCGACCGAGCCTGGAGCCGAACGCGCTGCTCGCGGCCGCGCGGCAGACCACCGGCTTGCACGACTTCGGCGCCGAGGATGGTTGGCGCGACCGGTTGGACCGGCTGACCGCCTCGTTGCATGACGAAGCGGCGCTGACGCCGCTGGGCACCACGATTGCCTACGGCCAGCTCGTCGCGGCTCTCGCCGGTCGATTGCGCGCGACCGCGTTGTGGCAGCGCCGCCCCGAGATCGCACAAGTGCCGCTGCGCGCGCCGATCATCGTCGTTGGCCAGATGCGGTCGGGCAGCACGCGGATGCAGCGCCTGCTCGCTTGCGACAAGCGGTTCGCCTACACGCGGTTCTTCGAAAGCTGGAACCCGCTGCCGCGCTGGAACTGGCTGCCGATCGACGATCGGCGCCTGCGCGGATGGCTGGCCTTGCGCGTGGCACACTGGCTCAATCCGCGCTTCGGCGTGATCCACCCGGTCCGACCGCATCAGGCGGACGAGGAGATCGGCCTCCATAACGTCGCGCTCTATGGCGCAGCGTTCGAAGCACAATGGTGCATCCCCAGCTTCGCTCGCTATGCCGAGGCGCTGGACAGCCGGCCGATCTACGCCGAGTTCCGCCAGCACCTGCAGACGATCAAGTGGCTGCGGCGTGACAAGGGCAACCGGCCCTGGATCCTCAAGCTGCCGCAGTTCAGCCAGGATCTCGACGCGGTGCTGCACACGTTTCCAGATGCGCGCATCGTCGTGCTCCACCGTAACGGCAAGGAGGTGGTCGGCTCCTCCGCCTCGCTTGTTCATAATCAGATGATGGTGCAATCGGACGAGGTCGACCGCCATTGGATCGGGCGCGAATGGCTGCGCAAGGTGGCGCTGCGCACCGAACGGACGGCGCACGCGCGAGATCGCCATGCGGTGGCGGGGATCGATGTCGCCTTCACCGACATGCACCAGGATTGGCGGGCCGAAATGGGCAAGGTTTACGCCATGCTCGGCACCCCGTTCACGTTGGACGTGGAGCGGCAGATGGCCAAGTTCATGGCCAGGCGCGGCCATCGCAAGCTGCAGCGGCATCGCTACGACATCGCCGACTACGGCCTGACCGAGGATCAGATCGCCGCCACGCTGCAGCCGCGCGACGCGAGTGTGCTGGCGGCTGCTTAGCGCTCCGTCCTCTCCCCGGCGGGGAGAGGATCAGCAGGTCACGCGGGCGTGAGCTTGAGGCGCAAGTTGGACAGGCCGCGAATGATGAAGCTGGGCTCGTAGTCCAGCAGGGCCTCACCGTCGGCGCCAAGGTGCTCGTCGCCCAGCGAGATGTCGCTGGTCTTCTCGAAGAAGCGCTCGAAGATCACCCGCACTTCGACGCGCGCGAGCGGTGCGCCCAGGCACGTGTGCGCACCGCGACCAAAGCCCAGATGTTCCTGGATCTTGCGACGGCCGAGCTCGAACTGGGTCGGGTTCTCCCAGCGGACCGGATCGCGGTTGGCCGCGGCAAGGCCGACGAACACGCGGTCGCCCGGCACCAGTTGGTAGTCACTGATCTTGACGGCCTTCTTGACCACCCGGAACGTCGCCTTGGTCGAGCCCTCGAGGCGCAGCGTCTCCTCCAGGAACCCGGCGATCAGCTTGGGTTCGGCGCGCAGTCGGGATTGCAGCGCCTTGTCGCGCGCGACGCGCTGCATGGCATTGCCTAGCAGCTTGGCGCTGGTATCCTGCCCGGCCGCGAACAGGAACATCGCCGACTTCACCACCTCCAGCGCATCGGGCTGGGTGCCGTCGGGGAAGTTCGCATTGGCGAGCATGCTCAGCACATCCTCGCGCGGATTGGCGCGACGTTCGGTGACGTACTGCATGAAGAACTGCGCCATGAACATCAGTGGGTGGCTCTCCCGCGCGTAGCCTTCATCGTCGAGGCTGCCCGGGGGCGGCCCGGCGTCGATGACGGCGCGGAACTTCTCGCGGTCCTGCTCCGGTACGCCAAGCAGGTCGGCGATCACCAGCGTGACATAGGGCGTGGCGATCTCGCTGATCAGCTCGCAACCGCCGCGCGCCACGGCATCGTCGACAAGCTCGCCCGCGAAAATCCACATGTACTCCTCGTTGGCGCGCAGGCGCGAGGGCACGAACAAGCGGTTGAGCAGCGAGCGGGCATTGGCATGTTGCTCGCCATCGTAGCCGACCATCAGCTCGGACATCGTGCTGGGATCGCGATGCGCGGCGATCTGGTCGGACAAGTCGTCACCCTCGGGCACGAAGGGCAGGGGCGCGACCGGCCCCAGCTGCGTCTGGAACGAGGAGAAATGCTCGGTATCGAGTAGTACGTCGACCGATTCCTGGAAGCCGGTGATGAACACCACGCCATTGGGCGCGCGATGGATCGGCCCTTCGGCGCGCATCGCCTCAAAGTAGGCGTAAGGGTCCACCAGCAGCGAGTGGTCGCTGAAGTAGTCGCGCTGGGCCAGTGGTAGGTCGGCGGGTCGTTCGGCAGTAGTTGCCATGATGGCTCTCCAGGCGTTCGTCCTTGTTTCGGACGATTGATGATACACAATGGATCATAAATCGCTGCTCATGCGTGTCAATGGTCGCTGCGGCGATGCCTGTCGGTTTGCAGCTTGCGCGCGGCTCACACGTTCCCAGATGGTCCGAACCGACAAGAGGGACCCGTGAGATGAGCCAGGACGCAGGCACGAACGATACGCCCGACGACCGCATGAGCGAGGCGACGAGCCGGATCCTCGAACTCGAGGCCGAACTCGAAGCAGCCGGCGATGCCACCACGGCGCAGGGTGCCTTGGCCGAACTCAAGGCGATCTTGCACGATTGGGTCGAGACGGTCACCGCCGTCGTGGCGACGCCCGGGGTTGGCCGCGTCGTCCTGATCCACGCCAACGGACGCGAATCGCGCATCGCCTCGCCCGACTTGCCGATGCTGCTGTCCAAGCCGGCACGGTTCGCCACCGAGACGTAGCGCGGGCGCGCGTTCGTAGTGACATGGCGCTGCCAGCCGCGCTTCAGATGATTGACACGACGCTGCACGAACATGGGCGCGAGTACCTTGCCGCCCGTAACCAGGCGCGCCGCCAACTCATCGCCGAGCGCGGCGACCCGACGCCGCATCGCCTGGGTTAGCTGGCGCCGATCTCAACCTTGATCGCCGCCAATTCTTCGATTTCACCCTCCAGAACGTCGCCGGTCACGAACGGTCCCACGCCGGCCGGTGTGCCGGTGTAGATAAGGTCGCCCGGGATCAGGTGGTATAGCGTGGAGAGATCCGCGATCAGTTCGCCGACGTTCCAGATCATGTCGGAGAGCTGCGCCTCCTGCTTCACGGCGCCGTTCTGGCGCAACGCGATCTTCTGTGCGTCGACCGCGCCGAAAGCCGACACGCGCGTGATCGGCCCAATCACGGCCCCGTTCTCGAAGTCCTTGCCGGTGTCCCACGGATAGCCCTTGGCCTTGGCAGCATTCTGCAGGTCGCGTCGGGTGAGGTCGAGCCCGCAGGCGTAGCCGAGCACCAGCGCAGGCGCCTCATCCGCCGAGACTCGAAAACCCGGCGCCCCGATCGCCACTACCAGTTCCATTTCATAGTGGCAGTTGGCGGTGCCGGGAGGGTAGGGGATCACGCCACCCGCCAGGCACACGGCGCTGGGCGCTTTCGTGAACCAGATCGGCGTCTCGCGCACCGATGTGTCGCCCATCTCGCGGGCATGTGCCTCGTAGTTGCGGCCGACGCAGAACACGCGGTGGACGGGGAACCGCGCGTCCTCGCCGAGCAGCGGGACGGCGGGCGGAGGAGGCAGGTCGAACAGCAGGCTCACGAAGCGCGGATCTCCAGATGGACCGTGTCGCCCTAGCCGCCGTGTCGCCGCGCGCCAAGACGCGCGGCCTGCTCGACCGCCCGAACTCCGCCTGCGCTTGCCGCGCGCGCCCGAGCGGCTACATTCGTACGCGTGACACAGGAACAGTACCTCTCCGGCCGCATCCTGCTGGCCATGCCCGGCATGTTCGATCCGCGGTTCGAACGCTCCGTCAACGTTATGTGCGTCCATGACGAGCACGGCGCGCTGGGCATCGGCATCGGCCACTTGCGCGAAGGCGTGCGGTTTCGCGAGCTGCTGGAGGAAGTCGGCATCGATCCTGGCGACGCGCCCGACCGCGAGGTGCATCATGGCGGACCGGTCGAGCCGGGGCGCGGCTTCGTGCTCCACTCGACCGATTGGGGCGGGCAGGACACCATCGCCGTCGAGCCGCTCTGTGCGCTGTCGGCGTCGCTGGACGTGCTGCGCGCCATCGCCGAGGGGCGTGGGCCCAAGGACTGGCTGATCGCGCTTGGCTATGCCGGCTGGGGCGGCGGACAGCTGGAGGGCGAGATGCGCCAACACGGCTGGTACGCGGCCGGCGGGCATCGTGAGGTGCTGTTCGATACACCCGCGGAAGGGCGCTGGGCGGCGACCTGGCGGGCGGAGGGGATCGACCCGTCGTTCTTGGCGAACACGACCGGACGGGCTTAGGTCCGAAGCGCCAGATCCTCCCCTGCAAGGGGAGAGGGACCGCCGCCGTAACCGGTGTTGGAGGGGTGTAACCCTCTCGTCTCGGCATTACGCCAGCGGTGACACCCCTCCGTCACGCACTGCGTGCGCGCCACCTCCCCTTGGAGGGGGGGATCAGAGGATAGACTACGCCACCGCGTCGTGCAGCTTGATCTCGATGCCTGCCACCAGCGGCATCAGCCCCGCCAGTGACGCCTGCAATGCCGCACTGCCAATGTGCCGGTCCATCGCCGCCTGATCGGCATAGGCTTCGACCACGCGATAGGTATCCGCCTCCTCGCGGCAGCGCGCCGCATGGTAGAACACGATGCCCGGATTGGCCGCGCGCACCTCGGGCATGATCCGCGCCACCGCCGCCTCGTATTCCGGGTCTTTGCCCGGGTGCAGGCGGACGGTGGCGATGACCATTATCATCAGGCGAGGATCACGCCGCAGCTGTCAGTACGTGCGCTCGAGCACCTTGTTGTCGCTCGATGCACCGCCTTCGAAGTAGCCCAGGCCGTAGTCGCCCTTGATCGTGGTGCGCTGCATGCGGCGGCCGTACTGCGGGTCGTGGCCGCTGACGGCGTGGAGCGCGCGCCAGTTGTCCCAGATCAGCATGTCCGTAGGCTTCCACTCGTGCCAGTAGCCGAGGCTCTTTGAGAGCGAGAAAACTTCCTTGCTGACTGCATCGAGCAGCGCATGGCCCTCGGGCGTTTCCTCGCCCTCGATGCCCTCGGCCATCCATGGCGAGACGTGGAGCACCTTCTCGCCGCTCGCGCGCGTCCACACCGCGGGATGAACCGAGCGCGGTACGCCAATCGCCTCGTCCATCACCGGCTTGGCGTAGGGGTTCTCGGCCAGGCACTTGTAATCGTCGGGCGCGCCGAACCGGAAGTCCTCCATGTAGACGTTCATTCGATAGAGAATGTTCTTGCCCTCGATGCGATTACGCAGCTCGGGCGAGAGCGCCTGGTACAGCTCGATACCGTCGACGAAGCCCGTGAGGCCACCTTCCGGCGGAATGTCGAGCGCGCGCAAGACGCCGGCACGGTTCAGCTCGTTGTTGTAGGCATGGTCGAAGTGCCAGGGGAGCCAGCTGACCAGTTCCTTGCCGCCGACCTGGATGCGGCCTTCCAGGTTGGGTTTGGCGGTCATGTCGATGACGCCAGGCATCGCGTCCTGGTCGACGCGCGGCACCGCCTTGCTGGGGTGATCCTTCATCGGCCCGAAGATGTTCGAGAGCGCGACATGCATGCGGCCCGAAGGCTCGACATCCTCGAACACGATCATGCCGTGACGCTCGAACAAGGCGTTCACCTGGGTTCGGATCTCAGGGTCCTGAGTCTGCTCGAACGTGATGCCGCGCAGGCGTGCGCCGAAGTTGCGGCCTTCGATCAGGGGACGGAAATCAAGATCGCTCATCGGTAATCCTCGTGCCTCATGTCAGTCTTGCAGCGTGTCAGTCCTGGAGCAACATCGCGCCGTGCGGGTTTGCGGCCGGCGTGCCGTTATCGCGATGCCACTCGTCGGCGGCGTCATAGCATGCCTCCACTACCGCCGAATAGGTGCGACGGAAGTGCTCGCGCTGGTCGGGGTGGTCGAACACGAAGGCGCGGTTGTGGCGCACCGCGTCAAGCACCATCGGCGCGATCGCCTCGGGCGTGTAGAAGGCATGGGAAGCGGCGACCGCGGCGGACTCTTCGCCGACATGCAGCGGCGCCTCGTCCGCCGGGCCACCGAAACGCGGCGGGCGGTATCGTGCGTTGTTGACCTTCATGCCCGTCGCCACCCCGCCCGGGCAATAGCTGGTGGTATGGACGTTGTGCTCGGACAGCTCCAGCGCGAGGTTCATCATCAGGCCGATAATGCCGGCCTTCGCCGCCGAGTAAGGCGCATGAACCGGGATCCACCCCGGCAGCAGCCCTGCCATGGAGGCCGTGGCACAGATGTGGCCTTCTCCGGCAGCGATCATGTCGGGCAGGAAGGCGCGCGTGGTGTTCATCACGCCGTGCAGGTTGACCTGGAGGATCCAGTCTACGTCTTCGTCGCTCATCTCCATCAGCGGGTCGAACGAGGTCGCGCCGGCATTGGCGAACAGGAGCTGGACCGGGCCGAAGGCGGCATGAACCGCGTCCTTCATGGCGGCGATCGAGGCGCGTTCGCACACGTCACACTCGACGGCGATCGCTGCGCCGCCCTCGCTGCGGATCGCGTCGGCGACCTTCTGCGCGTTGCCGATCATGATGTCCGCCACGGCGACGCGGGCACCTTCGCGAGCGAGTGCCTGCGCCAGGCCCATGCCGATGCCGCTGCCCCCGCCGGTGACGACCGCGGTGCGACCGGTGATCTCGGTCATGCGTTTCTCCTCCCTTGATATCCGCCTTGCACAGGAGGATTCCGGCTTTTAGCTCGCTTCCGCCAACTCCCGCTTAGGCGCGGTAATCGCTTCCTCGCCGTTCAGCGTGCAGCGGTGGAACTCGCGCTGGCTGCCTGGCTCGAACGGCATCGCTCGGTGCATGACGCCGGTGTTGTCCCAGATCGCCAGGTCGCCGAGGCGCCACTGGTGGCGATAGGTGTACTTGTCCTGCGTGGCGTGCACCATCAGCCGCTGCAGCAGATCGTGACTTTGCGCCGCATGCATCCCCTCGATCCACGCGCCCGAGGTGCTGAGCACCAGCGACTTGCGGCCCGACTTGTGCTGCCACACCAGCGGGTGGGACCGCTGCGGATAGCTCGACCAGACGGCGAACTCCTCGGGCGTGCAATCGCGCTTGGCGGGAAACAGCGCCGCTTGCATCGTGTGTACCACGCGCAGGCCGTCGAGCTGCCGCTGCTCGTCGGCGGGCAGATCCTCGTAGGCCGCGTAAGTGCTGGCGAACATGGTGTCGCCACCCTCGACCGAGAGGCGGAACGGTGTGAACAGCGTCGCGAACGGCGGCACTGCCTCGTACGTGCCATCCATGTGCCAGAGGTGGTTGCCGAACAGGAACCGGGCGTAGTCCGGGTTGACCTTGGGATCGAGGCTGACCTTCAGCACGCCGCCATCGCCTTCGTTCAGCAGCTTGCCGTCACTCGCCCGCTTGGCCGAGCCCAGGCGCAGATCTCCGAGCGATCGCGCGACCGTGCGTAGCTCTTCGTCGTCGAGGTGCAGATCGCGGATTACCACCGCGCCGCGTGCGACCAGAAGGGCTCTGATGTCCGTCGCCATGCTGCCGCCGAGCAGGTCGGCCTTGGTGATCTTCAGTTCCGACCCAATCCGCGGCGTGAGCCGCACTGAGCTGAGGGTCATCGGCTTCCTCCAGGCTGGAGAGAGCGGCCGTCTTAGCGGCTCATGGTGCTCTCACGATTGTTACCCTGGTCGTTTTAATAGCACCTCCATAGCTCGACGTCACTTACAATCTAGATGCCTCCACCCGCAAATCACACCTATGTCGTTTCATACTGGCGTTGCCGCAGGGGAACCGGGCTGTTAGGCTTCTTTGGGTTACCAATCGGATGGGGGTTAGGCAGCTTTGCAGGACGCAGAAGCGACAGGCGATCTATCCGTCCGGCGCCGCCCGGGCCGGCCCTCGCTGAGCAATGAGGAACTGCTGGATAAGGCCCTGGACCTGTTCCTCGAAAAAGGGTTCGACGGCACCAGCATCGATGCGATCACGGCCGCTGCCGGCATGGCGAAGCGCACCGTGTACGCGCGCTACGGGGACAAGACGCGCCTGTTCAAGGCGGCACTCTCGCGCGCGATCGACGAGTGGATGGTCCCCGTGGAGAATTTGCGCGCACTCGAGGCGGCCGACCTCGAGCAGAGCCTGGTGCGCATCGGCGATGCGCTCGTCGGCAACGTGCTTCAGCCCGCCGGCCTGCGGCTAATGCGGCTCACCAATGCCGAGTCGGTGCGCATGCCCGAGATCAGCATCGAAAACGTGCGGCTCGGCACCGAGCCGACGCTGACGTACCTCGCCGATCTGTTCACGCGTCGCATGGACCTGGAGCCGGGACAGGCGATGGAGGCCGCGCATGCGTTCCTCAACCTCATCGTTGCCGGCCCGGCCAACAGCGCCGCATGGGGCCTCGATCTCGATATGGCGGCCGTGACCCGCCAGACTCGCTTCGGCGTGCAGCTGTTCCTCCATGGCCTGTCGCAATCGCAAGCGAGTGACGGGGCGGCGGACGCCGGGTTGATCGACGAGGCGGCCAGGCTGCTGGACGATGCGCGCGAAAGGCTGGAACGGCTGCGCGCTACGAGCTGACTGCCAAGCGCTCCAGATCGTCGGGCCGATCGACGTCGGCGTGGATGCCAGCATCGTCGCAGTCTAGGAAGACCACATCGTCGCGCGACCGCAGCAGCTTGCCCGCGCCGGCGTCGCCTTGCAGGCCTGGGATATCAGCAAGGGCTCGCCGGCTCAGCACGACAGGATGCCCCGGCTTGCCGCCCTGGCGCGGCATCGCGGCGTAGCTGTCGTCCAGGATTGCGGCGAGGCTGGCGGCGAGATCGGGCGGAACCAGCGGCATGTCGCCTAGGAATACGGTCAGCGTCTCGATCTCACCGGCGGCGGTAAGGCCTGCCTTGAGTGATGCCGACAAAGCTTCGCTTGTCACCCGGACTACCGCCGTTGCCGGTGCCCCGGGCCATGTGCCGCAGTCGAGGCCTGGACGAGCGACCACGATCACGCGGTCGACCGGTGCCGCGCGTGCCGCGCGGATGGCCTGGAACAGCAGCGGCTCGCCTCGGAACGGCGCCGAGAGCTTGTCGCTGCCGAAGCGGCGAGCCGATCCCGCCGCGAGGACCAGCGCCGCGCGCGTCATGCCCGCTCGCGCGCCGGGTTGAGCGCCTGCATGACCGATGCGAGGATGCCGGTCGCGACTTCCCATGGCGCCTTGCCCAGCCCCGGAACCCCAGGTGAGAGTTGCAGCCGCGCGAGCTCTTCAGGCGTCGCTCCGGCGGCTTCGAGCGCGGCCAGGCGCGCCGCGGCCCGAGATCGCGCGCCGATCATCGCGACATAGCCGGCACCGCCCCGCAGCGCCGCAAGGCACCCGCCCAGATCGTGCTCGTCCTCATGCGTCGCGCCGACGTATGCCGTCCAGCGGTCCACTCCAAGACGCTCCAGCGCCTCGCCGACAGGCTCGCGCAAGTACTGCGCCACGGGGAAGGGCGGCGGGGCCTCCGGGCCGAGGGGGCGCACGAGAATCGTCTCGAACCTTGCATCGTGGCCGAGGCGCGCCAACGCAAGCGCGCCGGGGTCGCCGCCCGTGACGATAAGGCGGCGTGGCGGATCATAGCGGCGGCGGATGGTCAGCGGCTCGTCGCTCATGTCGAGCAGAGGTCCGTCACCTACCAGTACCTGCTGGTCACGCCCATCGCTCTGCCAGCGGCACACGGTCCGCTCGCGAGCGTGCGCGATCAGAGCCCGGGCTGGCGGACTGTCGGGCAGGATACGCTCGACCAGGACGTGCAGCGCGCCGCCGCAGCGCAGGCGAATGTCGATCCACGGACTGCCCATGCCATAGTGGAGCCGGCGCGGTTCGCCGTCTTCGAGCACCTGCCGGGCATGGCCGGCGACATCGCCCTCGATGCAATCGCCCGAGAAGTAGCCGGTCGCCGCATTGCCGACGAACAGCATCTGCGCGCCGGGACCACGCGGCGCGCTGCCACCGACTTCGAACAGTGTCGCGAGCGCGGCGGGTCGGCCCGCTGCCATGGCCTGCGCCAGCGCTGGACGAACGTCGTCGCTCCAGCCGAATGTCGGCCAATCGGCATCGGCGAGCAGCACATCGGCTTCGACTGGGTAGGCGTTTGGCAGCATCGGCAGGTATATAGGAGCGGGCGCCTGGTCACGCCACGATCGATGAAGACAAAGGCGAACCGGCGGTCCTGCGCGGACTACTGCGCCGCAGCGGCCTCACGCGGCGCTGTGTCCCCGACTAGCGGCGCGATGATCAGCCGGTGGAGGATCGTGGCGATCTGCTCGGCCGAAAGGTCGGTGCCGATCGTCAGCCACCACGCCAGACCGTCGATCATCGCGCCGGTGCCGTGCACCACGCCCAGGTCAGCCGGAAGCCACGGCTTCTGCTGCTGCGCGGCGAGCGGCAAGAGGCGCGCCTGGCGGATGAACTCATTGCGCACGATCGCTGCGGCGCCGCCGGCGAGGAGGGCCGACCACAAGGCGCGGTGCTCGGCGACGTAGCCGCACAGCGCCAGCGTGGAATCGTAGCTGTTTGCCTGGTCCAGGATCGGCAGCGTCATCGCCAGCAGACCGCCGATCTCCTCGGACGCGACATCGCCCAGCAGCGCTTCCTTGGTCTCGTAGTGGCGAAAGAAGGTCGCATAGCCGGTGCCGGCGCGCGCGCTGATCTCGCGGATGGTGAGCTGGTCGAACGGCTTCTCTTCCAGCAGCGCCAGCAGCGCCGCATTGAGGGCCTTGCGCGAGCGGACTTGCCGCGCGTCGGTGGGTTCGGCCAGCTTGGTCCCGCTCAGTGTTGCCATCATGGTCGCGTAACATCGCAGGCCGGTGCTGTCGATGCTTGGCGAGAACGCGAGTCCGCGCCCAAGTCAGACGAGTCTAGACGATGCGATCCGCGAACAGCAGGCGCCCGCCCGAAAGGTGCCACAGGGCCTCGTTGAAGTCGGCCGGGCTCATGGCGAAGCAGCCGTCGCTACGGCCGATCTTGCCCCACTTGGCGATCATGCCGGCATCGACATACCAGGCCGAGTGCATCACGATCATGCGTTCGAGCGCGGTGCGGTTGTCAGGATCAAGCCCGACCAGGCGGATCGAGGTGCCGTACTTGCCGGTGTACCACTCGCACGTCAGATACGCGCCGCGCGAGGTCGCGAGCGAGCCGTACTGGTCGGAGAAGTTCTGCAGCCAACCGGTGTGGCTGAGGTCCGAACCCTTGCCGTGCGCGAGCAGGAAAGAGCGAACGGTGCCGTTCTCCAAGTTGGCGAAGTGCAGCCGCGGCTCCCACGAAGGACGCGAGAAGTCGGCGATACCGACCAAGTCGGTGCGCCACAGCTTGCTGCCGAGCCGTTCGACCTGACGCTTGGCATTGGCCAGGATGCGGCGGTTGTACTCGGGCGTGCCGACCGGCGAGGTCGGCAGCGCGGCGGCGGGGCTGACAGGGGCCGCGCCGGGCAAGAGCCCATCGAGCGGGGCTCCAGCGGGGGCTGCAGTCGTGGGCAGGGGCGCCGGCAAGGCTTGCGCCAGACCGGGCGTAGCCCAGCCGACGGCAGCGAGCCCCGTGCCGATCGCCACCGTACCCTTCAGAACATCGCGTCTGCCTAGCATCCGATCCATGGGCATTGGTCTAGCGGATTTCGCTTAATCTAACCAGTACGGCCGGCGAGACACACCCGAGGCGGACAGGCATCTCGCGCCCAGTCGATCCGATCATGCGGTCAGGCGACGATCTTGAGCGCAGGCCTCTGGTGCTCGGCGATCCAGGCCTCGACCACCGGAGCGATGCGGTTGCGCCACTTGCTACCGTTGAAGATGCCGTAGTGGCCGACGTCCTGCGCCAGGAAATACTTCTTGCGCGCTTCCGGCAGGTTGGCGGCCAGGTGCAGCGAGGCGCGGGTCTGGCCGATGCCGGAGATGTCGTCCTTCTCGCCCTCGATCGCCAGGATCGCAGTGTCGCGAATGGCGCCGAGGTCAATTCGCTCGCCATGGTGGACGAACTCGCCCTTGGGCAGCGAGTGTTCCTGGAACACGTGCTCGATCGTCTGGAGGTAGAACTCGGCATCCATGTCGCAGACAGAGCGATACTCGTCATAGAACGCCTTGGTGGCGTCCGCGCTGTCCTCGTCCCCGCGCACCAGGTGCTGGAACATGGCCCAGTGGCTCATCAGATGGGTGTGCAGGTTCATCGACATGAAGCCGGCGAGCTGCAGGAACCCAGGATAGACCTTCCGGCCGGCGCCCGGATAGGTCATCGGCACGGTGGCGATGACGTTGTTCTCGAACCACGAGAGCGGCTGCTGCATGGCCACATCGTTGACGCTGGTCGGCGCCTCGCGCGTGTCGACCGGGCCGCCCATCATCGTCAGGGTGGCCGGACGACAGGGGTGCTCGCGCGCGGACATGACGGCCGTCGCAGCAATGGCGGGGACCGAGGGCTGGCACACCGCCAGCACGTGAGTGCCGGGGCCGATGTGCTCGAGAAAGGCGATCAGATAGTCGATGTAGTCGTCGAGATCGAAGGTGCCTTCCGCGAGCGGGACCATCTTGGCGTCGGCCCAATCGGTGATGAACACGCGTGAGGACTGCGCCATGCGCGCGACGGTGCCGCGCAGCAGGGTGGCGTAGTGGCCGCTCATCGGCGCAACGATCAGCAGGTTGGGCGCATCGGCGGGCAGCTCGTCACGTTCGAAGCGCAGCAGGTTGCCGAAGGGACGGTACGCCACGATCGATTCGGTCACGCCATAGGTCTTGCCGTCAGCCGTGACCTCCTTGATCCCGAAGGCAGGCTTGCCGCGCGGTGCCGCTGCATGTGCGAAGACGTCGAGCGCGGAGGCGAGCACCGGACCAAGGCCGAAGTAGCCGACGGGCAGCGCTGGGTTGGACAGAACTTCCGCTCCGATAGAGGCCCAGGCGGCCGCTCCGCTGAGCATGGTGCGTTGAAGTTCATATGCGTTGTAGAGCACGAAGCCGATCTCCTCGGGCCGCGACGCTTGCACGCCGCATCCGTTTCAATGCGCTCTATTTGGTGCACATCCGGTTATTGTGCAATGCGGCATTTGGCCAGGAGGCGTGCCTATGGACCCACTCCGACAGCGTGCAGCGATGTGCGTGCCAACACGCTGGCCCTAAACCCAGACAGGAGCGGCCCGGCCGGAACCACCTCTTTCCCTGCTCCATGCGAAAGAGTAAGGCGCCGCCGCATGGAACCAGCAGCCGGTCCGGCCCCGCTCGCACAGAACTCGGACATCGAAGCGGAGGCGCTTCGCCGGCGCAGCCTGTCGCCACTCGTGATGATCTGGCGCCAGTTGCTGAATTACCCGGGCCGGCTGGTCACGGCGGGGGTGGCGCTGGTCATCACCGCCAGCGCGACCCTGGCGATCCCCGCGGGGTTCCGCCTCGTCATCGACCGCGGCTTCGCCAATGGCGGCAACCCGGCGGATATCGGCGGCTGGTTCGAGTTGCTGCTGCTGATCGTGGTGGTGCTGGCGATCGGCACGGCGGTGCGCTTCTACAGCGTTTCCTGGCTGGGCGAGCGCGTGGTCGCCGACGTGCGGCTGGCGGTGCAGGACAACCTGCTGCGCCTGTCGCCCAGCTTCTTCGAGGAGAACAGCCCCAAGGAGATCGCCTCGCGAATGACCGCCGACACCGCGATCATCGAGCAGGTGGTCGGCTCGACCGTCTCGGTGGCGCTGCGCAATGCGATCATGGCGGTGGGCGGGGTGATCTACCTCTTCGCACTGGCGCCGCAACTGACGCTCGGGCTGCTGCTCGCGATCCCTGTGGTGATCCTGCCAATCGCATTCTTCGGTCGAAAACTGCGGACCGTCTCGCGCACCAGCCAGGACCGCGTCGCCGACATCGGCGCGCTGGTCGCCGAAGTGCTCGGCGCGCTGAGGGTGGTGCAGGCCTTTAACCAGGAGAAGCGCGAGGCGAGCCGCTTCGGCGCCGCGGTGGAGCGCACCTTCGATGTCGCCAAGCGGCGCATCATGATCCGCGCGGTGATGACGGCGGTGATCATGTTCCTGATCTTCGGTTCCATCACCCTTCTGATGTGGCGCGGCGCGATCGACGTGGCCAACGGGGTGATCTCGGGCGGGACCATCGCTGCCTTCGTGGTGACGGGCGGCATCGTCGCAGGCGCGTTCGGTTCGCTGACCGAAGTCTACGGCGATCTCGTGCGCGGCGCTGGTGCGGCCAGCCGCCTCGCCGAACTGCTCGGCGAGCGGCCGCTGATCGCCGCACCTGCACGGCCGCTCGCACTGCCCAGCCCGCCGCGGGGGCAGATCGCCTTCGAGCGGGTCACCTTCCGCTATCCCTCGCGTCCGACTCAAGCCTCTGTGCGAGAGTTCTCCCTGACCGTGGAGCCGGGCGAGACTGTCGCGATCGTCGGCCCGTCGGGGGCGGGCAAGTCTACGCTGTTCCTGCTCGCCGAGCGATTCTACGATCCGCAGACCGGCACCATCAAGATCGACGGCGTGCCGCTCACCTCCGCCGACCCGGACGAAGTGCGCCGCCGCATCGCGCTGGTGCCGCAGGAGGGCGTCCTGTTCGCCGCCGACGCGCGCGACAACTTGCGCTACGGCCGCTGGGACGCGAGCGACGAGCAGATTTGGGAAGCCGCCCGCGCTGCCAACGCCGAGACCTTTCTGCGCGAACTGCCGCAAGGGCTGGACACCTTCCTGGGCGAGGGCGGGGCGCGCCTCTCGGGCGGCCAGCGCCAGCGGCTGGCGATTGCGCGCGCCATCTTGCGCGATGCGCCGATCCTGCTGCTCGACGAGGCGACCAGCGCGCTCGATGCCGAGAGCGAGCGGCTGGTGCAGGACGCTCTCGACCGGCTGATGAAGGACCGCACGACGCTGGTGATCGCGCACCGCCTCGCCACCGTGCGCCAGGCGGACCGGATCGTGGTCATGGACGAAGGCCGCATCGTCGAGGAAGGCACGCACGAGCGGCTGAGCGCGGCCGGTGGGCTCTATGCACGGCTGGCGGCGCTGCAGTTCGATGCGCCGCATGTGACGCCGCATGGGTGAGGCCTGAGATCTTCCCCCTGCAAGGGGAGCTGGCAGGCGCGGAGCGGCTAACGGAGGGGTGTAACCCTTTCGGTCGAGCACTCCGCTGGCGGTGCCCCCCCTCCGTCACACAGTACGTGTGCACCACCTCCCCTCGTATGGGAGGATCGACTCGCCTTGATCGACCAACCTGCAACGCCACCCGATCAAGGGACTGGATTGCCCGGCGAATCCGCTTATCTCCTTGGCCATCGCGCGGGGCCGTCCGGCACCCGCTGGCCATCATGGTCGCAGCTACAGATCCGGGAAGGACCTCGCCTCTTGCCTCTTCGCTTCACCTCGCTTCTTGCCGCCGCCTCGCTGGCGGCGCTGGCCACATCGCCCTGTGCCCAGGCGCAGACCGCAACTCCTGCCAAGGCTGACGCGGCTGCCGTCCAGCCTGAGACCGACTGGGGCACGTTCGGTGTGCAGACCAAGTACTTCGAGCCGAGCGTCAAGCCGGGCGACGACTTCAACACCTACGTCAACGGCAAGTGGCTGAGCCAGACCGAGATCCCGGCCGACCGCTCGCGCTTCGGCTCGTTCGACATTCTCAACAACCTTTCGATCGCGCGCTTGCACGACATCCTCGATGGGCTGGCCGCCACCAAGCAGGCGCCTGGCACCGCCGAGGAGCGCCTGGCGAACGCGTACAAGGCCTTCACCGACACCGCGGCGATCGATGCCAAGGGCATGGCGCCGCTCAAGCCCTACCTCGCCAAGATCCAGGCCGCGAACACCCCGACCAAGCTGATGAGCCTGTTCGGCCAGCCCGGCTTCGCCTCGCCGATCGATGCCAGCATGGACCCGGACGAGAAGCAGAGCGGCATCTACGCGCTCTATCTGAGCCAGGGCGACCTAGGCCTGCCGGACCGCGACTACTACCTGAAGAACGACGCCAAGTCGCAGGAGATCCGGGCCAAGTACCTGGAGTACACGACGTTCCTGCTCGGCAAGCTCGGCTATGCCGACGCGCCGGGCACGGCCAAGGCGATCCTGGCGCTCGAGACGCAACTGGCGCAGGCCAAGTGGGACCGCGCCGCGCAGCGCAACCCCGAACTCACCTACAACAAGCTGTCGCGCGCAGAGGCGGAAGCGCTTGCCACACCTGGCGAGATGAACGCGTTCTTCCAAGCACTGGGCGTGTCGCCGCAGTACGTCGTCGTGTCGCAGATGCCGCCGACGGCCGATGAGCTGAAGACCGCCGGGATTGATGCTGCCAAGGCCCAGGCGCTGTTCGGCGGCGGCGTGCCGGCGACGGCCAAGCTGGTGAACAGCGCGCCGATCGCGACCTGGCAGGCGTGGCTGGCGACCCGCTTCGTCGCGGCGCACGCCTCTTACCTCCCCAAGGAGATTGATGACGCGAACTTCGCCTTCTATGGCAAGGTGCTGAGCGGCCAGCCAGAACAGCGCCCGCGTTGGAAGCGTGGCATCTCCGCGGTCGAGGGTCAGATCGGCGAACTGCTCGGCCGGATCTACGCCGCCAAGTACTATCCGCCGGCGCAGAAGGCGGCGATGGCGGACCTCGTCGGCAACTTGCGCAAGGCCATGGCTGCGAACCTGCAGGACCTCGCCTGGATGGGTCCGGCAACGCGCAAGGAAGCGGAAGCCAAGCTCGACGCATTCACCACCAAGATCGGCGCACCGGACGAGTGGAAGACCTACGAAGGCCTGACGATCTCGCCTACCGACGCGCTCGGCAACGCCATCAACGCCGAAGCATGGAAGCAGCAGGACCAGATGCGCCGCCTCGGCAAGCCGGTCGATCGCAAGGAGTGGCTGATGCTGCCCGAGACGGTCAACGCCTATTACAACCCGCCGCTGAACGAGATCGTGTTCCCGGCCGCGATCCTGCAGCCGCCGTTCTTCAACCTCTCGGCCGATCCGGCGGTGAACTACGGCGCGATCGGCGGCGTGATCGGCCACGAGATGGGCCACGGCTTCGACGACCAGGGCTCGAAGTACGACGGCACCGGCAACTTGCGCGATTGGTGGACGGCGCAGGACCAGGCCAATTTCCAGAAGCTGCAGGACAAGCTCGCCGCGCAATACGATGCGCTGTGCCCCTACGACGAGGGCAAGACCTGCGTGAACGGCAAGCTGACGATGGGCGAGAACATCGGCGATCTCGGCGGTCTCAGCCTGGCTTACCGCGCCTACAAGCTCTCGCTGAACGGCAAGCCCGACAAGGTGATCGGTGGCATGACCGGCGACCAGCGCTTCTTCCTGGGCTGGGCGCAAGTCTGGCGTTCGAAGATCCGCGAGGCGCAGGGGCGGCAATACCTGATCGTCGACCCGCACTCGCCCGACCAGTACCGCATCAACGGCATCGTCCGGAACTTCGACGAGTGGTACAAGGCGTTCAACGTGAAGCCGGGCGACAAGCTGTACCTGCCGCCCGAGCAGCGCGTGCGGATCTGGTGATCGGCTCGCTTTGCCCTCTCCCCTCAAGGGGAGGGGGCAGGCTAGAGCTTCTTGCGTGATTTACCACCGAGACTGCCCGGGCTGAGCTTGTTCAAGCCCGTCCGCTTCCTCACGGCATCAACCCCAACTTCCACCACCAGCAGCAAACCTTTCGTGACACCCTCAATCTCTACCCATAAGGTTGAGGTGTTCCCGAGAGAGCTGGTCGGACGCTCTCGCGAAGTCACACCTTCCGACCCGCGGCTTTTGAATGGGAAGCAGCTTGCCCCGCGTCACCAAAGGCTAAAGCGCGCGAGTGTCTCAGGCGACCACGCCAGGCTCGTGTTCCCCTCTCGCCAACGAAGAGGTGATACGATGCGAATGTGTACCAGCCAAAACTGACCCCTTGATCCTGGCGCGTGTTCCTTAGGCTCGGTCCGGAACTGGCGCCGAATGGGTCCGTAGCTTCATCGCTCCCCCATTCCCCGCGGTTCGCCTGCCCTGGCGCTCGCGCCCCGTGATCGCGTCGACTTTCCCCCGGGGGCAACGGCCTTGCGGGAGCCGATGCGCTTATCGTACGTTAACCGCGCATGGAGGCTGCGACCACTCTGAGCGGAGCGGCCTGGGGAGCATCTCAGGCAGAACGTTTTCGAGCCACTCGGCTCTTGAGCGAGGCTTTGGTCGCGCCGCTGAGCGATGCCGACGCCACCGTTCAGTCGATGCCCGACGCCTCGCCGGCGAAGTGGCACCTGGCGCACACGACGTGGTTCTTCGAGACCTTCCTGCTGCGCGATCACCTGCCGGGCTACACGCGCTTCGACGAGCGCTGGCCCTTCCTGTTCAACTCCTACTACGAAGCGGAAGGCGCTCGCCATGCCCGCGCCGCGCGTGGCCTGCTCTCGCGGCCGAGCCTCGACGAGGTGCTGGCTTGGCGCGCGCATGTCGACGCCGCGCTCGCGCCGTTGCTGACGCGTCCGGAACTGGCGCCACTGATCGAACTGGGCATCCAGCACGAGCAGCAGCATCAGGAACTCCTGCTCACCGACATCAAGCATGCGCTGTGGAGCAATCCGCTCGGCCCCGCATACGCTCCCGCAAGAGGAGCGACGCAGCGCAGCCCGTCGCCCAGCGGCTGGTACGAGCACCCGGGCGGCATCGCCCGCATCGGACATGGCGGCGAGGGGTTCGCCTTCGATAACGAGGGCCCGTCGCACAGGGTGCTGATCGAGCCTTTCGCATTGGCCGACCGCCTCGTCACCCAGCGCGACTGGGATGCCTTCATCGCCGACGGTGGCTATCGCACGGCTGCCCCGTGGCTTTCCGACGGCTGGGCTTGGGTGCAGCGCGAGGGCATCGACGCGCCGCTCTATTGGCGACAGGGCGAAAGCTTTATGCTCGAGGGTTGGCGGGTGCGCGATCCGGATGCGCCGGTCACGCACATCTCGTATTACGAGGCCGATGCCTTCGCGTCCTGGGCCGGGCTGCGCTTGCCCACGGAGTTCGAGTGGGAAGCAATCGGGCAGGCCCACGATGCGCGATCGGGCAACCAGTTCGATCAGGGTGGAGCCGTCAGCCCTGCCGGCGGGTCTACCCTGTTCGGAGACGTGTGGCAGTGGACGCGTTCCGCCTACCTGCCCTACCCGCGCTTCCGTCCGGCCGCAGGCGCGGTGGGCGAGTACAACGGCAAGTTCATGAGCGGCCAGTTCGTGCTGCGCGGCGCCAGTTGCGCCACGCCCCGCGGTCACTCCCGCGCCAGCTATCGCAACTTCTTCTACCCTCATCAGCGCTGGCAGTTCACCGGTCTGCGCCTCGCCAAGGATCTCTGACGATGGCCACGACAGCGCTGATCCGGGAGGACGACCGTGCCTCCGACACGCTCCACATCCAGTTTCGCGAAGACGTACTGACCGGCCTGTCGCAATCGCGCAAGGCGATCCCGGCCCGCTGGTTCTACGACCACCGCGGCAGCGAACTGTTCGAAGCGATCACCGTCCTGCCCGAGTACTACCCGACGCGCACCGAAGTCGGCATCCTGTCGGAGCGCTGCGCGGAGATCGCCTCGACCGTGGGGCCCGGCAGGGTCGTGGTCGAGTTCGGCGCGGGCAGCGCCACCAAGACCCCACTGCTGCTCGATTGCATCGCCCCTTCCGGCTACGTGCCGATCGACATCTCGGGCGACTTCCTGCGGGAAAGCTGCGCGCCGCTGGCCGCGCGCTATCCGGGCTTGCCGATCCATCCGGTCGAAGCGGACTTCAGCGAACCCGCGCAGTTGCCCGCGGCTTTGTCCTCGCAGCCGCGCCTGGGGTTCTTCCCAGGCTCCACCATCGGCAACATGGAGCCTGCGGCCGCCGTCGACCTGCTGCGAACCATGCGCGCGACACTGGGCAGCGGCAGCCAGTTGCTGATCGGCATGGACCGGATCAAGGACGAGACGGTGCTCGCCGCGGCGTACGACGATGCGCAGGGCGTGACGGCCGAGTTCAACCTCAACCTGGCCCACCGCATCAATCGTGAGCTTGGTGGCACGATCCCGGTGGAGGCGCTGCTTCACCGCGCCGTGTGGAACGATGCACGTGCCCGCATCGAAATGCACCTGGAGGCCCGGCGCGATATCGCGTTCGAGGTTGCCGGGCGCAGCTTCTCCCTCTCCCGCGGCGAGACGATCCACACGGAGAACAGCCACAAGTACGAAGGCCGCAGTGCCGCCACGCTGCTGCTCGCCGGGGGCTGGGAGCCGAGCCATACCTGGATGGACGCCCAAGGGCGCTTCATGGTGATCCTCGCCCAGGCGATCGGTAACGAGCAGACGGCCTGAGCGCGACCCGCGGCTTGCCGGGGTTCGCAAGGCGGGGCATGTCGGCGTGACAGGGCGCTAAGCGCTCGATCACGGGGAGTGCCGGTTCGATGGGTTTGTTCGACTTGAGTGGGCGCGTCGCACTCGTGACTGGCGGCGCCATGGGCATCGGCTTGGGAATCTGCGAAGTCCTGAGCGAAGCAGGCGCCAAGGTTGTCATACTCGACCGCGATGAGCCGGGCGCTCGCGACCAGGTCGAGCGCGGCGTGGCGGCTGACTTCGTGCTGGCCGATCTGGCGGACGAAGCCTCGATCGTTTCCGCGGTGGCCCAAGTTGTCGAGCGCCACGGCGCGCCCTGGGTGCTGGTCAACAACGCCGGGCTTCAGCATCGCGAACTGCTGCTGGACGGGACCGCGGCGCACTGGCAGCGCCTCCACGCGGTGAACGGCCTCGCGCCCTACTTGCTGATCCGCGAAGTCGCGCGCGCGATGATCGCCAAGGGTGAGGGCGGACGCATCGTCAATTGCGCCTCGTGCGGGCTAGAGGGCCAGATCGTGCAAGGCCTCTCGGCCTATCTCGCCTCGAAGGGCGGGCTCGCCACGTTGACGATGACGGCCGCGTTCGAGCTGGCCGAGCATGCGATCACCGTCAATACCGTGCTGCCCGGCGGCGTCGCCACGCCCGGCGCGATCGGCGCAGAGGGGCCGCCACCGGTCGGACCCGGCAATCGCCGCCCGCCGCTCGGCATGTGCACCCCGCGCGACATCGGTTCGGCCGTGCTCTACTTCGCGACGCCTGCCGCGCACCGGGTGACCAACCAAGTGCTGAACGTGGATGCCGGCTTCACGGTGACGTGACGGCCGAGCGGCTCTTCATCAGCGGCTGGATGCGGGTGCCGAACGTCTCGACGCCTTCCACGAAGTCGTCGAACGTCAGCAGCACGCCGCCGGTGTTTGGCACTTCCGCCATCTCGTCCAGCATGCGCGCAACGCTTTCGTAGCTGCCGACCAGCGTGCCCATATTGATGTTCACCGCGCCCTCGGGTGCGGCGAGCTGGCGCACGTTGGTGTCCGTGTTGACCGTGTCCTTGGCGCCCTGGTCGGCAAGCCAGGCGATCGCATCGAGGTCGACCCCGGCGTTGATGTGCTGCCAGCGCGCCATCGCCTCCTCGTTGGTCTCTGCGGCGATGATCATGATCAGCACGAAGACGGACACCGCACGGCCCGTCTCCGCCGTGAACTTCGCAAGGCGCGTGTTGTTGGAGGCGAAGGAGGTGGGCGTGTTGACCCCCACGCCCAGACAAAACGCATAGTCCGCCCACTGCGCCGAGAACGCGAGCCCGGCGTCCGACGATCCGGCGCAGATGATCTTCATCTCCGCTTCAGGCCGCGGTTCGACCCGGCAGTCATCCATCTGATAGAACCGACCCTTGAAGTCGCTGCGCCCGGTCTCCCACAACTCGCGCAGGATGCGGGCATATTCGTCGAGCACCTGGTAGCGGTTGCGGAAGTGCTCGTCGCCCGGCCACAGCCCCATTTGCGTGTACTCGGGCGGCTGCCAGCCGGTGATGAGGTTCAGGCCGAAGCGGCCGTGGCTGATAGAATCGATCGTGTTGCACATCCGTGCCGCGAAGGCCGGTGGGATGATCAGCGTGGGGCAGGTGGCGTAGATCTTGATCCGCTCGGTCACGGCGGCGAGGCCCGTCATCAGCGTGAAGCTCTCCAGCCCATACTCCCAGAACTGCGTCTTGCCGCCGAACCCGCGCAGTTTGATCATCGAGAGCAGGAAATCGAGGCCGTGCTTTTCCGCGCTCTGGGCGATCTGCTTGTTAAGATCGAAGCTGGGCAGGTACTGCGGCGCGTTCTCGCTGATCAGCCAGCCGTTGTTGTTGATGGGAACGAAAACGCCGACTTGCATGGTTGCTTACCTCCGCTGAGTTCCCGTTCGTATCGAGCGAAGTCGAGACACATCGCGCCGCACCAGCGCGTCTCGACTACGCTCGACACGAACGGGTGAGGTGGTCATGTTGTCAGGAACCCCAGGACGGCTTCGTTGAAGCGCTCTGCCTCGGTCACGTTGCAGGCATGTCCGCCATGGGCGAACCGCACCAGTTCCGCCGATGCGCCGAGCCGCTCCACCATTCGCGCCGAGCACGTCCAAGGCACCAGGAGATCGTCCACGGCACACACGAACAGCACCGGACTGCCGATCTCGTGCAACCACGCCGACGCATCGAACGCTGCCACTGCCGTGATCCTGGCTTCGATCGTCGCGTCGCCGGGCCAGTGCGCCAGGTGCGTCTCTAGTTCAGCGCAAAGCTGCGCGTCGTGATCGGACAACCAGGTGGCGGGAAACAGGAACAAGGGCTGTGCCTGGAGGTAGGCCCGCGCGCCGGCGCTGCGAAGCAAAGTCAGACGCACGTCGAAGCAGCGTGCTGTCTGCGGATCGAGACTGGACCAGCCGTTGATCACGACCAGGCGCCCCGCGCGCTCGGGCGCTGTCCGAGCCAGTTCGAGCGCGACATGGCCGCCGAGCGCATGGCCGATCACATCGGCCCGCTCGATCCCCAGCGCGTCCAACAAAGCCAGCACGTCGCTCGCCATGGCACCGATGCTGGCGTCAGGCAGCGCGCGGTCGCTCCGGCCGGTGCCGCGGTGATCGTAGGCGATGACGTGGAAGCGTGTCGCTAGCGCCGCAACGTTCGGCGCCCAGTATCCGGCCGATCCACCCAACCCGCTCGAGAGGATCAGCGGCGGGTTCGCGGGATCGCCGTGGGTTTCGTAGAAGAGCCCCGCGGCCTCAGGCAAGGTGCGCCACGCTGGCGATCTCGACCAGGCACTCGGGCTTCACCAGATCGCACTTGATGCAGTAGCGCGCCGGCTTGTCGCCGGGGAAGTACTCAGCATAGACCCCGTTAAACGCGGCGTAATCGGCCATGCTCTTCAGGAAGATGTGGTTCATCGCGATGTCGGCCATGGTGCCGCCGGCGGCCTCCACCGTCGTCCTGATCGCTTCGAGGACGTGGCGCGTCTGTGCCGCCGGATCGCCGATGTGGAGCACGCTGCCGCCTTCGCCCAAAGCCAGCATGCCCGATACGTAGAGCACGTTGCCCGCCTTCGCTCCGGCGGAGTAGGGCGCGATTGGCGGGGGGAATGCGGGCGGGTTGATCGGCTCGAAGGGCAAGCGGCTACTCCTGTGGAAGCTGGTTCACCGCGCCGCAGAAATCGGCGACGGTGCTGATCCAGCCGAAGAACATCTCGACATTGTAGAGCGTCGCTTGCCGGGTGAAGTCCGGACCCAGATGGTGGGTCGCATCCTCCAACAGGACGCCGAAGTATTCGAGGTGGAACCCGTCGCGCAGCGTCGATTCCACGCAGACGTTGCTGGCGATGCCGGTGAACACCAGCGTGCGGATGCCGCGCGCGCGCAGCACGCTGTCGAGCTGCGAGTTGAAGAAGGCGGAATAGCGCGGCTTGTGCACCCGGATGTCGCCGGGCTGCGGCGTGAGTGCCTCGACCAGCTCGTAGTCCCACCCGCCTCGAGCCAGGAACCGGCCGGATAGCTCTGGCCGAGCGCGCATCGTCTTCAGCGCATTGGACTTGTGATAGTTGGGCGAGAGCGGCGTGCCGGCCTCGGCATAATCCGGATCCCACCCGTTCTGCAGGAACACCACCGGCATGCGTGCCGCGCGCGCTGCGTCGACCACCTTGGCCACTTGCGCGATCACGCCTGCGGCCGGTTCGACATCGAAGCCGGCTTCGTCGACGTAGCCGCCCTTGCTGGCATAGGCGTTCTGCATGTCGACCACGATCACGGCGGTCGTCGCCGGATCGAGGCGAACGGACTGCGGCCGGGCGGGCAGGACCACGGTCTGCGTGTCGCCTGCCGGATGAGGATCGACGATCGGCTCTGTCACTTAGCGGAGTATCAGGCAGCGACGCTCCCTTGGCAAGCGGACAGGTGCACCGGGCATGGTGGCTTGTAAGTGCGCTCGATGTCGGGGACGCGCGGAGGCTCCTGAGCGCGGTCCACTGCTCCAGCTCGCGCGGCGTTGCGACGGCGCCAGCGCTCGACGCCGCTCTCGACGAACCGCACCACGAACCAGGCCAGAAGGCCGCTGACGGTGATGGCAGCCGCAAGATAAAGCAGCGGATGGCTCTCCAGCATGCCGGTCCTGGGGATCAAACCCAGGACGAGAAGGTGACCAAGGTAGAGCGGGAACGACAATTCGCCGATCCTGCGGTCAGCCCGCCAGTTGCGGCTACACTCGTGGATCGCAGGGAGAGCGACCGCCATGAGGGCGAGCGTCGTCACGCGCGCCGGCGTGAAGAACGCGATCTCCGACCAATTTCCGAGCAGGACGGGGTAGAACACGACCGCGGCCACGGCGGCGACGGCGAGCAGCCTTGGACGCGTGCCTTGCCATGCCCGGGGCGATGCCGCCCACGCTCGATAGCCGAGGACACCTGCCAGGAAGAGGGCAAGCTCGAACGGGAAGAAGCGGTAGCTGAATGGATCGGCGCTCACGCCCGCGCACGCTGCCACGATCCGGGCGAGCAGCGAGAGTACCATCACGCACGCGATCTGCCGAACCGGACGGCGGGCGATGAACGGCGCGACGGCGTAGAAGTACAGCTCCAGCGCGAGCGACCATGCCATCGGAATGGCCATGAAGCGGAACACCTCGTGGCCGCCTTGCTGGAACGGCATGGCGCTTCGCACCAGATGCCCGTCTGCCGGAGCGAGGTAAAAGGTGAGGTCCTGCCCCACGACGGTCAGGTTCAGCAGCCCCAGCAGGACCTTGTCGGCAATGCTCACGCCGGCCCCAAAGTATGGCGCTAATGGCGAGGTGCCAGTGCTCCACTGCAGCAATGCGAAAACGGCAAGATAGAGCGCGAGGAAGGCGAAGTAGACTGGATAGATGCGCGCCAGCCGGTTCACGTAGAACACCCTGTTGAGGGCCAGCCGATCGTAGCGTTCGTTCAGTACCAGGCCCATGTAGAAGCCTGAAACGATGTAGAAGATCTGCACTGCCACGGGGCCATCGACGAGCAGCGGGCGGCCCTGCAAGCCAGCATGGCTGACTAGCACCGCAAGCGCCAGAAGTAGCCGCAACAATCCCAAGGAACCCTCCGCCGAGCCCTCAGCCTCTAGAGAAGGAAGGTTAACGCTTCGACTTGCACGGTGCGGCACACCCTTCCGAACCAGAAAGGGCCGCACCTTCCGGCACGGCCCTTCACTCTGCCTGGAAAAGCCCGCTTACTTGGGCGGCATGCGGATCGCGCCGTCGAGACGGATCAGCTGGCCGTTCATGTAGGTGTTGCGTGCAAGCTCGAGCACCAAGCTGGCGAACTCCTCGGGGTTGCCCAGGCGCTTGGGGAAGGGGACGGCCTTGCCGAGACCTTCGAACACCTCGGGCGCATGCTCCTTGACGCGCAGCATCGGCGGAGTGGCGAAAGTGCCGGGCAGGATCGCGTTGACGCGGATGCCCAGGTCCATCAGGTCGCGCGCCATCGGCAGGACCATGGCGTTCACTGCGCCCTTGCCGCCGCCGTAGGCGACCTGGCCGACCTGGCCATCCTGCGATGCTGCCGACGAAGTGAAGATGATCGAGCCACGCTCGCCATCCTCGTTCAGCGGATCGGCGTTTGCCATGCCCAGCGCCGCAATGGAGGCGACGCGGTAGCTGGCGGTGAAGATGCCTTCGGCCGAGCGCGCGATCTGCTCGGTCGCGGTGCGCTTGTAAGCGCCGGTCTTCTTGTCGAACGACACCGTCTTGCCGCCACCGGCGACAACCGCGCAGTGGACCACGATCCGCTCCTGGCCATGCGCCTCACGGGCCTTGGCGAAGCCGGCTTCCACGCTCTCTTCGTCCATAATGTTCACGTTGCAGAACACGCCACCGATCTCGGACGCGAACGCCTCGCCGGCTTCTTCGCTGATGTCGAAGATGGCGACCTTCACCCCGGCATCGGCCAGCGCCTTGGCACTTGCGCGGCCCAGGCCCGAGGCGCCACCGGTGACGATGGCGGCGATGGTGTTGTCGATCTTCATTTCGGCAGCTCCCCGATTGTTGCGATTCGCAAAGTTGGGCGCTTGGCTAGCCGCTCGATGCGTGGCTGTCGAAACGCCAACTGCTTTCACCCGCAAGTATCGCTCGTGCGGGACAGGCGTGGGGAGAGCGCCGTTTCCTTCAAACCGCACGCCCTCGACATTGGAAGGCGCATCGCGGACAACGGCGCACGAATGCCGCCTTCCGAGCGGCGCTGCGGGGATGGCGATGTGAGTTACTGGGGCGAAATGCGCCGCAATTGGCGGTCGTTGCTGGCGGCGAGCCTCGGATCGGGCACCAGCCTGCCGCTGTTCGCCTATACCAACAGTGCCTTCGCTCCGCACCTGATCCGCGAATTCGGGTGGTCGCGGGCGCAGTTCGCGCTGATCGGCATCGCCACCTTGTCGACGCTGCTGGTGCTGCCTGTGGTCGGCCGCCTGACCGATCGGGTCGGCGTGCGCCGCGTCGCCTTGCTCGGCACGCTGCTGGTGCCGCTCTGCTTCGTCGCCTACGCCATGCAGAACGGCGACTTCGTCTGGTACGCGACGATCTTCACGGTGGTGCTTGCCGTCGCGAGCCTCACAAGCCCGCTGGTCTACACACGCCTGGTTGCCGAGAAGTTCGAGCGTGCCACCGGTCTTGCCTTGACGGTGGTCAACTGTTTTCCGGCAGCACTGGCGATCGTGCTGGTGCCGGCACTGAACTGGTGGATCGAGCACTTCGGCTGGCGCAGCGCCTATCTCGCGCTCGGCGCCCTGACGCTGGCCGGGGGGCTCGCCGCGCTGGCGCTGATCCCGCGGGGGCAGGGCCGCGTACGCCAGAGTCCGGAGATGGTGCCCGAAAGCGTGCCGACGGTCGATCCTGCCGGGCGCACGGCGCGGCAGGATTATCGGACGATCACGGGCAGCGGCGTGTTCTGGATCGTCCTTGGCGGCATGTTCCTGTGCCTCCTGCAGACGCCGCTGCATTCTAGCCAGATGAACCTGATGCTGGTCGACAACGGCATCTCGGCGCAAGCGGCGGCCAACATCGTCCCGCTCTACGCCTTTGGCACCATCGTCGGACGGATCTCCTGCGGGCTGGCGCTCGACCGTTATCCGACGCCGCCGGTGACGGCGCTCTCGATGATCCTGCCCGCGATCGGCTTTGCGCTTCTGGGCAGCACGCTCGACAGCGTGACGGTGATCGGCGCGGCCATGTTCCTGGTGGGCCTCTCGATCGGTGCGGAGAGCGATTTGATCTCGTTCCTAGTCGCACGCTACTTCCAGCTGCGCATCTACGCGACGACGCTCAGCCTACTGTACTGCGTCTCGTTCCTGGCGTCCGCATTGGGCGCGCTTGGCATCAGCTGGTCGCTATCCGCATCGGGGAGCTTCTCGCCGTACCTCTTCTTCGTGGCGGGCAGCGTCGCTGTGGGGAGCTCGCTGTTCCTGCTCCTGCCGTGGCAACGCGATCGCGCCCGCATCGGATAACGCGCGTTCGAGCCCGCCGCGGCGTCAGGTGATTCGCGCCGATGCCTCTGCTGGAGAACATTGGTCCCGCGAAACGGTCTCGCAGGTCCATTTGGAGGCCGCGAACGGCGGCTAGACTGGCGAGAACAGCGATATCGCCTTGGCGATGGCTGGGGCGGCAGGAGCCGGAGCAGAGTAGGTCCTAAGCCGTTGAGGGTGAAAGAAAGGCTTGTTTTCTGCGGGGTTCGGCCTCACAAAGCTGCCCCACAAACCTGCCCCACAGACACCCGAGGTTCCCCATGGCATCCCTCCGCGCCCGGCATAATCGCTTCGAGGCGAAGGTGCGCATCCCGACCGCCCTAAGAGCCTCCTACGACAACCGTGAGTTCCTCTATCGAACCCTCACGTCGACCAGCCGGAAGGTGGCGCAGGTGGAGGCGGACGCCTGGGAAGCCGGGCTCCGGGTCGAGTGGGCAGGGCGTGAAGGGCTTGCGAAGGACGAGCGCGCGAACCTCCGGCGGGTCTACGAGGAGACACTGCAAGCGGCGTCTGCGGGGCGGTTTGTGGTGCATGTCGCTGGAGAGGACCCGATAGATGCTGGCATTGACTACGAGATTGGCAAGATAGCCGACGCGATCCCGGAGGACGAGGAAGCCGGGCCTGAGGCTTCTGCGCGCTTGGCTGCACTGGAGGACGCTCGCGTTGCTGTTCTGGGTCGCAAGCCTGCGGTGCGGCATCAGTTCGAGCCATCGTTCAGCCAACTTGCTGCCGATTACATGAAGCTCTGGAAGACGCGGAGCGGCTTGAAAGAGAGCAACACCGAGCAGCAGAAGCGAGCCACGTTCGCTTTGTTCGCTGGGTACTGGAAGGATCGACCGATCCGAGGGATCGAGCGACCAGACGCTGCCAGGTTCATGGATGCCTTGCGGCACTTGGACGGCTCTTGGGCTCGCTCTCCCGCCGCCCGCGCCATGTCCTGGGATGACCTGCAGCGCACCTATGGAGGCCGGGACAAGGGCTTGTCGGACGCCACGCGCAACCGCCACGCCGCGACCCTGCAAGCTTTGTGGGAGTGGGCGAGCGAGCGGGGCTATGCCGAGGGGCGCAACCCATTCACAGGGCATCGCGCACGCCTGCGGGCCGGGGTGAACGTGAAGGGCTATCGGCCATGGGAGCCTGAGGAGCTGAAGCGGCTGTTCGATCCGGGGCCGAAGCGCGCCGACCTGCGAGAGGTCATGCTTGTCGCGCTGCACAGTGGCATGCGGCTGGACGAGATTGCAGGGCTGACCTGGGGGAACCTGCGGGAGATTGAGGGCGTCCCCGTGTTCGACATCAAGGATGCGAAGACACCTGCGGGCGAGCGGGTGGTGCCGGTGCACCCCGCCATCGCCGGGCTATTCACCCAGCGCGGTGAAAAGCTCACGGACCGCATCTGGCCCAACTTCAATCCCGAGGGTCCCGGCAAGAAAGCCGGTGCGGACGCGGGGCGGGACTTTACCCGCTTTAAGCAAGCCCTCGGTTTCACCGAACGGGCCAAGGCGTTCCACTCCTTCCGCAAGAACGCCGTGGCGCAGTGGGAAGCCGCCAGCATCCCGGAGACTGAGGTCGCGCAGATTGTCGGGCACGAGAAGAAGGGCATCACGTTCGGGACTTACGGGCAGGGCGTGTCCATCCACCGCAAGGCTGAGATTGTGGCGCTCCTGTCCTATCCCGTTCTCGCCTGCCCAGCCCGATAGGTCAGGATGGGGCCGTAAAGGCCTCAAAACGGATTATAGAACGCGTGCAGGTGCCTCCGAGGTACGTGAGCCCCACTCTTAGCCCGCGTGGTCTCTCTTCTCCCGTTTTTGAACGCAGGTGCTGCGGGTGGCTGCTCGACCCTGGAGGTCCTCTCAGACGTTGCCGCCTTGGCGAGACGGCTCCGTTAGCAGGCTATTCGGGTTAATGGACGTTCATTTTCAGTGACTTAGGGTAACGTATCGGTTATTCAGAGTAGCCGTAGGACGGGGGAACGGGAATGCGGCTCAATTGTGATCAGTTGCGCGAGCGCGAAAGGTGCCACCGGGCCGCCCGCGAAAAGCTTGCTGCTACCCAGGCGCTCCGACGCGTGTGGGTTGGAGCCGCAGGACACGCATGCCGTCTAGAAATTGGCATTGCACTCGCGGAGGTCTTCTACACCTCAAACCCGTGGACCAACGTCCAATACATAGCTGACCGGCTTTGCGGCGCATATTCAACAGACACAATCCGCCGTCGCCTAGAGGAGATGGTGGACGCCAATTGCACCGAGGTCATCGAGGTTGGTGGCAGGAAGCTGTATCGCGCATGCCTAGACGCTGCCGAAGGTACGATTGCTGTGATCATGGGGAACTCTGCCGCCCCTAGCACCGCCCGGCGGGCCGCCTGAAAGTCGTTCTGCAGTCGCTATTCAGGGCGTGTTCCCCTCGGAGCAAGCTTCGACACGCAACGCAGGCCGCGCCGGGCTAAGCAACTTGCGTCTGGACCACTGTAGAGCATCAAGCCTGCGTGTAGTCGACGGAGATGGCCAGAGACGGTTTCGATAAGCTGCTGCGCACCCGCCTGCATGACTTCGCCGCACTTGCTAGAGCCATGCTGCCTAATGCTGCCGATGCTCCCGACCGGGTGACGCTGGGGCAAGTGGGGTTCTTCCTCGCGGTCGCCCAGGCTGACCTAGAGGGCGCACCGGCTACCTTCGCGGACTTCGAGGCAAAAGCACCGAACCTCGGGACAAAGAGCCTCAGGCAGAGCTGCAAGCTGTTCCTCGCGGAGCGCAGGTCGTCGGAGATGGGGCTCGGCTGGTTGTTGACAGAGCGGAGCCTGAAAGGGAACGGCAGGCGACAGTTCCGCCTGACGCCGAGGGGCCGTGAAATCATTCGGAATATGGGCGTGGGTGACGTTGCCTCGGCAGGCTCTCGAATTATCACCCATCCTCGGGGGCGGGTTATATCTTAGGGTATACCTTAGGAGACCTCGCAGCCGAAGGTCTCCCTGAAGATAGACTCAGCCACCTCAGGCTCCACCGGCAGGCTGCAGATGGCGTGTCCCACATCTACCTGGAGCAGAGCCATTGTCCCAAAAGACACGGGCTCTCCCCTCGTCCCCTTGATCAACTCCAGCACCACGTCCAGCGGTAGGGTGACTGCGGTGTTCTCTCGTGTCTTGCGGAAGACCATAGGACGCCTCAGGATACAGGAGGGAGAGGGGCAGGATACCACCACCCGCTCCTTTCCTCCAATTACTAGTGATCACCGGAACCATCTCGTCCGCATCCGACTTTAATCATTGTTAAGGTGGGAGGCATTGGTGATTGAAGACGAACCCGGCACTCTCCGCGCAATGGCTGCAAGGTGTCGCCGTCTAGTGACAAGCGCCGGCGACCCTTTGACTATCAACCGCCTGAAGGACCTTGCGCGTGAGTGCGATGCCCGCGCAGATCAGCTTAGTTCCGGTGTGACCAAGGCTACAGCGTCGAAGCCGCGCATCATCGGCTAGATGGGGAGCACAAGCTGCTCCGGCCCGCCCTCGTCTTCCTCCTGCTCCAGCTGCTCCACAATGGCCTGGGCAAGCCCATCGGCAGCCCTCAGCCGCATCCGCTCATCTGGCATTGTAACGCCTATAAGAGCCCACGGAGGAGCAGCTAGGATGGCTTCGGAGAGGGTGTGAGTGTCGAGCGCGGGCATGCCCCTTCTATGGAACGAATGCGGAACATTCGTCAAGATCAGAGGCGTCGGCCTACCCTTTCTCGTTTTCTCGAAATATCACCCACCCTTGGAAGAGAGGAACTTTGGGTCAAATCTAAGCCGTCCCATGCTGGCAACGTGTTGGTGAGGGGCTCGATTGATTGTAGATGGCGTATGGGCTGAAGGGAGACGGCGGACGACAGTTCCGGCTGACGCTCACGGCTTCTGCATCGGCGCACCAATTGTTCCTGGAGGCCAGGGGGCCGGGTACGGCGAGACGAAGAACTTGCCTAGGAACGTCTTGATGTAATTAACTTCGCTACCTCGGAGGCCGTCGAGCATAGCTGAGTATTTTGCGACGTCGCCAAACCTACTTATGTGGTCGACGGTGCGCGCTTGCGAACCACAACCAAGATGATGCCCCTCTACATGTCTAGCAGAGCCGAAATCGAACGGAACCCGCGAGCCGTCAGGCGCTGTGATCATGCCGCGGAACTGAACTTCGTGCAGATTTCGCGTCGGTACTGGCTGGAGCGAGTAGGAAAGCTTTATATCTCCTCCACAGTAGAAGAAGTTGGTGTGGAGCTGCACAGCTGCGTTCTCACTCTCCGGAACTAGGGGCACCATGACTAGCAGCCCCAGAGACCCGCCGATCTCGTATGGTATCTTCTCGGCAGTAGCGGCCTTCTCCTGCGTCGTGGGCGCTGTGGTGTCCGATGAAAGGGCTGGCTGCGGCTGCTGTGCAAGCTCCGCCTCTGCTTGATCGTCCTCATTGAGCGACTGCTCAACGTCATTCATGGTCTCGCGCAAAGATGCAATCACAGCCGGGTCAACCCCGGCGGCCTCGGCCTCTCTGATTTGAGCGCGAGTTTCTTCTAGCTGCTGCCGGAGTTGCTCGCGTGTTTGCGCCGAAGCCAACGTCGGCGTTAGAAACAATGCAGCAAAGCATACCTTCTTTAACATGTTTCCCCCCTGTAAACATCAATGAAGTACATCATGGATGCGCTGCTGCATAGCCGTGTAACATGAACATCGACATCGAGCGCGCGCTCGTTGAAGCCGGTAAGCGCTTCAGAACATAATACTCGGCTGATGGTACGTCGGGTAATCACGAATTCGATATAGGTAGACCTCCCCGTCGTCGAACGGGTCGAGGTCCCTTGTGGTGCGCTCTGGTGTCCGGAGGGGCACGCTAGGGCGCACCACACCCCATCAGCTTCGCTTCACCTCGCGGTGAAGCAAAGACCCGTCGTGCCCCTCCTGGCCCGATGGCCCACCGCTGGCGTCTGCCAGCATCCTTGCGCCTCTCTCAGATAACCTTCGGGTGAGGCGCGTTCTTGCGAAAGCCTACCCATGCACATTGACGAAACTCCCCTCGCTCCTCTGACCGCCGACACCACCGGCAGCAACGTCACGCTCGAGTCTTACGACATCGCGCCTGAAGATCAGGAACTCGCGGACTCCATCACCAACTTCGACCCGTACAACACGCCGAGCCCCATCAGTGGGGAAGGCGGGTTCAAGACGCCTGAGCGTTTCACCGCGCGAATGCTTCCCGATGGCATGCGCGCGGAGGTCGAACAGAAGCTCGTCGGCATTCCGGCAGGAGAGGCTCGGGACCGCAAGGAAAGCGAACTGGCACTTGAGGCCATGCGCAAGAATTCGCTGGGCCTGCGGGTGCGCTTGGGTCTCGGCGCGGGTGCCAACGCGTACCAGCGAGCAGCCTTCGACCTCCAGCGGGACCTGGAAAAACTCCAAGGCGAAGCCGATGGCATCATGACCCAGCTGGGTGACGTGACCCGATGGGATGTGGTCGACGATCCGGACACGGGCGGCAAGGTGAATAAGCCTGTCTACAGCGTCGACGGTCCTAACCGACGCGCTTTAGAACTGCGGCATGCGGAGATCGTCCGTCACATCGGGGCGCTGGATGGCGTCGAGGGCGACCGCCGGTTGCAACGTGCGCGCTACCAGGCGGTGCAGGACCACAAGGCTGTGCAATCGCAGCTGCGCATCATGTCGGCAGCGAAAGAGCGTGCGGCTGGGAAGCTGGAAGAAGAAGAGATCGAACGTCTTGCCAGCGCCTTCGCGAGCAATCGCCGCAACCATCTCGGCTAATGGCCCACTACTCCCCATCACGGGGATGGGTGAGCCGACCACGTCGACCCATCGACACCGGGCCGAACCCTTACGATCCCGCCTCCGGCCACTTCGCTGAGCGGCACCAGCAGTCCGAGACGACACTGCCGGACGGGTTGGTGCGGGTCGATATGGGGACTCCGATTCTCCGGCTCCCTGCCGAGCCCGCGCCGGTCCTTCGACGACTGCCGGAGCCCCCAGCGCCCCCACCAGAACCCACCACCCCCGAGCCGTCCCCGGCTGACCTCCGCAGACCCCTTCTGGACCCTGGCGAGTTCAAGCCGGGCATCGGCAGGGGCTGACCCTAAGCAACCTCAAGCCCCTCTAGGTCCGCCTGGAGGGGCACACGAAAGACCCTCATGCCTGATACCCCCACTCACGTGACCAGCTGGAAGTCGGAGACCGACGACCTGGACGGGAACGACTTCAGCCGCTTTCGCGGCGCTTTGCCGCCGGAAGACGTGGTCGAGGTCGACCTCGGCAATGGCCTGACGCAAACGACCTACGTCGACTGCGCCCACCGTGCGCACTTCTTCAATCGCGAAACATGACCACGAACAGCCCTCGGGCTTCCCTGCGTGCGGCCATCGACGCCAAGTGCAAGGAGTGCGTCTACGACCCGCTCGTTCCTGGTACGTGGCGAGAACAGGTCGCTGGCTGTCTAGGCGTGCCGTGCGCGCTCTATCCTGTTCGAGCGCAGCCTTTGGCTCGTAAGCAGTAAAGGCTCCAAAACGGATTGAAAGTGAGGGGTGAAAGGGCGCGGTAGGTAAGACTACCCTCGGCGCACCTTCCGCTCTCCCACGGTCCGTTTTGGGGCCTTTACGCCCTCATCCTGACATGCCCCGCCGCAATGTCCCTGTCCCGGTCCCGCCGGGGTTCAAGTGGTGTTTCGTGTGCTCCACGGCGCAGCCGCTCCAACGCTTCTACATGGACCGGTCCAAGCCTGACCGGCGCACGTCCGACTGTCGCAAGTGCCGTGAGGCTCGAGACCGTCGACGTGCTGCGATCAAGTCCATCCTGGCGGACACCTACCACCGCCTGACCGTTCCCCTCTGAAAGGCCTTTTCATGCCTCGCTATTCTGACGCGCACTTAAGCGACGTTGCTCTCTGAAATGCGCCTGAAGAATGGCGACCGGGATGCACGGGCCGACGAGCTGTTGTCTGCCTTGGCGACGGCCCGCTTGCGCCGTGCTGCCGTGTCGCATGAGCCCACGTCGCGGCAGCACCTGAAGATCAAAGATTGCTCCGGCGGCGGGTACATCAGCACTGCCGAGCTCGCCTGCCGATTTGCCGAGCGCGCGGCGCTCGATAAGGCCCTCAAATCTTGCAGGACTCCCGAGGAACACTCCGGGGCCGTGCAGCTGTTGCAAGTGGGCACCCCAAGCTTCGAGCGCCGAAAGGCGCTGCAAGCCTTCCTCCGCGACGGCTTGCCGGAGATTGCAGCCACAAGTGCCGATGCCGTGGGCGACCCGTTCGCGGCTGCTCTCGCGCCGTGGGACCCGACTCCCGCGCTGGCCCAGGACAACTAGCCCGCACACCGACACAATTCCGCCAGCCGCCCTGCCACGGATAAACCGACCACCAGGAAAGATCATCATGACACGATTTCCGTTCGCCACCGCTGCTCGCGAGATTGGCGACCTCGACCGCCGTTCCGGTTTTGCCTTCTGGGCGCTGCGAAGTAGCGGCAAGTGCCTGGAGTGCCTTGAACGAGATGCCGCGCGCCGTCGTGCGCACCAAGCCCGCCTATCGCCGTTTAAAGGGGGCTCAGAGTGAAGCACTCGCTTTCCCCTCAACCCGCCACACCATTACCGCTCGGACGACCGCGCAAGTCGGCTCCGCTGTCTGTAGCGCCCGGATGCAAGTTCTGCTTCCGCTGCCAAGGGCACCTTCCGCTCGCGTCGTTCGCAATCGACCGCAAAACCCACGACGGAAAGCGCGCGGACTGCCGAGCGTGCGACAGCAAGCAAGCAGCCGCTCGCAGCAAGCGCCGCCGGGAGCGGCTCGCCGGGTTGCGGGCCGCGACCTTCCTTTCCCCCGCCGGTAACCAAGGGACCCCATGAGCGACCTAGACAATCTCTTCGCGGAAGCGGATGCCGCTGAGGCCGAACCGCAGACCGAGCAGAGGCCCGTCGAGCGTAGCTCTGGGTCCCGCAACCGCGTCAAGACCGACACCGCAGGCAGCTTCGTCTACGGCTTGGCTGACACTGTCACCTTTGGGTACCTCGACGAAATCGGGGCAGGGGCCGATTGGCTCCTCCTCGGCAAGGACTATGACAAGGCGCTTGCGGATAACCGGCAGGCCTTGTCGGACATCCAAGAGGACCACGCCGCTTCCTACATCTCTGGTCAGCTGACCGGCGGCTTCCTGCCCGTGCTGGGTTGGGGTGGTCGCGTTAAGGCCGCTGCGACGGCCCGTGGGCTCACCACAGGCCTCAAGGGGATGGTGGTGGCCGGAGGCGTCCAAGGGGCCCTCTACGGCTCCGGGTCGGCTGACGGTGACCTGAAGTCCCGCCTCCTCGGCGCTGCCTCTGGCGGTGCCCTCGGGGCCGCTGGCGGGTACGTGCTGGGCGCTACGATCATCCCCGCTGCCAAGTGGGGAACTGTAGCTGCCCGCGACATGCTGGCGCTGCGCTACGGGCGCACGCCTCGGCTCACCTCTGCCATCACCCCGGCGCGCATCGAGCGTGCCACGGAGGATGTCGCGGAGGACCTGCAGGCTGCCCGCAAGGAAACCGCAGGACGTGCCGTCTCGGCCACCCGAGAGAACACCCCCCGCGCACCCACATTCAACCGCCTCACCGGCCAAGCTGACGACGTCCTCGACGAGGGCGCGATCCTCACCACGCGCGAGCTGGTGGGTGAGATGTCGGTGGCCCGTAAGGCGATCCAGGACCGCGTCGGGAAGATGACGGTCCAGCAGGCCCAGCGATGGGCTCAGCGCCTGGAGAACGCAGAGCTGAGTGGCGGCGTCGTTGACGATCCGCACTATCGCTCGCTCCTCGGGCTCGACGCTACGGACCACGGTCTTGACGCGGACGGCGCGAAGCGCGCAGCCACGCTCCTGGAGGAGGCCACTGAGGCCGTCCTCGAGAAGGCCGGGCTCGGCGCTAAGACGACCAAGCAGCAGGACAATGCCTTCAAGGCAGCCTACGGGGCCGGAGTGACCGAAGCGGATACCGCTGCGGCCCTCGAGCGCACCCAGCAGGCCGTGACGGATGGCCGCATCGGTGGCCATCAGCAGCTACTGGCTGCCCTCCAGTTCACCCGCGCCAAGGACAAGTACCTGCCGGAGATACTGAAGGGGAACCGCGAGGCACGCGAGGGCCTCTTGGACGAACTCTCCAAGGCCATCCGCATCCACGCCGAGGGCACCGCCATCAAGGCGCAGATTGCTCGAGGCCTCGCAGACATGCGGTGGCACACCGGCAAGTTGGCTATGGCTGAAATCCGGGACGACGTTCTTCACGTCGAAACGCAGGAGAGCGTCCGTAAGCGAGTAGATGCATCGCTCAAGGAGTTAGGCGAGGGCGAGTTTGTCGACCTCATCTCTCGGCTTCAGAACCTAGACGACTTAGACCGGGTCCAAGAGGTCCTGCTCAATCCTGCAGAGGCCCAGGCGGTCTCGGCATGGCGCAGGACCATGAACACGGTGACATCGTTCATCAAGTCCAACTCCCTCACGCCAGCATCTGGCTTGTTCAACACCATCGGCTTCATCGGGCATGACTTCTTCCGCAACGGCGCTGCGAAGCGCTGGGCGGCGAGGAACATGGAGATAGCGGGTAAGGCTGACGAGGCACTTGCCCTTCGCTTCGAGTTGGAGGTGGGCCGCAGGGTCTACATGACTGCTCATAAGCGCGGCATCCGAGCTGCAATGGATCGGATAAAGTGGGAGTGGTGGTCGGATGTCGAGCGGATCGCGTCTGTTGCGAACGGGCGGGAGAGCAAGGCGGCGCTCCGAGCCTCCGCCTCCAAGGTTGCGCTAGTCGAGCAAGGCTATCGACCGCCGGATGTTCGAGAGCTCTCGGACAAGCCGCGCCTCGCAGTGACCAACCTCACTGCCTTCGACGATAAGATGGCTGAAGTGGGTGGCGGCTCCTTCGGGCGGCTGCTGGAGACCCTATATCGCACGCGGGCCGCTGTGGGTAACACTGTGGATGCTCTGGGCACGGCCACGGCAAAAGCCCTCGTCGGGAGCCTGGACGACTGGGGCCGCTCCTTCGTGAAGACGAAAGAGACTTACGCCCTGGCAGCTCGGCAAGCTGTCCGGGAGACGATGCAACTGGGGTTGCCCGTCGAAGAGATGCTGCAGCTTGCACAGCAACGCGCGGTGCAGCTGGCTGAGATGCCGCCCCGCGATCTGCTCGATCAGGTGGAGGATGCCCTCGCGACCCACGGTGACCTGCCAGAGGACCTCAGGTTCGCCTTGGGGCTCTCTCAGCAAGCCGAAAAGGAAGCCGAGCGGGTCCTGTTCATGGATGGCCCCCAGACCGCTGGAGGCCAGACCGCTGCCAAGGGCGCGCAGATGCTGGACAAGGCGGTTTCCCTCGGGACCTTCGAGGGTCTGCTCGCTCCCTACATCCGCACACCCGTCCGCATCTTCGAGCGCGGCATGGTCTCCTACACTCCTTGGGGTTCCAAGGCCAAGGAGGTCCAGGACATCCTCGCAAAAGGCGGGATGGAGGCCGAACTTGAGAAGGCCCGAATGGAGCTGGGCTCCATGGTCATCGGCATGGGTGCGGTGCTTGCCGCATCGGGTGCCATCACGCTGACCAACGGCGGCTACGACAACTCTGCCAATCTTCGAGGGGCACCTCCGGGACGCCTGAACCTTCCTGGAGGCTCCTTCGTGGAAATCGGCAGGCTTGATCCGTTCGCCCTGACGCTCGCCTTGGGCGGGTTCGTGGGGCAGGCCGTCAAGGCCTACCAGGATGCTGGCAACGCAGGTGCGGAGCATGAGGAAGCGCTTTCGGGCGCGATCCAGATTGCCTTCCTCGCTGCGCGCGAAGGCATCCTCGAGAAGACCTACGTCACCGGCATCCGCGACCTGATGAAGTCGGTATTCTCCGACCAAGAAGAGGGTTTGGTGCCGGGGTACGAGAAGGCCGTGCAGTCCGCCTTCGCTCGCACGATCCCATTCGCGGGCACGTCACGCACGCTGAACGACACCTTCCACGGCTCTGCTCCTGAAGCCATCGGCTGGATGGACAACATTCTCCGGTCCGTGCCGGGCGGTGGGATGCTGCTGCCGTCCAAGGTCGACCCGCTCGGCAATGATGTCGACGGGAGGGCTCTCGGGGTCGCTTTTGGGACCACGTCTGATGTTGACCCCGTCACTGCTCAGCTTGCTGACCTTGGCATCGACATACAGGCGCTCCGCAGGGCCGACCCGGCTGGCTTTAAGCTGACCAGCGAGGAGCTGTCCGACTTGCGCCACATCCGGGGCGGCGAAGCCCTCAATGACCAAGGAGAGACCATGAAGGAGGCTTTAGGCTACCTCATGTCCGACCCCTGGTTCCAGAAGCTGCCCAGCAAGGAGCAGAAGCAGGACGAGATTGTCGCGGTCATGCGCGACTTCAACGCTCCTGCCCGTGAGCTGCTAATGGAGCGGAACCCGCAGTACGCTTCGGATCGGACAGCTATGAAGTCCTTGAGCGACTACATGGCCGAGGGTCTATCGCGCAGGGACGCCGCTGGGCAGGCGATGCAGGACGTGGCGGCAATGGGATTGCCCGAGCCTTCGCGCATGTGAGTGAGGGGGACCGTGCCTCCAGCGCGGTCCCCCTGCCGTGGGCATCTTCCAACTATGTTCCTGAGGGCGTCGGCGGGGCTTGCGTGGGTGGTACCGTGACCTGCTGGGCCTCCGGAGCTGATAATCCAAGGGCCGCGAAGATGATCGCGCCAGCCACAGTTGTGGCGTAAAGACCGGCTCTCTGACCTCTGGCAAAGGCTTGCGCGCGCACCGGCTCCGTAGTCGGGTCCGGTGCGAAGAGCATCGCCTCCAGGGTGAACCACGCTGGGACGGCCACTGCCCAGACAGCCAAACATGAATCACGTAGGAAGCGCTTTACACCGATAATTGGGTAAAGCTCGGTGTGGTGACCCAAGAGGATACCGAGCAGCAGCAGGACTTCACCAATAATGGCGGCGATCAGAAATGCTCTATGCGTTTTCGTCACTGTTACCTCCCCACAGGCGAATCATTTATTGCAGGAACTCATATCCAAACGCAAAAGTCCACTGCTCAGACGGCGACAACCTGCTCATTGTGCCTGGAAGCTGACCCGCGCGGTTATGGTCCAATACCACCCACCCTCGGAGAAGAGAGTTTACGGGCTGGTTCCTGCCTCGGCTTGGCGTCTGCAATAAGGCCTCGGAAACACGGCAAAGAGGAGTTAAAAGCAGCGAGAGCTCCCGCCCTTGGCGAATGTGGCGCTTCACGCTCTTTTCGCAGTTTTGCGGGCTTAACGGCTTGATCCTCAGGTGCCTTCGGGCAACTCAAAAGCCGATCAGTCCAGCTAAAAAAATCCGCAGCGGGATAACGCATGACGATGTTCCGCGCTTCCCCCCATGGGGTGGGTCCGCCGAGATGATCCCTGTGTGACCTGAGGGTGCCTGCGGGTTCCTGAGGGCTGGCCGACGTGGCCCAGGCGACACTCTCGCCGGATCGTGGCGGCATGCTCATCCTGGCTGCAACGCAACTGCATCCTTTGGGTACACCCACAGGGCACAAGAGCCTGGTACAACTTTTCTGTTCCTTTTGGGTTGACACAGGTATTTTGTTACACATATGCTTAGGCATCTTAGACCCAAAAGGAACACTGTTATGCTCGCTGCCTTCGAGAACGTCGTAATGTCTTCCGCCCGCCGCGCTCGTGATCGTGCGGACGTCCTCTTCCTTGGCCGTCCGGCTGCTGCACGTAAGCGCGTCGAGCGTCTGCTCGGGGATGTCGAGGAACTGAACCTTACTTACGATCCGTGCGACCCTGAGTGGATCGCTGCCGGTGTGCGGGCTCGTGCTGTCTCCGCGCGCCTCGACCGGCTGTTGGCTGCCTAAGGCGAACTCGGGAGAACCTCAGATGCTTGTGGGATATGCAAGGGTGAGCACTGTGGGCCAGAGCCTAGAGGTGCAGCAAGAGCAGCTAGTAGCCGCCGGGTGCGAGCGCGTCTTTGCTGAGAAGCGAAGCGGTAAGAGCCTGGACGAGCGAGAGCAGCTTGCACAGGCGCTGGCATTCGTCCGAGAGGGCGACACGCTAGTTGTCACTCGCCTGGATCGCCTCGCGCGCTCCATGATCGACCTACGGCAGATCGTTGACGGGCTAGCAGCCAAGGGCGTCACGTTCCGATGCCTGCAACAGGGCGCAATCGACACCACGCGATCAGACGGAAAGCTCCTGTTGAACATCCTCGCCAGCTTCGCGGAGTTCGAGATGGACATTCGCAGAGAGCGGCAGAAGGATGGGATCGAGAAGGCCAAAGAGAAGGGAGTCTACAGGGGACGACCTGCCAAGCTCGACAACGACCGGATTGCCGAGATGCATCGGGCGGGCAAGAGGCCCACCGACATAGCGCGCGAGTTGGGGATCAGCCGGACGAGCGTGTACCGAGCGATAACTTAGGGGGCCTGAGGGGCGCTCGAGTTTACGCGTTCCCGGCAGAGGCCCTGCTTTTTTCGCCTAATCGCTGCGCGCCCGTCATTTGTGCCTGACCTCTCTTGCAAACCCGGCGCTGGGGAACTGCCTAGATACTATCCTGCCGTCATCACGGCGTAAGCCTGTCATGATCAACTAGGAACACGATTGCGGCTGCTGTCTGGTGGAGCTGGTAGGCGGCAAGATGTCGATCCACCTGCCGAACCTGACCGCCTGCACCATGCCCGGACATCCGATTTCTTACCACGGGCACGCCAGCCTCCAGTACCGCCCGAAGCGCCGTGAATTGCCCCTGCATGTAGTTAGGTATGAACCCGGAGGTGAAAGCAGCCGAGACAAGCTTGCTCGCGGCGTCGTTAGGAGTGATCGCCCAGTTACGCTTTCCCCCAATAACCTTCAGAACGCTTTCGAAGGCCTTTCCACATTCAATCAGGCAGCTTTCGAAGTCACCGTCGCGATAGAACCGATGTGCATCCAGGTACTCGTCGTTAGCTCCAGCAAAACGTGGGTCGGCCAGCAACTGCAAAGCGGGCATCACCACCTCCTTGTGGATTATTTCGCGATCAAGTTGGATGATGCTGCCTGATTTGAGTTGATATCCCACTGCCGCCTCCGCAAGGCGCGCATTTAGTTCGTTCTCGATCTCACCGTATTCTTGTTCCCGATACTCACCTTTCATCGCCTTGATAGCCTGGAACGCCACCTCTATCCCATCCAGGAATGTCGGGATGTCGCTCTCGGCCAAGAGCCAGTTACAGTACTCCTCTGTCGTGTGGGCGAACCCATCCGTCAAATGAAAGACGCCCTTCTCCTTCCTCATCGTCTTGAGCATGAACGCCCACCAAGGTGCGTTCGCGCTGTACTGATCGTGACGGCCAAGACCTTCGATAATCAAGTGTACGATTTGTACCCGTACCTTTCCTGGTACGGAGTCATATGAGTAGATATCACTGGCAGGGCCAGACTGCTGGCGCCTCCTGCGGGAAAATAGTTGCGGTAACGCCATGCTATCCTCAAGATTGTGTTTCTCAGCCCACGCGGTTTAGTGGCCGCGCCCAGGAGAGGGCGGCTCCGGGCGGAGCCGCCCCACCGCTATCCTAAGGTTCACCTATAGAAGACGTGGCGTGTGTGGAGTGAAAGAGGGGTGGGCCGAGGCCGGTCCCTCCTCAAGAGCCAAGGACTTCGCGTCTCCGCATTGAACATCAAGCCAGCGGTTCCCGCATGGGCTCAGCGGGTCTTTGTGGGATCAACCAAGGTGTACCCCATACCAGACCTGGGCGTCGGCGGCAGCGGCTCACCACGAACAACGGTGCGCTCTACGCCCGTGCGGCCGCCACGTGGCCCGATTTGCTCGTACTGGCCTGACCTTGGTGCCGAGGTGCCAGGAGGAAGCGTCGTTTTCTTCATGTTGGTTTCCTTGATCGCGACAGGACCGACCTATTCGGGCCTTTTCGTCGCGACGGCAGGTAACACCATTACCGATCAATTAACCAGAGAGGCGCGCGTGTTCTCCACATGTTCATGCCGGGAAGCTCTCCGGCATGCGCCCTGGTTGCGCTTTGCCCGGCTTCTTGCTCGAGCGGCTGAGCCATTCGCCACGAGGCTAACGTGGAAGCACGTGGCTGGATCAACAATCGGCAAGCGATGCGGGCGCAATAAGGTTGTCGCGACTCAGGCGGTACCAAAACCGCCATGGCGATAACGATGTTCTCAGGCTCATAAGTCGGGGAACAGCACCACATCCCTGCCCCACAGAGCTGCCTCACAACTTCGTGTGGCGAGCTACTAACAGTCTGAGAAGTCAGGAAAAGTCTGCGATGGCTGGGGCGGCAGGATTCGAACCTGCGAATGCCGGTACCAAAAACCGGTGCCTTACCACTTGGCGACGCCCCATCGCGTGGTGGGGTGGCGCTTAGCTGCTAACCTTCGTCATGAAAAGGGCCCTTGCCGCATCAATGGCTTTGTGCGAGCGGCAAAAAACCAGGCGGTATCAGTTTTTTCCGACCGCCGATGAGTACCAGGGAGAAGATTGAATGAGGCACGCATCAGCGAAGCTGTTCCTGTTCGCGACGACGGCGCTCGCAAGCGCCACGCCGGCGCTGGCACAAGACGCTGGCGGCGACATCGTCGTGACCGCTCGTCGCACCGAAGAGCGTCTGCAGGATGTTCCTATTTCCATCACCGTCTTCAACCAGGAGCAGGTGAGCAACCGCAACATCGTGTCTGGCGCCGATCTGGCGACCTACACCCCGTCACTGTCGGCCAACTCGCGTTACGGTGCTGAGACGGCCACGTTCGCGATCCGCGGTTTCACGCAGGAAAGCTTCACCTCGCCATCGGTCGCGATCTACTTCGCTGACGTGATCGGCCCGCGTGCCCAGGGCGGTACGCCGGGCGGCAACGGCGCAGGGGTCGGCCAGTTCTTCGACCTGCAGAACGTCCAGGTCCTGAAGGGCCCCCAGGGCACGCTCTTCGGCCGCAACACCACCGGCGGCGCCGTGCTGATCGTGCCGCAGCGCCCCAAGGATGACCTCGGCGGCTACATCGAAGGCTCTTACGGCAACTACGACATGAAGCGCGTGCAGGGCGCGCTGAACATTCCGCTGGCCGATACCTTCAAGGTCCGCCTCGGGTTCGACCGCATGAAGCGCGATGGCTTCCTCAAGAACCAGTCGGGCGTCGGCGCCGACGATTTCGGCGATGTGAACTACACTGCCCTGCGCCTGAGCATCCTGGCCGAGCTGACGCCTGACATCGAGAACTACATCCTCGCGCGCTACAGCCATTCGAATACCAACGGCACTGCCGGGCGCATGGTCGGTGCAAACGTTGCCGGCTGTGACCAGGGCGTCGACCGTTCGCGCTTCGGCTTCCCGAGCGCTACGAGCACCGCTGCTTACCTGGCGCCACTCGCCTGTGCGCAGACCATTCTGCCGGCCCGCGCGCGTGGAGATGGCTACTTCGACGTTGATGTGAACGCTCCGAATCCGTTCCTGAAGGTCGAGCAGTGGGGCGTCCAGGACACCCTGAGCTGGAACGTCAGCGACACCATCACGCTGAAGAACATCGCCAGCTACCAGCAGTTCCGTCAGCGCCAGAGCTTCAACATCGGCTCCGACAACTACACCGTTCCGGCGGCTGGCACTGATCCGCGCTGGTTCCCGACGGTTCCCGCTTCGCAGCGCGGCCTGCCGTTCACGTGGGTCGGCCTCAACCCCGATCCCAACTACGACAACGTGAACCAGCAGACGTGGACCGAAGAGTTCCAGGTCCAGGGCCGCACCAGCGATGGCTCGCTGAACTACGTGCTCGGCGGTTACTATGAAGGCAGTGCGCCGGGCAGCCAGTTCCAGGGCTCGTACTCGCCGATCACCACCGTGCTGCAGCCGGCACAGACCGGGGCACCGTTCCCGATCTTCACCACGGTGAGCTGCGCCGACATCTCGACGTTGCAGTGCACCGCGATCAACAATGTCGGTTCGCCGGCGATCCCGTCGATCATCCAGAACTCGCTGACGCGCTACTGGTACCAGAACGTCGGGTTCTTCGCGCAGGGCACCTACAAGCTTACCGACCAGCTCTCGCTGACGGGCGGCATCCGCTATACGATCGACAAGGTGAAGGGTGAGGGCGCGACGCGCACGATCCAGATCATCAATGGCCTGGCGCCGCGCATCTCGTGCGCCGCGCGCAACACCGGTCCGGACTGCTTGACCACGATCAAGCAGAAGTCCGAGAAGCCGACGTGGCTGATCAGCGTGGACTACAAGCCGACCAACGACATCCTGGTCTATGCCAAGTACGCGCGCGGCTATCGCCAGGGCAACGTCAACGCCTCGAACACGATCCCCGTGTCGTGGGGTCCGGAAAAGGTCGACACGTACGAGATCGGCGCCAAGACCTCGTTCCGTGGCACGCTGTCGGGCTACTTCAACGTCGCAGCGTTCTACAACGACTTCTCGAACCAGCAGCTGGCGGCCAACCTGATCCCGGACGGCACCGTAGCCAACGCATCGCCCTCGCAGGCGATCGTCAACGCGGGCAAGTCGAAGATCCAGGGTATCGAAGCCGACGCCTCGTTCTCGTACGCAGGCGCGAACATCAACTTGGGCTATGCTTATCTCGACACCAAGCTGAAGTCGTACAGCCCGCCGAACTTCGTCGGGTATTTCCCGCCGACGACCGGTGCGCTGGTCGGCGGAGAACTGCCGCTTTCGCCCAAGCATCGTATCACGATCACGCCGTCGTACACGCTGCCGCTGGATGACAGCATCGGTCGGGTGAGCGTCTCGGCGACGTACACCTACACCGCCAAGCAGGTCGCTTCCAACGATACGCCGTACGGCATCCTGCCATCCACCAACTTGTGGAACCTGAACCTCAACTGGAATGGCGTGGGTGGCAGCCCTGTCGACCTGGCGGCTTTCGTCACCAACCTGACCAACGAGAAGTACCCGGTGTTCGTCGGCAACTCGTGGGGCTCGACCGGTACCGAGAACCTGATCCTGGGCCAGCCGCGCATGTACGGTGCGCGCCTGCGCGTCACCTTCGGCGGTGGCTGATCGGATCGCTCAGTCCTGAGCACAAGCAAGGGCTCGCCGGTCTTCGGATCGGCGAGCCCTTCGCTTTTACATAACTGCGTCGATGTCCGCGGCCGAGTGCCGCTCTCGCACCAAGCCCTCGCCGTTGCGGTTTACCTTGATCCCCCGCTTGACGGGCGTGCGGGCGAACAGTTCTTCGGCCCAGCGGATCACGTTCTTGTAGCTGCCGAATTCCAGGAACTGATACGCGGTGCCGTAGGCTTCTCCGCGCGCGATGTTGCCCAGCCAGCCATACGCGGCGATGTCGGCGATCGTGTACTGGTCCCCGGCCAGGTAGGGCACCTCGGCCAGGCGCTTGTCGGCGACGTCGATGATCCGCTTGGTTTCCATGGTATAACGGTTGATCGGGTACTCGTACTTTTCGGGCGCATAAGCATAGAAGTGCCCGAAGCCGCCGCCGATCAGGGGCGCGGTGGACATCTGCCACATCAGCCAGGACAGGCACTCGGCGCGGCCTTCCGGGTCCGTGGGGATGAACGCGCCGAACTTCTCGGCCAGGTGCAGCAGGATCGATCCGGACTCGAACACGCGGATCGGCTTCTCGCCGCTCACATCGAGCAGGGCGGGGATCTTCGAGTTCGGGTTGATGCCGACGAAGCCCGAGCCGAACTGGTCGCCCTTGCCGATCTCGATCATCCAGGCGTCGTACTCGGCCGGGTGACCGGCAGCGAGCAACTCCTCGAACATGATGGTGACCTTCTGACCGTTCGGAGTGCCAAGCGAGTGGAGCTGGAACGGGTGGTTGCCCCGAGGCAGCTCGGTCTCATGCGTCGCCCCGGAGATCGGCCGATTGATGTTGGCGAACTGCCCGCCGTTCTCCTTGTCCCAGGTCCAGACTGCGGGCGGCGTGTAGGGGGCATCGGCCATGGTCGCGAGTTCCTTCCGTGATTGGCGAGGCCTAAGGTAGGTGCAGGCGGGGCGCCGACAAGCGGTGTGGTGAACGGCAGGCGAACAGCTTGGCTGGACGGTCGATCAAGCCGCTTCGATTGACAGCGCACTTGGTCCGCCCTGCAATGTCACGGGACAACAGATCACATCGGGAGATTGCAGCAATGGTGGCGACCATGGAGAACCCGCCCGCGGCAAGGGCGCCGCGCAGCAATCGCCAGGTCGACACGATCCGCGGACAGCGCCACCGGTTCATGCTGATCCCGATTATCGAGCATCACGCGCGCTGGTTCGAGGCTGGGCCGATCACCGTTGCGGTCGAGGCGCGTGCACTAGGCGAGAGCGCCGAACGGATGGTGCGCGGGCCCAGCATCCACGTCTACAACGCGGCGCGCAGCGAGGAGTACATCCGCTTCGACGTGTTCGGGAAAGTGTTGCACTACCACTACATCCTCAACGAGGAGGATGTGAACATCCTGTGGGGCTACGACCCTGACGTGAACGGGCCGATGATCCCCTGGGCCGTGGCTGCGCTGAAGGACCGCTTGCCGGCCATGCTGCGCCGCTGCGGCGCGCACCGCCTCGCCAGCGACGTGGAGGAGCAGGGCTGGGACACCTCGGTGTTGCCGGATGTCGCCAAAGCCGCTGCGGAGGCGCTGGCGCCGCGCGACGATGATCTCGTGCGGGCGCGCGAGGGGATGGCGTGGATGTACAGGTGGAAGGAGCTCCACCCGCAGTTCAACACGGTGGAGGAGGGGGAGGTTTGAGTGAGGCTACTCACCACATCCCACACCCATCTTCGTCATCCCCGCGAACGCGGGGATCCATCTCCTGAGGACTCGTAAACGGAACCACTTGGAGATGGATTCCCGCGTTCGCGGGAATGACGAGGTTACAGACGCCGGCTCAGCCGATCATCATCCGATGATCGACTTCACTTCCAAGTACTCGTGGAAGCCGTATTCGCCCCACTCGCGGCCATTACCCGAGCGCTTGTAGCCACCGAACGGCGCGTGGAAGTCGAAGCCGCCATTGACCCAGATCGCGCCGGTGCGCAGCTTGCGCGCGACGTTGCGGGCCAGCTCCGCGTCCTCGCCACTGACGTACCCGCCGAGGCCGAAGTTGCTGTCATTGGCAATCGCGATGGCGTCGTCGACATCGTCGTAGCCGATGATCACCAGCACCGGGCCGAAGATCTCCTCGCGCGCGATCACCTTGTCGTTGGTGGTCACGAATACCGTCGGCTTGACGTACCAGCCCTTGTCGAGGCCCTCGGGGCGGCCGAGCCCGCCAGCGATCAGTTCGGCGCCCTCGTCGAGGCCGATCTGGATGTAGCGCTGGATGTCGTTGTACTGGCTCTTGGAGACGACCGGACCCATCGCGAAGTTGCCGTTCGGGTCGCCGACGGTGACGCCGTCAGCCGCCTCGGCGGCGATCTTCTTGACCTCGTCCAAACGTGAGGAGGGCACCAGCAGGCGCGAGCCGGCCGAGCAGGTCTGGCCCGAGTTGCCCATCATGCCCGCGGTCGCACCGGCGACGTTGCCGGCCAGGCTGGCGTCGTCCAGCACGATCCAGGCGCTCTTGCCGCCCAGTTCCAGGCCGACGCGCTTGACGGTGTCGGCCGCATCCTTCTGGATCTGCACGCCCACGGCTTCCGAGCCGGTGAACGAGATCATGTCGACATCTTCGTGCTTGGAAAGGGCAGCGCCGATCTCGCTACCCTTGCCCTGGATCATGTTAAACACGCCGGCCGGCACGCCCGCGTCATGGATGATCTCGGCCAGGATCTGCGCCGAATAAGGCGCGAGTTGCGGGGGCTTGAGGATCATGGTGCAGCCCGCGGCGAGTGCGGGGAAGATCTTCACGCAAGTCTGGTTCATCGGCCAGTTCCACGGTGTGATCAGGCCGCAGACGCCGATCGGCTCCTTGCGGATCAGCGTGGGGCCGCGCTGCTCCTCGAACTTGAACTCGCGCAGGACTTCGATTGCTGTGCCGAGGTGTCCCTTGCCGAGCAGCGTATGGAAGCCGGTGGCCAGCGCGCGCGGGGCGCCCATTTCCTCGAGGATGGCGAGGCCGAGCTCTTCCTCCCGCTTGAGGTATTCGGCCTGGATCGCCTCAAGTAGCTCCAGGCGTTCGGCGACGGTGCTCTCGCCGTAAGTGGCGAAAGCGCGACGGGCAGCAGCAACGGCCTTGTCGACATCGGCGATGCTGCCAAGCGAGATGGTGCCCGAAACTTCCTCGGTCGCCGGGTTGATGACTTCGGCCGTGTTCGGCGTGGTCGGATCGACCCAGGCGCCGTCGATGTAGAATTGGGTGTAGTTGCGCATCGCTCTCTCCAAACGCAAAATCCCCTCCCGATCTCGGGAGGGGTTGGGGAGAGCGATCCGGCCGGGAGGTCGGAAAAGCCCACCCCGTATCCTTGCGCCCCCTCCAGGCAGGAGGGGGCAGGGCTGCTTACTGTGTGCCTTCGGCGTACCAGGTGCGGAATTCGGAGTAGTTGGGCATTTCCTCCGAGTTCGCGACCGGGTCGATCGGCACGTGGATCACGGTCACGCCGCCACGCTCGTAGGCGCGCTGGATGGCCGGGCCGATGTCCGCGGCCTTGGTGACGAACTCGCCCGCAGCGCCAAAGCCTTCGCCGATCTTGTCGAAGCGGACCTTGTCCGACCAGTGCGTGCCGGTTTCCTTGGTGCCGTGGCCGAAGGTGCGCTTGTAGACGCCCACTTCGAGGCCCCACTGGAAATCGACGCCGACGACACAGACCAGGTTCAGGTTCTCACGCACGGCTACTTCGAGCTCGCCGATGTGGAACAGGAACGAGCTGTCGGACGTCAGCAGCATGCCCGGACGTGACACGCCGGTGGCAGCGCGATCGGCGAGCATGGCGCCGGTGGCGTAAGGCAGGCCGGTCCCGATGTGGCCGTAGTTCTGGTTCCAGATCACGTCGTGCGGCTTGCACTGCGAGTAGGTCCACTGGAAGATCACCGTGGCGCCGCCATCGCGGATCATGATGCCGTCCGCGGGGAACGCCTTGGTCGCTTCGGTGACGAACTGGCTGGTGTGCATGAGGCTTTCGCTGCCGTCCGGCTTGCCTGCTGCATCCTCGGCGAGTTCCTCAAGCTGCTGCGCATCCTGCTGAATGTAGGCCGATAGCTTCTCGGTTGCCTGGCGGCCGCCGAGTTCCTTCAGCGCGCGGCTGAGCTGCGGCACGACGCCGCGCACGTCACCCACCAAGGGCACGTCGATCGGGCGATTCACGCCGATCGCGGTGGGGTCCTGTTGGACGTAGATCCACTTGCGGTTGGCCTCGTTGTCGACCCAGTGGCGCCAGCGGCCGTAGTGCGAAGGCTCGCCCAATTCGGTGGCGAGCGCCACGCAGCAGTCGCTCTCGACTACGGCGTCGATCGAAGCCTCGGAGAAGCCATAGGGGAAGGTGCGATCTTCCAGGCCTTCGATGAAGCTGGTGCCACCCGAGGTCTGGATCACAGGGCACTGCATCAGCTCGGCCAATTCGCGCACGGCGGCGCCCGACTTGCTGGTGTGGACGCCATGACCGACCAGCAGGATCGGGTTCTTGGCTTCCATGATGATCTTGGCAGCCTCGGCGATGCGGTCGCCGTCGGCGCCGGCGTTCACCAGGCGATAGCGATCGGGCGGCAGGATCGGCGTGTTGGGCACGTCCTCGAGGATGACGTGCTGCGGCAGCTCGATGTAGGCCGGTCCCGGGGTGCCCGACATGGTGACGCGGATCGCCTCGCGGATGATTTCGTCGACCTGATCGCCGTACTCGATCGAGCTGGAGAACTTGACCGAGTCCTCGACCATCGGCTCCTGGCGGACGAACTGGATGCGGCCGCGGCGCACGCGGCGTTCGGTCACGCGGGCGCGCTGGCCGGCGATGATGATGACGGGATCGTTCTCGACCTTGGCGCACTGCACGCCCGGCATGGCGTTGGCGAGGCCGGGCCCGAGCGTCGCGATGCACACGGCGGGCTTGCCGGTGATGCGCGCGGCGCCTGCAGCCATATGGGCGCTGGCGGCTTCATGGTGCGACGACACGACCGTCCAGCCGCGGGTCTCGGCTTCGAGGAAGAGGTGGACGAAGTTGGGATCGGGGATGCCGAACAGGGTGTTGATGCCCTCGGCCTCGAACAAGTCGAGCATGCGCTTGTATACGGGGATCATGCCCGCGTTGGTGGTCGGGGTCTCCGCCTGCGGCTCATTGTCGTACATCTTGGTGCCTTCCTTCCGATCTCTTGTCCGGTCTATTGCCAACTTCGCGGGAGGTCTCCAGGCGCGCTGCCCGAGCCTCCACAATGATGGGGCGGATTACCCTCCCAAGGCGTGCCGTGGACTCGCTGTTAGCCAGTTGCGCAGCACCTGCCAAATGCAAATCAACAGCACTGTTCATTGCCTGCGACGACGCGCGCCGCAAGCGATCATTCCTTCGCTGCCTGCGTCATCGCCAGGGCGCCGAGCACCGCATCGTTGTCTTCCCCTAGCCTGGGCGCGGCGCCCCGCACTTTTCCGGGCGTTTTCGAGAACCAGGTCGGCACTCCGGGGAACCGCGTCGGGCCTTGCGGGGTGTCAACCTCTTCGAAGAAACCGATCGCGTTCAGTTGCTCGCTGTCGAACAGCTCGTCGGTTGAGCGCAGCGGCGAGCAGGGGATGTGCAGCGCGGTGAGCGTCTCTAGCCACTCCTGCGTGGTGCGGGTCAGGAACGTCTCGCCTAGCAGGCCGTATACGCGGCCGATCTGCCTGGCGCGCTGCGCCAGCGTGGCAAATTCGTCGCTCGCCCAATCGGGCTTGATCGCGCCGACGAAGGCGTTCCAATGCTTGTCATTGTATACAAGTGCGGCGACGTAGCCGTCCTTGGTCTTGTACGGCCGTCGGTTTTTCTCGACCGCGCGGTGATAGTGCGCAGGCGTGGTCGGCGGCGAGAACATCGCGCCATTGGCGTGCTCCACCAGCATGAACGAGCTCATCGCCTCGAACATGGTGACCTCGACCTCCTGGCCCTCGCCAGTGCGCTCGCGATGGAACAGGGCCATCATCGTCGCGTAGAGCGCGTGGAGGCCGGCGACCTTGTCGGCCATGATCGTGGCGACGTAGCCCGGCTCACCGTTCATCAGGCCCTGGACGTACGGGATGCCGCATTCGGCCTGGATTGTATCGTCGTAGGCGGGCTTGTCCGCCTCGGGGCCGCGCCGCGAGTAGCCGTAGCAGTTGGTGTAGACGATATCGGGCCTGATCGCCCGCACCGCCTCGTAGTCGAAGCCCAGCTTGGCGATGGCCTTCCCGCGCATCGAGTGGATGAACACGTCGGCCGTGGCGACCAGTGCGCGCAGGGCGGCCTTGTCCTCGTCTCTGCGCAGATCGAGCATGACGCCCTTCTTGCCGCGGTTCACGTTGACGTAGATGCCGCCCATTCCCTCTTCAGGGCCGGTGGTGATCCAGCGGGTGTTGTCGCCTTCGGGAGATTCGACCTTGATCACTTCGGCGCCCATGTCCGCCATGATCTGCGTGGCGTATGGGCCGAAGACGACGCTGGTCAGATCGATGACGCGCACGCCGGCGAGCGGTCCTTGCGCTCCTGCTGATGCTGCGTTCATCCTCGCCTCCGCTTCTTGCTTGTGCTGACGCGTAGTCGAAGCAACCCTCGTCGTCCATGCGTATTTCCGAACATCGAACCGTTATCGGCACGCAAGCTGTTGTGTGTGCCTGCGTGGCTTGCTAGGTGCGCCTGCAAGAGTTCGCCTCGCGCAGAAGGACGGTCGCCCGTGGATTTCGCTTTTACCGAAGACCAGCAGAACATCCGCGAAGCGGTGCTCAAGCACTGTGCCCAGTTCACCGACGAGTACTGGCTGGAGAAGGATCGCTCCGGCGAATTTCCTTACGAGTTCCACATGTCGATGGCCGAAGCAGGCTGGCTTGGCGTCGCCATGCCCGAGGCGGTCGGCGGGGCGGGGCTCGGCATCACCGAAGCAGCGGTGATGATGCAGGCCGTGGCCGAGAGCGGCGGCGGCATGACCGCGGCCTCGGCGATCCATGGTCCGGTGTTCGGGTTGGAACCGGTGATCCTCAACGGCACCGAGGAGCAGCAGCAGCGGATGATTCCGCCGATCCTGTCGGGCGAGGAGAAGATGTGCTTCGCCGTGACCGAGCCCAACACCGGGCTCGACACGACCAGCCTGAAGACGCGCGCCGAGAAGGTCGAGGGCGGCTACAAGGTCAGCGGCGAGAAGATCTGGATCACCAACGCACACGTCGCCGACCGCATGCTGCTGATCGCGCGCACCACTCCGCTCGAAGAGGTCAAGCGCAAGACAGAAGGCCTGACGCTCTTCTACTGCAAGCTCGATCGCGACAAGATCGAGCATCGGCTGATCCCCAAGATGGGCCGGCATGCCGTCGGCTCGAACATGCTGTTCATCTCCGACTTGTTCATCCCCGAGGAGGACCGCATCGGTGCCGAGGGGCAAGGCTTCAAGATCCTGCTGCAGGGGCTCAACCCCGAGCGCGTGCTGCTGGGCGCCGAGGCGACGGGGCTTGGGCGTGTCGCGCTCCAGAAGGCGAGCCGCTATGCCCGCGAGCGCGTGGTATTCGGCCGGCCGATCGGCCAGAACCAGGGCATCCAGCACCCCCTCGCCAAAGCCTGGATGCAAGTCGAGGCGGCCAGCCTGATGGTGTTCAAGGCCGCGACGATGTTCGACCAGGGCCTCGACTGCGGCGCCGAGGCGAACACAGCGAAGTATCTTGCCGCCGAGGCCGGCTACGAGGCGTGCCAGACTGCGGTGATGAGCATGGGCGGAATGGGCTATGCGCAGGAGTACCACGTCGAGCGCTACTTGCGCGAAGTGCTGATCCCCCGCATCGCCCCGGTCAGCCCGCACCAGATCATGAATTACATCGCCGAGCGCGTACTCGACCTGCCGAAGAGCTATTGACGAGCATGCTCCCCTCCCGTTCAGGGGAGGGGCTTGGGGGTGGGGCTCGCGTCCTCCTGCGGCGTTCGGTCGTCGGCACGCTCCCACCAACCCCGACCCTGAAGAGGAGGGGCTCAAAGGAGGATCCATCATGCACCACCAACCCGCAACCGCCCGCTCCTGGCTCTTCGCGCCGGGCGACAGCGAGAAGAAGATGACCAAGGCGATGGAGGGCGAGGCTGACATCGTCCTCATCGACCTCGAGGACGCGGTCTCGCCTGACAGCAAGGCCACCGCACGGCCGATGGTGCATGACTTCATCAAGGCCCATCCCGAGCAGCGTCATCGCTTGTGGGTGCGCGTCAACCCGCTCGATGGCCCTCACACCCTGGCCGATCTCGCCGCGGTGATGCCGGCACACCCCGGCGGTATCATGCTTCCCAAGGTTTACGGCCGGCAGGACGTCGAAACCTTGGACAAGTACCTGGACGCCTTTGAAGTCGCGAACGGCATCGAGCAGGGTTCCACCCCTGTGATCGTCCTCGTCACCGAGACCGCCGAGGGCATGTTCCACTGTGGCGATTACAAGGGCGCGCCGCGCGTGGTGGCGCTGACTTGGGGCGCGGAGGACCTGGCGGACTCGATCGGCGCTTCCTCGAACCGCAATCCGGACGGCTCGTATTCTTTCACCTATGAACTCGCGCGCAGCTTCTGCGTGATGGGTGCCGCGACCGCAGGCGTGACCGCGATCGAAACGATCAGTGCCGACTTCAAGGATCTCGACGCGCTGCGCCAGCGTGCCGAGAAGGTCCGTCGTGACGGCTATCGCGGCATGATGGCGATCCACCCGGCGCAGGTGCCGGTGATCAACGCCGCCTTCACCCCCAGCGAGGCGGAGATCGCCGAGGCGCAAGAGATCGTCGACGTGTTCGCCGCCAACCCCGGCGTCGGCGCGATCGGCTGGAAGGGCGGCATGCTGGACCGGCCCTACCTCGCCCGCGCGGAGCGGGTGCTGCGCCAGGCAGGCCGGCTATGATTGCCGCGGAGGCGCTCGACCTCTCGCAAGTCCTCCGCCGGGGAGACCGCATCGTCTTCGGGCAGGCTTGCGGTGAGCCTACCACCCTGGTCGAGGCGCTGATCGCCCAGGGTGCTGCGATCGGCGACCTTGGCGCCTTCATTGCCACCAGCTTCTCCGGCCTGTTCACGCCCGAGACCGCGAGCGCTTTCCGCCTGTCCTCCATGGGCGCTATCGGTGCTCTGCGGTCGATGACCAAGGCTAACGCGCTGGACGTCATTCCCGTCCACGTCAGCCAGGTCGCGCCGCTGATCGCGTGGGGGCAGATGCTGTGCGATGTGGCGATGATCCAGGTCAGCCCGGCCGATGCGCAGGGCAACCACTCCTGCGGCCTGATCAGCGACTACGTGCGCGCTGCCGTCGACAAGGCCCGGGTCGTCATCGCCGAAGTCAACGATCAGGTCCCCTATGTGCCTGGGGAGCTTATCCCCGCCAGCGCCATCGATGTCGCGGTCGAAGTCAGCCGCATGCCGGTCGAGGTTCCGGTGGCCAAGATCGGGGCGACCGACGAGGCGATCGCCAAGTTCTGCGCCGAGTACATCGGCGACGGCTCGGTCATCCAGACGGGCATCGGCGCGGTGCCCGATGCCATCCTGCGCCTGCTGCTCGATCGCAAGGACCTGGGCATCCACTCTGGCATGCTCGGCGACGGCCTCGTCGACCTTGTCGAGGCTGGCGTCGTCACCAATGCGCGCAAGGAAATCGACCGGGGAATCTCGATTAACGGCGCGCTGATCGGAACCCGGCGGCTCTTCACCTGGGCGGCGAACAATGCGGCGATCCGCATGACGCCCACCAGCTACACCCACGACGCCGGCGTGCTCGGGCAGCTTTCACGACTGGTCACGATCAACTCGGCACTGGAGGTCGATCTCACCGGCCAGGTCAATGCCGAGCAGTCCGGCGCTTCGTACCTCGGCGGCACCGGCGGCCAGGTCGACTTCGTTCGTGCCGGAGCCCGTTCGCCCGGCGGCGCCTCGTTGATGGTGCTGAGCGCCACCGCCAAGGGCGGGACGATCAGCAAGATCGTGCCCCAGCTCTCGGGCCCGGTCACTTCGGCGCGCACCGAAGTCGACGTGGTGGTCACCGAATTCGGCGCCGCCGAGCTGAAGGGGCAATCGCTGGCCGAGCGCGGCCGCCGCCTCGTCGCGGTGGCCCACCCGGACTTTCGCGAAGAGCTGGACCGCACCGCCTTCGACATCGCCAAGCGAGGTTTCTGACCATGACTGACGCCGTCCTGTTCGACGCCCGCGAGGATGGCATCGCCGTCCTTACCATCAATCGTCCGGACACCCGAAACGCCCTCAGCCGCGATGTGCGCGAAGGCTTGCGCACCGCCTGGGAGCGGTTCGAGGCCGACCCGCAGCTCAGGATTGCCGTTCTCACCGGCGCTGGCGACAAGGCCTTTTGCGCTGGGGGTGACCTCAAGGAGATGGTCGAGACCGGCATGACCGTCCCCCCGCGCGACATGTTCGCGCTGCCCTACGACTCGATCGAGCTGACGAAGCCGACGATTGCCGCGGTGAACGGCCATGCCTTCGCCGGCGGCTGGATGATCGCCCAGGCCTGCGACTTGTGCGTCGCAAGTACGAACGCAAAGTTCGCGATCACCGAGGTCAAGGTCGGCCGCGGCAGTCCGTGGGCGGCGCCGCTGATCCACATGATTCCACAGCGGGTGTTCATGGAGATCGTGCTCACCGGCAAGCCGATCGACGCACAGCGTGCTTACGAGATCGGCCTGGTCAACCGCCTTGCCGAACCGGGCGGCGCGTTGGAGGCTGCGATCGCGCTCGCGCACGAAGTGCTCGAAGGCGCGCCGCTCTCGGTCAAGGCCGCGCGCGAGACGGTGATGCTCGCGACCGAGATGGGCCGCTCCGCCGCGCTTCAGGCCGCGCGCGTCGCGCACGAGCTGACCTACAATTCGCACGATGCCCAGGAAGGCCCCCGCGCCTTTGCCGAAAAGCGCAAGCCGGAGTGGCAGGGGCGATAAGCGAGGCCACCTCGACGCACAGATCCCTTGCGCCTAGAGCGCGCCGATGACGCAGCAGACTTACGACGCGATCATCCTCGGCGCTGGCGCTGCCGGCCTCATGTGCGCGGCCATCGCCGGCCAGCGGGGCAGGCGGGTGCTGGTGCTCGATCATGCGCCGGAGGTGGGGCGCAAGATCGTGATATCGGGTGGGGGACGGTGCAACTTCACCAACTTGCACACCGCGCCCGATCGGTACTTGTCGGCAAACCCGCACTTCGCGCGATCGGCGCTGAGCCGGTATACGGCACAGGACTTCCTGGCGCTTGTCGAGCGGCATGGCATCGCCTGGCATGAGAAGACGCTTGGGCAGCTGTTCTGCGACGGTTCGGCGCGGCAGATCGTCGCCATGCTGCTCGACGAGTGTGCGATGGGTGCGGTCGAGGTGCGGTGCGAGGCGGCGGTTTCGGCCGTTTCGCATGGGGAGGGGCGGTTCACGGTCGGATTCTCCGGTGGCGACGCCTCGGCGGCCTCGCTGGTGATCGCGACGGGCGGGCCGTCGATCCCGAAGATGGGGGCGACCGGGTTCGCCTATGACCTGGCGCGGCAGTTCGGGCTCAAGGTGGTGCAGCCGCGGCCTGCGCTGGTGCCGCTGACGCTGCCTGCAGAGGAGGCGCTGTTTCGCGAGCTATCGGGCGTCAGCACGCCGGTCGCCGCGAAGGTCGGCAAGACGAGCTTTGCGGAGGCCGCGCTGTTCACGCATCGTGGGCTTTCCGGGCCCGCGATCCTGCAGGTGTCCAGTTACTGGCAGCGTGGCGAGGAGGTCGGTATCGACTTTGCGCCTGAGGAAGATGCGGGATGGTTGGTCGCAGCCAAGCGGGCGCGTCCCAAGGCCTCGCTGCGCCGCGTGCTGGAGGACGCATTGCCTTCCCGGCTGGCCGAGGCGCTGGCGGAGCGGGTCGGTGTGGCTGGCGATCTCGGCAACGTGTCCGACAAGGCGCTGACGGCGGCCGAGGGGCGGCTGGCGGACTGGCGCTTCCTGCCCGACGGTAGCGAGGGTTTTGCCAAGGCCGAGGTGACCGCGGGCGGCATCGACACGCGCGGGCTCTCGTCCAAGACAATGGAGGCAACCAAGGTGCCCGGCCTCTATGCCATCGGCGAGGCGGTGGACGTCACCGGCTGGCTAGGCGGCTACAACTTCCAGTGGGCTTGGGCGAGCGGGGTCGCAGCGGGGCAAGCGGTTTGACCTATTCTCCCCCGCGGGGAGAGGATAGGGGAGTTTGCTGCATGGCAGCGAGCGTAGCTTGGAGAGGGCCCGCGAGGCTCGCGTAAACCGCGGCCCTCTCCAACTTCGGCTAGGCAGACAAGCCGGCAAGCCTGCGTATCCTCTCCCCGGCGGGGAGAGGATGGCGTGCTCAAGCGTCCAGCCGCATGCCGGGCATGTCGCCGGCCGCGCGCCAGGCGTCCATCTTGCGCTGCCAGTCGTCCCAGCCGGGGCCCCAGCCGCGGAACAGGAACCACTTGGCTTCCTTGTCGCCCTCGTTGGTGAAGTAGCTCGGCGTGCACTCGTTGAGGATCATCGAGAGGTCGAGCTCCTTCTCGCGAAACTCCTTGATGTAGGCGTCCTGGCCCTCCTGCGTCGGCTCGACCGCCTTGATGCCCTTTTCAAGCGCCTCGCGGATGATCCAGGCGGCGTGGCGGCCCTGCTCGCCGAACTGCAAGGTGGTGTTGCCGTTGAGGCCGCCCTGGATGTAGCCGGTGAAGAACATGTTCGGGAAGTTGTGCGCCATGGTGCCGTTCAGCGTCAGCGGGCCGTCCGACCAGTAGTCGTAGATCGACACGCCCTCGCGCCCGACGATCGTCTCGATGCCCCAACGGCGCTTGAGGTCGCCGGTCACCTCGAAGCCGGAGGCGAAGATCATGCAGTCGATCTCGTACTCCTGACCCTCGTGGATGAAGCCTTTCTCGCTCATCGCTTCGAGGCCGGCGGTCTTCGAAACGTCGATCAGCTTGACGCTGGGACGGTTGAAGGTCTCGTAGTAGTCGTTGTTCGACAGCGGCCGCTTGCACATGAAGCGATAGTAAGGCTTCAGCGCCTCGGCCGTCTCCGGGTCCTGGACGATGGACTCCACGCGCTTGCGCAGGCGTTCCATGACACGGAAGTCCATGACTTCGCGCCGCTGCATGAACTCGTTGAAGTCGATCGTCGGCCAACCCGCTTCCTCGAGTTCCGCGTTGAGGTTGCGATTGATCTCGGTCCAGATGTCGCAGATCAGGTCCGGGTCGCCCGGGGGGATGATCTCGTTGGCAGCGCGCAGGAAGTTGGCCTGGCGCTCGGACTGCCAGCCGGGCTTGAGCGAGCTCGCCCAGTCCGGATCGGTCGGCGGGTTGGGCCGCTCGTCGACGCTCGATGGCGTGCGCTGGATCACGTAGAGCTGCTTGGCGTACTTGCCCAGGTACGGCACCGCCTGGATCGAGGTGGCGCCAGTGCCCAGGATGGCGACGCGCTTGTCGGCTAGCTTGTCGAGCACGGGATTGCCCCACTCGCCGCCGGTGTAGTCGAAGTCCCACCGGCTGGTGTGGAACATCTTGCCCTTGAACTTGTGGATGCCGGGCATCGACGGGAACTTGGGCGTCGACAGCGTGCCGCCGCACATGATGACGTTGCGCGCGCGGATGGTGTCGCCGCGGTTGGTGGAGACCAGCCAGCGCTTGGCGTCCTCCTGCCACTCCAGACCGGTGATCTCGGTGTGGAGGAGCGCCTTGTCGCGGAAGCCGTACTTGTCGACGATGGTCTGGATGTAGTCGTAGATCTCCTTGCCGTCGGCGAACTTCTTGGACGGCAGAGTGCCCATGTCCTCCAGCAGCGGCAGGTAGCAGTAGGCGTCGTTGTCGCACTGGATGCCGGGGTAGCGGTTCCAGTACCAGGTGCCGCCGAAACCGCCGGCGTGCTCGATATGACGGAAGTTGGTGACACCGGCCTGAGTCAGGTGGAAGCCGGCAAGGATGCCGGTCCAGCCCGCGCCGAGGATGGCGACGTCGATCTCTTCGTCGACGGCATCGCGCGGGACCACCGGGGTGAAGGGATCATGCTCACGCGTGTCGTGGACCAGGTGATCCTCGGGCGCGGCATACTGGCCGCCCTTTTCCTTGCGGATGCGCTTGTCGCGCTCGGCCGCGTACTTCGCCTTGAGCGCCGGGATGTCGACTTCCTCGGGCGCGGGTACGATCGATTTCAGGCAGTTCATGTCCGATCCCACTCTTTTCCTGGCAGCGCTCGCGACGAGCTGCTGGCCTTGATGCGAGAGATAAACTCGCAAGCCTAATTGTCAACAGTGTTGTTCATTAGCGTTGATCAACCAGATCTCGCCATGCCGAAGCTGTAGGTGATGTGATCGATGTGCCCGTGCAGCCCGAAGTCCAGCGTTTCCGCGGCATCGAGGAACCGCGGAGCCGCTTCGGCCACTTCGTCCAGCGTCCAGGAAGGCTGGTACACACCCGGTGTCTCGGCGATGAACATGCGCGCGACGCGCCCGGCGATGGCGGCGATCATCTCGCCCGAGACGCTGCAATCCTCGTGCGCCAGCCATGCGACGGTGGGCGCGACCAACTCAGGCTCCATCGGCGGATATTGCGAGATGTCGATGCCCTCCGCCATGCGGGTGACGGCGCTGGGCACGATGACGTTGCACTTGACGTTGCAGTCCTCACCCTCAAGCGCGGCGACGTTGGCAAGGCCGATCATGCCCGACTTCGACACGCCGTAGTTCACCACGCGCTTGTTGCCGTAGACGCCGCCGATCGAGGAGGTGAGCACGATGCGTCCGTACCCTGCGTCCTGCATGTGCGGGAAGGCGGCCTGCACGACGTGGAAGGCGCCCATCAGGTGCACGTCAACGACGCTGCGGAAGTCCTCGTAGCTGATGTCGCGGATGGTGCCATAGCGCACGTTGCCGGCGTTGTGGATCAGCGCGTCGATGCGGCCCCAGGTGTCGAGTGCGGCCTGGATGATCGCCTTCCCGCCCTCCGGCGTTGCGACCGAATCCGTGTTGGCGATCGCTTCGCCGCCGGCTGCGACGATCTCGTCGGCGACGCTCTGGGCCACGCTCTCGTCGGGACCGTCGCCGCGAAGGGCGCCGCCCAGGTCGTTGACCACCACCTTGGCGCCCAGCGAGCCGAGCAGCAGCGCATAAGCACGGCCGAGCCCGCGACCGGCGCCGGTGATCACGGCCACGCGGCCTTCGAAGTTTCTCTCAGCCATGGCTCTTCCCCACATGTCGCGGCGGATACATGCCGCGCTCATTTATCCGAACGGCAAACGGATATGCGCGCAAGCTTGCCATGGCAATCGGCAGGACGACGGTGCAGCGATACCTTCTTGGCCGACCTCACCAACCCCGCAGGGTGCTCAGCGGCGGTCCGGGTCGAGCCCGGCACGACGAGTCCGCCCGTGCGGTTTCCCGCTGGCTCCACCGCGCCCGCGTTGCGCGCACCCGGTATGCACGATACCACCACGACCAAAGATTCGGCATCGAGCCGCAGGAGAGGTGTATACATGCTGCAACCCAGTGGCAGGAACGAGTCCGGCATCGCGGCCACCCCGGCGGAAGGCTGGATGCTCCATCGGCTGACGCCTGCAAGCCGGTTGCAGAGCGCCAACGGCATCCGCACCCATGCCGACGGACGTATCTGGGTGGCCCAAGTTGCGGGCAGCCGGGTCAGCGCGATCGACGTCGATACCGGCGTGATCGAGACGGTCAGCCCGTCGAGCGGCGGCATCATCGGCCCCGACGATCTCGCGTTCGATGAAGCCGGCAACCTCTACTGCACGGAGATCACCGAAGGGCGCGTCTCGATGATGACGCCGTCTGGCGAGTACCGCGTGGTGCACGGTGACATGCCGGTGGCCAACCCGATCACCTACCACCAGGGTCGCCTGATCGCGGGCGAACTGCGCGTCGGCGGGCGGATCATGGAGCTTGATCGCAATGGCAGCGACCACCGCGTGATCTACGAAGGCGTGCCGCTGGTGAACGCCTTCGAAGTCGGCCCCGATGGCAAGCTCTACTTCCCCGCGCAGGGCGCCAACGAGATCTGGCGCATTGGCCTGGACGGCGGCCAGCCAGAGGTCGTGACCAAGGACCTGGGCGTGCCGGACTCGGTCAAGTTCCATCCGGACGGCTACATCGTCTCGACCCAGGTCTACTCGGGACAGGTGCTTAAGATCGATCCGCGCACCGGCGACAAGTCGGTGCTGGCCGACATCGGCCCGGGCTTGGACAACGTGGCCTTCATCGGCAAGCGCATCTTCGTCAGCCACATCAACGGCTCGATCACCGAAGTGCTGGAGCCGGGCAAGACCAAACCGCTGGTCGAAGGCGGGCTGGAATGGCCGCTGGGCCTGGCCTTCGGCAACAACGGCCATCTGCTAGTGGCGGACGGCGGCTTCACCTACCTGCTGGCACCCGGCGACCATCTGCAGCTCGCCGGCATGCTGTTCTCGCCCGGTTATCCCGGTTGGATCCGCGATGTCGCCTCCGCCGGGATCGACGAGTGGGCGGTCACCACGGCCAACGGCGAGGTCGCGCTGTGGGATCCGGCGGGTCAGGCGACGCAAGTGCTTGCCAGCGGGTACGACCGCCTGATGGGCATCGATGTCGGCAAGGGCGGGCGCGTGGTCTTCGCCGAGCTGCCGACCGGGCGCGTGCTGGAAGTGCAGGGCAGCGAAGTGACAGAACTCGCCTCCGGGCTGGACCGCCCGATGGGCGTGGCCGTGGCTGAGGACGGCACCGTGTTCGTGGCCGAGAGCGGCGCGGGGCGCGTGGTCAAGCTGAGTGGCGGCCGCAAGGAGACGGTGATCGACGGGCTCGGCCGGCCGGAAGGTCTCTCGATCGGCGCGGGCACGCTCTACATCGCCGATCCGGGCGCCAATGCCGTGGTCGCTTGCGACCTGTCGGGCGGCGCGCGCGAGACGCTTGCCTCCGACTTGCCGATCGGCGGACCGGGCGGCGCCCCGACGGTGCAGCTGGGCGGTGTGGGCGACATGTGCGGCCCGATGAACACCTTCGTTGGCATCGCCGCGGCGTCGGACGGCACCGTCTACGTCTCGGCTGACGCGGAAGGCAGCGTACTGGCCTTGCGCAGATCTGAATAACACCTCGTCATTTCCGCGTCGGCGGAATGGCGAAAGAGGGATCGAGGCAGCGCGCCATTGTGCGCCGCCTTCAAGGGGAGAGGACACCCATGCTCAAGCAGATCTGCTTTTTCCGCAAGAACCCGAACATGACCATGGACGAGTTCATGGACTACTACGAGAACCAGCACTCGCAGCTGGCCAAGAAGTCCGGAGCCAAGCCGGCGATCCCCAATGCGGTGCGCTACGTGCGCCGCTACCTGCAGCCCGAGCGCAATCCGATTACCGGCGAGATCCACGATTCGGGTTACGACTGCATCATGGAAATTTGGTGGAACAGCCGCGAGGACTTCGAGAACTCGCAGCGGATCATCAGCGATCCCGAGCGCATGCCGATGACCAAGGCCGACGAGGCGAAGCTGTTTGCCAGCCACGCCAATCCAGTCGCAACCTGCATCGAGTACGATTCGCCGATGGGACCCAATGGCGAGCAGACGCAGGTCGAAGTCCGTTATGAGGGTTGAGGCGGCCGACGCCGTCGGCGTCGGAGCTGTCCCTGCGAACGACGCGCTGGTCCAGGCAGAGCCGATCACAGGTGGCGCCGAGTGGCGCGCCTACCCCATGCTGCCGATCGCGGCGGCGTTCGGCTATGCCACCAGCGTCATCCACATCTACGGCTTCGGACCCTATGTGGTGCCGGTCTCACAGGCGTTTGGCTGGTCGCGCGCGATGGCGACGGCGGGGATCAGCCTGGCTACGATCGTCCAAGCCTTCTTCGGCATCCTGATCGGTCTTGCGGTCGACCGGTTCGGCCCGCGCGGCTTTGCATTGCTCGGCATCGTCCTGGTGCCGGCGACCTTCGGGTTGATCGGCACGGCGACAGGCAGCGATCTCAACTGGTATCTGCTTTGGGGCCTGCTGTCGCTCTGCGTGCTGCCGGTGCAGGCGACGATCTGGACCAGCGCGGTCGCCTCGCGCTTCACTGTGTCGCGCGGCATGGCCTTTGCGGTGACGCTGTGCGGCGCTTCGATCGCGGCGACGGTGTTCCCCTTGATGGGCAGCTATCTGATCGGGCGGCTCGGCTGGCGCCTGGCACTGGCGGCGCAGGGCGGACTGTGGCTGCTGCTCGCGTTTCCCATCATCTTCGTGTTCTTCCGCAGTGCGTTCGACCGCGAGAAGGGCGCGCGCAAGGTGGCCGGGGAGAAGCCGAAACCGCGCGACCTGCCGGGAGCCACGTTGCGCGAGGGCGTGTTCTCGACGATCTACGCGCGGCTGTTCGTGGCTTGCCTGCTGTTCACCTTTACCATCCTGGCGCTGGTGGTGCATTTTGTGCCGATCCTAACCGATCGCGGTGCCGATCCGGTGGCGGCAGCAGGGCTGGCCTCGCTGATCGGCGTGTTCTCGCTGGTCGGCCGGCTTACGACGGGCGCGCTGCTCGACCGGTTTCCAGCCTCGCTGGTCGGAGCGGTGGTCTTCGTGCTTCCGGTCGGCTCGTGCCTGATCCTGCTGCTGGCAGCGAGTTCGTACTTTGCGCTTGGTCTTGCCGCTACGCTGGTCGGCCTGACGCTGGGCGCCGAGATCGACGTGGTCGTCTACCTCCTGAGCCGCCACTTCGGCTTGAAGAACTTCGGCGGGCTCTATGGCGGGCTGCTGGCGGCGCTGTCGATCGGCACCGCCGCCGGCCCGCTCGCCGCGTCGTCGGTGTTCGACCACACCGGCAGCTATGCCCTGTTTCTGTGGGGCGTGCTGGGGTGCATGGCCGCGAGCAGCGTGGCGATCGCCAGCTTGCCGTGGAAGGCGCGGGAGTGGAGCGCACCCCGCGTTTGACCCGTATCCTCTCCCCGACGGGGAGAGGAGGGGGCGGCGCTTTCAGAACTGCCGCGTGCCGGTCGCGTCCTCGGCCTTGAACACCGGGATCTCCTCGACCGCCTTCATCATCACCAGCGGGATCTGCCGGTCGGTGGAGGCCTGGTAGTTGGCGTAGAACGGGTGGCAGTCGATCACGAAGTTCCACACCTTCTCGCGCTCGCCGCCCTCGGGTTCGCGCCAGGTGCCGCGGAAGGCCTGGGTAGCGACCTGGAACTCGACCTCCTCCATGTCGCGGATGTTGAGGTACCAGGCCGGGTGGGTGTCGGCACCGCCCTTCGAGGCGACGATCACCACTTCGCCGCCGATGTCGGCGTAGCACAGCGGGGTGATGAACACCTTGCCGCTCTTGCGGCCGGTGTACTTGATCATGCAATGCGTCGCGAAATTGCGGCCGCCGACTGGGGTGATGTCCATGATGTGACCCTTGGCGCCGCCCGACTCCAGGTACATCTCGCGATGCTCGACCACCCAGTCCTTGCGGGTGTCGCGGATGGCGGCTGAGGTATCGTCGCTCATGGCTTGTCTCTCTCGTCCCGTTGCGTTTGGCAGGTTCTTGCCCATCTCGTGCCAGAGGCCAAGGCGGATGTACACAATCGCCCGGGCGGTGGGCGCACCGGTTTGCGCTGCCATGCGAATAGTGGGATAAAGCTCGCAAAGCCGCACATCGATTGAGGATAGAAGATGGGTGAACTCAGCAAGATCGCGCAGGCGTCGTCGCCGGACATCACCGAGCCGGTCAACGTCCCTGCCGAGGCTTATATCTCCCCGGAATACGCCCGGGCGGAGCGCGATCGTCTGTGGCGCAAGGTCTGGCTGCAGGCCGGGCGCGTGGACGATATCGACGAGGTCGGCAGCTACATCACGTTCGACATCCTCGACGACTCGGTGATCATCGTACGCACCGGGCCGGATACGATCCGTGCGCTGCACAACGTCTGCCCGCATCGCGGCCGCAAGCTGGTCGACACGCCGCCCGGCCAGCGCAACGCCCGCGGCCGTCGCCCCAACTTCATCTGCGCCTACCATGGTTGGACCTTCGACCTCGATGGCAAGAACACCTACGTCGAGCATATCGACGACTGGCAGGGCAAGCTGTGCGACGGGCTGGCCGATGTCGGCCAGGTGCAGGTCGACACCTGGGGCGGCTGGCTTTGGATCAACCTGGATCCCGAAGCCGGGCCGCTGGCGGAGTATCTCGCGCCGGCGAACACCATGCTCGATCCCTACCAGCTGCAGAACATGCGCCCGCGCTGGCGGAAGTGGGTAGTGTTCGATTGCAACTGGAAGGTCGCGATGGAGGCCTTCTGCGAGACCTACCACGTCAACACCACGCATCCCGAGTTCATGGAGTTCGGCCAGTTCCGCGGCTGGGCGCGCAACCAGGGCCTGCACTCGCACATCGGCTATGAAGCGCCCAAGGGCCAGGAAGAAGACGCGGGCAAGCTGCGCCTCGGCGCCGGCGAGGATCCCCGCCTGACGACGGCGGAAATGCAGAACTTCACCTGGGCCAATGCCAACACTAACACCACCGAGACGCTGGTCGGTGTGGCGAACCGCCTCAAGGACGAACTGCCGGAGGGCACGCCCGCGGCAGAGGTCTCGGCTTACTGGATCCGGACCGCGCGGGAGGAAGACGCTGCGCGCGGCGTGGTCTGGCCGACCGTCGACCCTTCGCACACCGCGAAAGCGGGCACGGCCTGGCAGATCTTCCCGAACTTTCAGATCGGCCACGCCGTCAACAACATGCTGTGCTACATGGCGCGCCCCTACAAGGCCGATCCGGACAAGTGCATCTTCGAGGCCGCAGTCTACGAGCTCTATCCGGAGGGACAGGCGCCGCAGACCGAGTGGGAGTATACCGAGCCGCAGGACTGGCCACCCGTGCTGCAGCAAGACTTTACCAATATGGCCGCGGTCCAGCAGGGCATGAAGAACGTCGGCTTCCGCGGCGCGCAGCCCAACCCCTACATGGAGCGCTCGGTGGCGAGCCTGCACATGAACCTGGCCAAGTTCATGGGCACGGGAACGCCGCTCAAGTGGCAGTGAAGTGGCAGTGATGCCGGTCGCCCACATCAGCTGGGCGATCGCCGACAACGCGGACCGGCCCGCATGCGACGCGTTCTTCCAGGACGTGTTCGGCGCGCGTGCGGTCTACGAAATGCTGGAGACTGCCGAAACGGCCGGCATGGGGCTCGACCGCGAGGAGAGCCTGATGATGGTGGGCGACACCATGATCATCCCCATCGCGCCGGCGGGTGAGGGCGTGAAGCCGTCCTCGCCGCTGGGCAACATGCTACGCCGCTCCGCGCATCCGATGCGCTGGATCGGCGTGGCGCTGAAGGTTGCGAGCTTGCCCGAAGCGGATGCGCGGCTGCGCGCCGCCGGGTTCGATTTGCACTACGATCCGGGCATGGAGAACCACTACTGCCTGATCGCGCGCCACCAAGCGCTCGGCATGCGGATCGAGGTATTAGCGCAGGAGCTGCCCAACGATCCGCGGCGTGATCCGGTGTGGCGGGCTGATCCGTCGGACAATCCGCTGGGGATCGAAGGGCTGCAGGCGATCGGCGTGTCGGTGCCGACGCTGGAAGAGGCGAGGGTGCTCTTCGGCGAGCGGCTGGGCTGGCCGGAGATCGGCAGCCGAACGCTGGCAGAGGGCGAGTGCGCGGCGTTCGACATGGGCGACACCGTGCTCGAGGCGCTGGTCGGGGCAGAGGGCTCGGCCGTCGCCGCGCATGCGCGTGATATCAAGGGCATCTACCACTTGGTGTTCAAGGTGCGCGATGCGGCTTGTGCGGCGGATGCGCTGCGGGCGAGCGGGCTGGAACTGATCGGCGATGTCGCGAGCCGCTTCGCCATCGTGCCCGAGCAGGCGCATGGCCGGCTGATCTGGCTGACCGAGGTCACTTCGGAATGGTACCCGCCCGTGGGTTCACGCATGCACGAGTTCGCGCCCGCCGGGTGACGTGTCCTCCCCGGCACGGGGAGGACAACCTCGATCCTACTTCGCCTCGTTCACCAGCTGCAGCGCCTCGGCGTTGGTCCAGATCTTGCCGCCCGAAAAGCGCCAGACTTCCAAACCTTGCGAGTTGTAGAGGATCGTCGTCGGCAGCGTCTGCACGCCGTACTTGGCACCAAGGTCTCCCTTGGGATCGATCCAGCCTTCGAGATTGTCGCCGCCGCGCTCCTTGACGAAGGCGGCGACTTTCTCCGTGCCGCTCATGTCCTGCGACACGGTGACGACGCGCAGCTTGCCTTCCTTGATGTCGACCAGGCGATCCAGCGTCGGCAGCTCGACCACGCAAGGCGCGCACCAGGTGGCCCAGAGGTTCACCAGCGTCGGTTGACCCCGCAGCGAGGAGAGCGCGAGCGTCTTGCCGCTCGCATCCTTCAGCGTCAGGTCGGGCATCGCCTCTCCCTTGTGCGAGCGGTCGAGCACGCCGGACAGCTTTTCGCTCTTAGGCAGCTCGGAAGGGCTCTGGTCCGGTTGCACCGGCTCGGGGCTTTGCTTATCGCACCCCGCGACCAGCAGAGCACAACTTAAGGCGACGAGCTTGAACGAGCGGGACAGCAGCAAGGGCACAAGCTCCGAAACAGCTTCTGGAGGAAACCAGATGTGGGGCGGGCGCTTCGCGGAAGGGCCCTCGGCGATCATGCGCGAGATAAATGCCTCGATCCCCTTCGACAAGGCATTGTGGCGCCAGGACATCCGCGCCAGCAAGGCGCACGTCGCGATGCTGGGCGTAATGCACATCGTCTCGGACGAGGACGCGGTAACCATCGAGCGCGGCCTGGATCAGGTCGCAGCCGAGTACGAAGCCAACGGCGTGCCCGAGGACTGGAGCCTCGAGGACATCCACATGACCACCGAGAGCCGCCTGGCCGAACTGATCGGTCCGGCGGCCGGTCGCCTCCACACTGCCCGCTCGCGCAACGACCAGGTCGCGACTGACTTCCGCCTCTGGGTGCGCGATGCGATGGACGAGGCGCAGTCCGGGCTCGAAGCGCTGCAACGCGCGCTGGTCACCCGGGCCGGCGAGCATGCGGACAGCATCATGCCCGGGTTCACCCACTTGCAGACCGCGCAGCCGGTGACGCTGGGCCACCATCTAATGGCCTACTACGAGATGATCGCCCGCGACCGCTCGCGGTTTGCCGATGCGAGGCTGCGGCTGAACAAGAGCCCGCTCGGCGCCGCGGCGCTGGCCGGTACCGGCTTTCCGATCGATCGCGAGATGACGGCGCAGGCGCTCGGCTTCGATGCGCCGACGGCCAACAGCCTCGATTCGGTATCCGACCGCGACTTTGCGCTCGATTACCTGATGGCCGCGAGCCAGTGCGCGCTGCACCTCTCACGCCTGGCCGAGGAGTTCATCATCTGGGCGAGCCAGCCGTTCGGCTTCGTCGCGCTGCCCGATTCGCTTTCGACCGGCAGCTCGATCATGCCGCAAAAGAAGAACCCGGACGCGGCCGAGTTGGTGCGCGGCCACTCGGGCCGGATCACCGGCTGCCTGGTCTCGCTGATGATGACCATGAAGGGTCTGCCGCTCGCCTATTCCAAGGACATGCAGGACGACAAGCCGCCGGTGTTCGAAGCGGCAAGCCTGCTGGCGCTATCGATCGCGGCGATGACCGGCATGGTCGCCGAGACGCGGTTCCGCACCGATCGCATGCGGGCCGCCGCCGAACTTGGCTTTGCCACTGCGACTGACCTGGCCGACTGGCTGGTGCGTCAGGCAGACATTCCGTTCCGCGAGGCGCACCACATCACCGGCGCGGCGGTGAAGCTGGCCGAGCAGCGCGGCGTCGCTCTCGACCAGTTGCCGCTGGAGGACCTGAAAGCCATCGACAGCCGCATCGACGAACGCGTATTCTCCGCGCTGTCGGTCGAGGCTTCGGTCGCCGCGCGCAAGTCGCATGGCGGCACCGCTCCGGACGAAGTGAGGAAGCGGGTGGCCGAGGCGCGTCTTGCGCTGGGGCTCGAGTGAAAGTGAGAGCACCGATGCGCCGTATCGTGATCGCCTGTGGGCTCCTCGCCGCCCTAGCCGCCTGTGGCTCGCGCAAGGATCTGGCGGTCGAGGCCGGGCAGCAGCTGCCTCCCGCGCCCTATGGCCGTGCGGTGAAGCCAGTCCCGGGCGAACTGCTCGACACGCCGCCGCTGGCGATCCCCGAGCGCAGCGTGGAGCTGCGCACCCGCTCGGAGAAACGCGAGGACGATCCGTTCGACCTCCCCCCACCCGAAGACAAGTAAGACCCATGGACCATTTCGAACTCAGCCACGGCGAACTCCACGCCGAGCAAGTGCCGCTGGCCGCAATCGCGGCATCTGTCGGGACTCCCGTATACGTCTACTCGCGCGCCACGCTGACGCGGCATGCCCGCGTGTTCCGCGAGGCGCTGAGCGCCTCGCCGCGGGTGCACCTGGCCTTCGCCGTCAAGTCGAACCCCAACCTTGCCGTGCTCAAGCTGCTCGCGAGCGAGGGCTACGGCGCCGACGTCGTTTCGGCCGGCGAGATGCACCGCGCGCTGGCAGCCGGCATGCCCGCCGGCGACATCGTCTTCTCGGGCGTCGGCAAGACCAAGGCGGAGATGGCCGAGGCGCTAGAAGCCGGGCTCGGCCAGTTCAATCTTGAGAGCGAGGAAGAGGGCATCGAACTCGCCGCCCTGGCCGCCGAGCGCGGGCAGGTGGCCGTTGCCACGCTGCGGGTGAACCCCGATGTCGATGCCAAGACCCATGCCAAGATCTCCACCGGCAAGTCTGAGAACAAGTTCGGCGTGCCCTATGATCGCGCGGCCGAAATCTATGCGCGCCTGGCGCCGCTGCCAGGCCTGACGATGCGGGGGCTGGCAGTGCACATCGGCAGCCAGATCACCGATCTCGAACCCTCGCGCATCGCCTTCGTCAAGATGGGCGAACTGATGCGCGAACTGCGCGAGCAGGGGCTGAGCGTGACCCACATGGACCTGGGGGGCGGCCTCGGCGTACCATACCGAGTGGGCGAGACTTTGCCGGGCCCGGCCGAGTACGGTGCCATGGTTGCCGAGGTCACGCGCGGTTGGGACGCGACGATCATGTTCGAGCCCGGGCGGGTGATCACCGGCAACGGCGGCGTGCTCGTCACCGAGGTCATCCGGGTCAAGCCGGGCGCGGTGAACCCGTTCGTCGTCGTCGACGCCGCGATGAACGACCTCGTGCGCCCGGCGATGTACGATGCCTGGCACGATTTCGCCGCGGTCGCGCCCACGGGCGAGCGCATGACCGCCAACATCGTTGGCCCGATCTGCGAAAGCTCCGACACCTTCGCCATGGCTCGCGAGATCGATATGGTCGGGGCCGGTGACCTCGGCGTATTCCGCACCGCCGGTGCTTACGGGGCGACGATGGCGAACACCTACAACAGTCGCGCGCTGGTGCCCGAAGTCATGGTCGATGGCGACAAGTGGGCCGTCGTCGCCGAGCGGATCGAGCCGGCGACGATCCTGGCGGCGGAGCGCGTGCCGGAGTGGCTGTGATCGCATGATCGCCTCCCTGCCCCTCTTCCATCGCGTCGCAAATCAACCGGTGATCGTGCTGGGGGCAGGCGATGCCGCCGAGGCCAAGCGGCGCTTGGTCGAGCGTGCCGGTGGGCTGGTGATGGACGACTTGCAGGAGGGCATCGACAAGGGCGCGCGCCTCGCTTTCATCGCACACGACGACGAAGCCAGCATGCAAGCCGATGCGATCCGCGCGCGTTGTGCAGGGCTGCTGGTGAACGTCACAGACAAGCCGGAACTGTGCGACTTCACGGTTCCGTCAGTGCTGGACCGCTCTCCGGTGCTGATAGCTATCGGCACGGGAGGCGCTTCGGCCGGGTTGGCCAAGCAGCTGCGGTTGCGGCTGGAGGCGCTGCTGCCGCGATCCTTGGGAGCTTTGGCGGAAGCGCTGTTTGCCGGCCGGTCGGCGCTGCGCAAGCAATGGCCGGATGCCGGCGATCGCCGGCGCGCGCTGGACTCGGCGTTGGGGCAGGGTGGGCCACTCGATCCTTTGGACGAGCGCAGCGCCGGGCGTGTCGGTGACTGGCTTGCGGCAGCAGATGTTGCGCTCGACTCGCAAGCAGTCGAGATCATGCTGCGGAGCGCAGATCCCGACGATCTCACCTTGCGCGAGATGCGCTGGCTGGGCGCGGCGGACGTGATCGCGTTCGAGCCGGACGTCGCGACCGCGGTGCTGGACCGCGCGAGGGCCGATGCGGTGCGGCTGCCGCTCATGCGGGGTGCCCAGCCCGAGGTTCAACGCGGCCTCGTAGTCACGTTGAGAAACTAGGCGACCCTCGCTACAGCGCGGCGTTGTTGTAGCAATGCCAGGTGAAGATCGCGGCCGCCCCGCGGTGTGGCCGCCATCCTTCCGCCAGCACTCGAGCTTCCTTCTCGGTCGGCCGCGCTTCGAGCCCGAGAATCTTGTGCAAGCCGGCTTGCACGGCAAGATCGCCGGCCGGCCAGATGTCCGGCCGTCCTTCCGCGAACAGCAAGTAGATCTCCGCCGACCACCGCCCGATGCCCTTGATCTGCACCAGCTGCGCGATCGCCTCCTCGTCGTCGGCTGGTAGGTTGGCGAGATCGAGCGTGCCCGCGACCACCAGCTCGCACAGCGAGCGCGCATAGCCCTGTTTCTGGCGGGAGAGGCCACAGCCGCGCAGCGCATCGAACTCGGCGGCGAGCAGCACTTCGGGTGCCATGGTCTCACCCAGCAGTGCCTCCAGCTTGTTCCAGACTGAGGCCGCCGCAGCGACGCTCACCTGCTGGCCGACGATGGTGCGCAGCAGCGTGGCGTAACCCGTGGCCCGAATGCGCGGTTCGGGGTAGCCGGCGATTTCCAGAGCGCGCGCCATGCCTGGCTCCTGCGCGGCGATCACATCGAGTCCCTCGCGCAACGCCTGTGCGTTTAGTCCCATCTAATTCGGCTACCTTGTCAAAGCGGGAGGCACCCACTAGCAGCCTGAAGCCAAGGCTTGTATAGGCCGGCGTTGTGATACATGGCGTATCATATTATTTTTCCGATAGGGACGGAACACACCACCATGCCGCAGATCATCGTCGTCAATCAGTCTGGTGAAGAATCGAACGTCGAAGCGAGCGAAGGCCGCACGCTGATGGAAGTGATCCGCGACAACGGCTTTGACGAGCTGCTGGCGCTGTGTGGCGGTTGCTGCTCGTGCGCGACCTGTCACGTCCACATCGATCCCGAGACTTTCGGCAAGCTGTCGCCGATGAGCGAGGACGAGAACGACCTTCTCGACAGCTCCGAGCACCGCAACGAATACTCGCGCCTGTCGTGCCAGGTGCCGATCACCGGCGATCTCGAAGGCGCCAAGGTCACGATCGCGCAGGAAGACTGATTTTCTGAGTTCCCCCTTCTCTGACGAGGAGGGGGACAGATGCGGATTGCGCCTGGGGCTTCTTGTACCTACTTCCGCCTCCATGACTGCGCCCGCTGGCACCGCCCCCCAAGCCCGTCCGTCCACTCTCGATCTCATCGGCAACACGCCGCTTGTCCTGTTGCAGGGGCCAAGCGAAGCAGCCGGCTGCGAGATCTGGGGTAAGTGCGAGTTCGCCAACCCCGGCGCCTCGGTGAAAGACCGGGCCGCGTTGTGGATTGTTCGCGATGCAGAGGAGAAGGGGCTGCTGAAGCCCGGCGGCACCATTGTCGAGGGCACGGCCGGTAACACGGGTATCGGTGCGGCGCTGGTCGCCAACGCGCTCGGCTACAAGACGGTCATCGTCATGCCCGAAACCCAGTCGCGCGAGAAGATGGACACACTGCGCGCGCTCGGCGCCGAGCTGGTGCTGGTGCCCGCCGCGCCGTTCAGCAATCCGGGCCACTTCGTCCACACCTCGCGCCGCCTGGCCGAGGAGACGGAGGGCGCGGTCTGGGCCAACCAGTTCGACAACATCGCCAATCGCAAGGCGCACATCGAGAGCACCGCGCCCGAGATCTGGGAGCAGATGGACGGCCGCATCAGCGGCTTCACCTGCGCCGCGGGCACCGGCGGCACCATCGCGGGCGTTGGAATGGGCCTCAAGGCCTTCGATGAATCGATCACCATTGCGTTGACCGATCCGCACGGCGCCGCGCTCTACAACTACTATGCCTGCGGTGAGCTGAAGGCGGAGGGCTCGTCCGTCGCCGAGGGCATCGGGCAGGGACGCATCACCGCGAACCTCGAAGGCGCACCGATCGACACGCAGTTTCGCGTGTCCGACGAGGAGGGCCTTCTGTGGGTCGGACGGCTGCTGCAGGAGGAGGGGCTGTGCCTCGGGCTGTCCTCCGGCATCAACGTCGCCGGCGCCGTGGCGCTCGGTCGCCAGCTCGGTCCTGACGCGCGTGTCGCGACGATCCTGTGCGACACCGGCTTCCGCTACTTGTCCTCGCTCTACAATCGCGAGTGGCTGACGGCGAAGGGGCTGCCGGTCTTCCCATGGCTGGCGCAATAAGCTATCGTCTCGTCGATGGCAGGTAACGCTCCGCCTCGCATAGTCGAGCCGATCACCAAGCCGCAGCACTTCTCGCCTCCCGGCGCGCGTGAGCTGCGCGCACAGGCCATGCATCGCCTGCAGGTCGGACTGTTCGGGTTGTGCGCGATGCTGCTGATCGTCGGTCTTGCCAACATCATCATGGACCGTGCCCGCCTGACCGATACGCGCGAGCCTGTCGAGGAGGTCGTCGCGGTCGATGGGGAGCCCAAGAAGCCGGCGAGCGAGCCCTTGGCCGACATCGGGGTCGTCCCGGCTGCCGATCCGACTCCTGGAGCGGTGGCGTCTTCTGCGCAGGCGACCGGAGCCGCGGCGCAATAAGGCCGGCCTGGCAGCGCTCGCACTTGGCCTGCTCCTGAGTGCCTGTGGATCGCAGACCCATCCCGTTCCTCAACGCACTATCGGACTGTCGAGCAGCCTGCCGTTAATCTGGGGCGAAGCCGGGGATTTGCGGGGACAGCTTGCCGACGTCGGCCCGCAACACTGGGCCGCGCGCACGCTGGCAGAGCAGGGCAAGGTCGTGCCGGTCGACACTCTTGCCGGCGAGCAGGGCCTCCCGTTGCCTTCCAGCGCTCTACTGGTGCTTGTCCAGCCGCGACCACTGACGCCGGATGAGAATTTCGCACTCGATACGTGGGTGAGGGGTGGCGGGCACGTCCTGCTGTTTGCCGATCCCATGCTGACCGCGGCTTCGGACTATCCACTTGGCGACCCGCGTCGGCCGCAGGACATCGCCATGCTCTCGCCGATCCTGAGCCACTGGGGATTGGCGCTCGCCTTCGACGAAGCGCAACCGCGCGGTGAGCAGTCCGTTGAGGCGCGAGGCATTCGCCTGCCGGTGAACTTGCGCGGGCAGCTCGGCGTTTCAGCAGGTGCGCATTGTCGTGTCGGGAAGGAGCAGCTGCTGGCCGACTGCCGCATCGGCAAGGGCCGCGCCATCGTGGTCGGGGACGCAGCGCTGTTCGATGGGGAAGATGCGGGACGCATCACGGCTCTTGAGGCACTCATCGCCCTCGCCATTAGCCGATAAGCTGAAGAAGCTGCCGCGGCGCTTGCGGGTTGGCGAGCTAGGCTCCTCCCTTGAGATGATCGGGTGCGCCGCGTCTGGGGATTGAGCGGGACGGCCGCCTTCTCGGCGAGCTAGCGGTGAAGCGCTGGTAAACCATGGATTTCTAGAGGATAGCATCATCCCGCACGCCGCAGGGCTGCCCGTCGTGAGCCGAGCTGACTCACAATCAACAAGTTTGGCACCGATCGTCCCCACTTTTCCCTTTTCGGCCCCGAACGGGTGCGATAGAAGAATCATCAATCGGAAAGCCCGAACTCTTCCGTGACTCGCGAAGTCCCGGAACGTCCGCTTGCGCACTTGCGCGGGTGAGGCGGAGCGCGGCTGTTTTTCGGGACGGGGCACTTTCGGGGAATTTGGTCGAAACTGATGGCGGGGCAGCCGTTGATCTACAGGGGGCAGGGCTTCTCGCTTCGACGCGACAAGAACCGCTTCGTGCTGCCCAACCTGTTCCGTGGCACCGTCAAGGCGTCGAGCGGCGACAAGCCGATCCTTTGCCTCGCCCGGCATGAAAGCTGGAACTGCCTGGTCGGCTACGGCCTGTCGCGCACCCACGAGTTCGAGGACATCATCGAGCAGGAGCGCCAGTTCGCCATGCAGGCGGGCCTCCCCTTCGATCGCGACATGAAGGCGATGACCCTCTACAACTACCACGAGATCCCGTTCGACGGCTCGGGCCGCTTCGTCCTGCCCGAAGATCTCGCGATCCTGGCCGAAGTGGAAGACCAGCTCTACTTTCAGGGCGCGGGCCAGTACTTCTTCGTCTTTGCCCCCGAAGCCCTGGCCGCCATGACCGAGCCGCAGTTCAAGGGCGCGCAAGTCTCCTGCGCCAGCCTTGCCAAGGCCGAGTTGAAGAAGGCGGCCGGCAAGTGAGCGCCTCCGCTGCCCCCCACATCCCCGTCCTCCTCGAAGAGGTCGTCCACGCACTGCGCCCCGCCCCGGGCGCGGTGATCGTCGATGCCACTTTCGGCGCGGGCGGCTATACCCGGCGTCTCCTCGACGCCGGCGCCACCGTGCACGCCTTCGATCGCGACCCCGATGCGATCGCGGCGGCACGCGGCAACCCGGCAGGCTGGCCCGAGCTGCACCAGGAGGCGCCCCGCCTCGTGCTGCACCCGCGCCGCTTTTCCGAAATGGTGGAAAGCTTGGCTGAGCTGGGGATAGCGCGGGTCGACGGCATTGCGATGGATATCGGTGTGTCCTCAATGCAGCTGGATCAGCCCGAGCGGGGCTTTGCCTTCTCCACCAACGGCCCGCTCGACATGCGCATGAGCCAGGAGGGCGAATCCGCGTCCGATTTCCTAAACTCCGCCGAAGAGAGCCGCATCGCCGATGTGCTCTATACCTATGGCGAGGAGCGCCAATCGCGTCGCGTGGCGCGCGCGATCGTCGCCGCGCGTCCGCTGGAGACGACCGAGGACTTTGCGCGGGTGGTGCGCAAGGCGCTCGGCTATCGTGTCGGCGCGCCCAAGGACCCGGCGACGCGCAGCTTCCAGGCGATCCGCATCCACGTGAACGGCGAACTGGACGAGCTCGATGCCGGTCTGGTCGCGGCCGAGGCGCTGCTGCGCGCCGAGGGGCGCTTGGCGGTGGTGTCGTTCCACTCGCTCGAGGACCGGGTCGTGAAGCAGTTCCTGCGCGAAGCCAGCGGCGCCAGCGCCTCGACCTCGCGCCACCTGCCGATGAGCGCGCCCGCCGATGCGCCGACGTTCGCCGACGTGTCAAAGGCGATCCGGCCCAGCGAAGCCGAGGTCGCCGGAAATCCCCGTTCCCGTTCCGCCACCCTGCGCAGCGCGTCACGTACCCCTGCTCCTGCACGCTCTAGGAAATCCGCATGAACCTCACTCGCGATCGCGTTCATTCGATCGGCTGGATGACCGTGCTGCTGATCTGCGGTGCGCTCAGCCTGGCGTTGATGCTGCGGGTCAACGCAGTAAGGAGCCAGGTGGCCGGTTCGGAGAAGCGGATCGCGTACCTACAGCGCGACATCGATTTCCTGCAGACCGAATTCCAGACCCGCTCCAACCAGCAGCAGTTGAAGACGCTGAACGACGTCGAGTTCGGCTACGAGGCGCCGCGGGCCGAGCAGTACATCGAGGGCGAGCGCCAGCTGGCCGCGCTGGGCAAGGCGCCGGCGCCGGGCGCGCCGCAGCCGATCCGCTACGCCAGCGCCAAAACGGTGAACGAGAGCGACGGCGCTCCCGCCGGCGGCCTGCTGGCGATGGTCTCTCCAGTGACGGGAGTCGCCCCGGCCCAGGCGAAGACGCCCGCGCACAAGCCCGCGGCTGACGCCAAGGAGAAGGACGAAGCGGTGGCGCTCGCCCGCGATGCCCGCAGCTTGCGCAAGCGGCTCGCGCGCATCGAACTCGCCAGCGACGTCCAGTAAATGGCAACCCGCGCGATCTCGCCCGAGGGGTTGGCTCCCGTCAGCCCCGGTGTGGTGCGGCCTCATACCGCGCCGCGCCTGGCATTCGTCAATCCCGACCCGATCCGTCCGGCCGTCCCGCTCTCCACGGGGCGGCATCGCCTTGCCAATGTGCGCCAGAAGGCGTTGGTCGTCGCGAAGTGGCGGGCGCTGTGGGTGCTGGTCGGCTTCGCGCTGCTGGCGACTTGCGCGCTTATTCGGCTGACGTACCTGGGCGTGACCGGCGGCACCGGCCAGCGATTCGATGCGGCGAGCCTGCTGATCCCCAGCCGCGGCATCATCGTCGACCGCAACGGCGCGCCGTTGGCTCGCGACTTCCATGTCTACTCGCTGTGGTTCAACCCCAAGGCGATGACCGAGGGGTCGCCGCTGATCGGCAAGCCAGCGGACGTGGCCGCGCGGCTGCAGGCAATCTTCCCCGACCTCGACGTGCGCAAGGTACGCCGCATGCTGGAGACCGGCACGCCCGGCTACTTGCGCAAGTCGATCCTGCCCGAGGAAGCCAACCGCGTGCACGCGCTGGGTGAGCCGGCCTTGGAGTTCCCGCAGGAAACCACCCGTTTCTATCCGCAGGGCTCCACCGCGGCGCACGTGCTCGGCTTCGTCGACAGCTACGGCAACGGCAAGGTCGGCATGGAGGAATTCTTCGACAAGCGCCTCAAGTCCGACGAGGGCCGTAGCGCACCGATGTCGCTTTCGATCGACGTGCGTGTGCAGGGCGCTCTCGAGGACGAGCTGGGCCGCGGCATGGCGCTTTCGGCCGCCAAGGGCGCCGCGGGCGTGGTTTTGGATGTCGATACGGGCGAAGTGCTGGCGCTGGCCTCGCTGCCGTCGTTCGACCCCAACAAGATCGACCGCGCGTCGACGCCGAACATCTTCAACCGCGTGACCAACCAGGTCTACGAGCTGGGCTCCACCTTCAAGCCGATCACGGTCGCCTCGGCGCTCGATGCCGGCACGATCACCAACCTGGGGCGGCGCTGGCCCGCAGCGCCGCTGCATGTCGCGGGCTTCACCATTCACGACAGCCACAACTTCGGCGGCTCGCTCAATGTACCCGAGACGCTGATCCACTCGTCGAACGTGGTGACCGCGCAGATCGCCGACGAACTCGGCGGCGTGCGGCTGAAGAAGACCATGGAAGCGCTGCACATGAACGCGCGCCCGACGATCGAGCTGCCCGCGCGCGGCTTTCCGATCTGGCCTTCGGGCGTGTGGCCGCGCCTGCGCACGATGACGGTGTCCTATGGTCACGGCATTGCGGTGACGCCGCTGCACCTCGCCTCGGCCTATGCGGCGCTGGTGAACGGTGGCATCTACCGTCCGGCGACGCTCACCAAGCTGCAGCCCGGCCAGGTTCCCCAAGGCGAGCGGGTGTTCACCGCCGCGACCAGCGCGCGCATCCGCCAGCTGCTGCGCATGATCGTCGCCTTCGGCACCGGTCGCAAGGCCGACGCGCCGGGCTTTCGAGTCGGCGGCAAGACCGGTTCGGCCGAGAAGCCCGGCGCGGGCGGCTATCAGCGGCACTCGTTGATCGCGACGTTCGCTTCGGCCTTCCCGATGGATCACCCGCGCTATGTCGTGATCGCCATGATCGACGAGCCGCAGGGCACCGCCGCCACCTCGTTCCAGCGCACCGCCGCCTGGAACGCGGCGCCGGTGATCAGCCGCGTCGTTCCGCGCATTGGCCCCTTGCTCGGCATCATGCCCGACGAGACGCGCGATGTGGATATCTCGGACATCCGTTCGCTGGTGCCGGCCGGGGCGGACAAGGAATGAAGCTTTCTGCCCTCGCCGAGGCAGCCGGGCTGACGCTCTCCCATGGGGGAGAGGCGAACGTCACCGGTTTTGCGATCGACCACCGCAAGGTGGCGCCGGGCACCGTGTTCGGTGCGTTCCCCGGTGCGCGCGTGAATGGCGAGGACTTCATCCTGGCCGCGATCGAGGCCGGCGCCGTCGCCATCGTCGCGCGGCCGGAAGCCAAGGTCGAGGGCGTAGCCCACTTCGCAGACCCCGAGCCGCGCCGCGCGTTCGCCAAGCTGGCGCAGGGCTTCTTCGTTCCCGTGCCCGAGACGCTGGTCGCGGTGACCGGCACCAACGGCAAGACCTCCACGGTCGAACTCACGCGGCAGCTGTGGCGCATGGCGGGCTTGCGCGCCGCCTCCATAGGCACGCTGGGCGTCACCACCAGCGATGAGAGCGTGTCCACCGGGCTTACCAGCCCCGACATCGTCACGTTCCTGGCGAACATGACCGGCCTCGCGCGCGAGGGCGTGACCCACGTCGCGTTCGAGGCGTCCAGCCACGGCCTGTCGCAATTTCGCAGCGAAGGACCGCGGGTTGCTGCCGCCGCCTTTACCAACCTCAGCCGCGACCATCTCGATTACCACGCGACGATGGATGACTACTTCGCAGCCAAGATGAGGTTGTTCGACGAAGTGGTTGCGAACGATGGAACCGCGGTCGTGTGGGCCGACGATGCCTGGTCCGCCAAGGCGATCGCCCATGCCGAGCAGCGTGGATTGAAGCTGTTCACCGTCGGTGAGCAGGGCACAGACGTTCGCTTGCGCACGCGCACGCCGACCGCGCTCGGCCAGACGCTGCAGGTCGAGTACCTGGGCATGACCGTCAAGATCGAGCTGCCGCTGATCGGCGCCTACCAGGCTGCCAACGCTCTGGTCGCTGCCGGGCTGGTGCTGGCGACGGGTGGCGCTCCGGCACAGACGTTCGATGCCATGAAGCGGCTGCAGACGGTACGCGGTCGGCTTGAGCGGGCGGCGGTCTCGGCCAAGGGCGCGCCGATCTACGTCGACTATGCGCACACGCCCGACGCCCTCGAGGCGGCGATCGCCGCGCTGCGTCCGCATGTAACGGGGCGGCTGATCTGCGTGTTCGGCGCTGGCGGCGATCGCGACCAGGGCAAGCGGCCGCAGATGGGCCGGGTGGCCTGTCGCAATGCAGACTCAGTGATCGTCACCGACGACAACCCGCGCGGCGAGGATCCCGCCGCGATCCGGGCCATGGTGCTCGCCGGGTGTGTCGAAGGGGCAATGGAAATCGGAGATCGTCGCGATGCCATCGGCGCGGCGATCGCCGAGGCCGGCGGCGGGGACGTGGTCCTCGTCGCCGGCAAGGGGCATGAACAGGGGCAGGTGGTTGGCAGCGGCGCGCATGCGCGGGTGCTGCCGTTCGACGACGTAACGGTCGCCAGGGAAATGTCTGGCGCGACCTCTATCCCCTTGGGAGAGCATTGAAATGACTGCCATCGCCCGCATCCTCGACTGGCCCGTCGAAGCGACCGACGAGATCCCGCTGGCGCTGTGGGATGCCGAGAGCATCGCGCGTGCCGTGAAGGGCACCGCAAGTGCCGACTTCCTGGCATCCGGGGTCGAGATCGACAGCCGCGACGTTCAGCCTGGCGACCTGTTTTTCGCGCTCAAGGGCGAGACCATGGACGGCCACCGCTTCGTCGACATGGCGTTCGCCAAGGGTGCCGCTGCCGTGGTGGTCGACCGGTCGGTCGATGGCCAGCATATTCTGGTCAAAGACACCACCGAGGCGCTGGTGCGCCTGGGCGCGGCGGCCCGCGCGCGTGGCCGGGGCAAGATCATCGGCGTGACCGGCTCGGTCGGCAAGACCGGCGTCAAGGAGTCGATCTTTGCCGCGCTCGACCGCGCCTCGCATGGCGACGCCCATCGCTCGGTGAAGAGCTACAACAACCACGTCGGCGTACCGCTCAGCCTCGCGCGGATGCCCGCCCGCGCGCGCTTCGGCGTGTTCGAGATGGGCATGAACCACGCGGGTGAGATCGCGGCGCTGACCCGCCAGGTCCGCCCCGACGTCGCGGTGATCACCACGATCGCGCCCGCGCATATCGAGATGCTCGGCTCCGAAGAGGCAATCGCCGATGCCAAGGCCGAGATCTTCGAAGGCCTGGAGCCGGGCGGCATTGCGGTGATCCCGGCCGACAGCCCGCACTTCGAGCGCCTGAAGGCCGCAGCCGACGCATTGGGTGTTACCGTCGTTTCGTTCGGCAAGGCCGAGCACGCCAACGTGCGCTTGCTCGACGCCGTCTCCGCAATCGGCGGCGGCTCGCTGGTGACGGCGGACATTGGCGACCGCCGCGTGTGCTATACGGTGGCATCGCCGGGCGAGCACTGGGTGATCAACTCGCTTGCGGTCATGGCCGCGGTCCGTGCGGTGGGCGGGGACCTCGGTGCCGCGGGCGTCGCGCTGGCCGAGATGGAGGGTCTGGCCGGGCGCGGCGCTCGCCTGGAGATCGACATCGACGATGACGTGCCCCCCGGCCAGGCACTGCTGATCGACGAGAGCTACAACGCCAACCCGGCCTCGATGCGCGCCACGCTGGCGCAGCTTGGCCGCACCCCGGCACGCCGCCGCATCGCAGTACTCGGCGCGATGAAGGAGCTGGGCAGCCATGGCCCCGACTACCACGCCGCGCTCGCCGCTCCGTTGCGCGAGGCGGGTGTCGACTATGCCGTGCTGGTTGGCCCTGAGATGCAGCCGCTTGCGGACGAACTGGGGAAAGCCGTTCCCAACGCGCTTGGCAAAGCGGTGGCCTTCGCGCATGCCGGATCGGTGCAGGAAGCGGTGGACACCTTGCGCGCCTTCGGGCTCGAACGCGATGATGCGATCCTTGTGAAGGGATCGAACTCGGTCGGGCTGGCAGCGCTGGTGACCTCGCTCAGCAAACGCGAAGGCTGAGGCTAGCACCACCCCCAATGCTGTACATCATCGCAGACTGGTTTCACTTCGAAGGGGTCTCCAACCTCTTCCGCTACCAGACGTTCCGCTCCGGCGCCGCGCTGATGACGGCGCTGGTGATCGGCCTGATCATCGGTCCCAAGTTCATCAACATGCTACGCGTCCGGCAGGGCAAGGGTCAGCCGATCCGCGCCGACGGGCCGCAGACGCACCTCGCCAAGCGCGGGACGCCGACAATGGGTGGGCTGATGATCCTGATCTCGCTCGTGATCTCCATGCTGCTTTGGATGGACCTGACCAATCCGTTCGTCTGGGCCTGCCTGGCAGTGACGGTCGGCTTCGGCGTGATCGGCTTCCTCGACGACTACGACAAGGTAACCAAGCGCCACCATGCCGGTCTGTCGAGCAAGATCAGGCTGTTGCTGGAGTTCATCGTGGCCGGCATTGCGGCGTTCATCATCGTCAGCCAGCTGAACACCAACCTCTACGTGCCGTTCCTGAGTGGCCGGTACATCCCATTGGGTCCGTTCTACTACGTCTTCGCGGCGGTGGTGATCGTAGGCGCTGGCAACGCGGTGAACCTGACCGATGGGCTGGACGGCCTGGCGACGATGCCGGTCATCATCGCGGCGGGCACCTTCGCGATCATCGCCTACCTCGCTGGTCGCGTCGACTACGCGACCTACCTCGGCATCCCACACGTGCCGCGCGCTGGTGAACTGGCCATCCTATGCACCGCCATCATGGGGGCGGGGCTCGCCTTCCTGTGGTTCAACGCGCCTCCTGCCGCCGTGTTCATGGGGGACACCGGCAGCCTGGCGCTGGGCGGAGCGCTCGGCGCCATCGCCGTCGCCGCGCATCACGAGATCGTGCTCGGCGTTGTCGGCGGCCTGTTCGTCCTGGAGGCGCTGTCGGTCATCATCCAGGTGTTCTTCTTCAAGCGCACTGGCCGCCGCGTGTTCCGCATGGCGCCGATACACCACCACTTCGAGCAGCTCGGCTGGGCAGAGTCGACCGTTGTCATCCGCTTCTGGATCATATCGATCGTGCTTGCCTTGCTGGGTCTCTCGACGCTGAAACTGCGGTAACGGCGCGGCCGTGCTGGTCTCTCCTGTCTTTGCCGGAAAGCGCTACGCAGTCCTGGGGCTCGCTCGCTCAGGGCTGGCCGTGGTGGAGACGCTGCTGGTGAGCGGCGCGCACGTCATGGCGTGGGACAACCGCGAGGAGCCGCGCGCCGCCCTGGCGGACCGCGTCGAGCTGAACGATCCGACCAGCGCCGATCTCACCGGCTACGATGGCGTCGTCGTCTCGCCCGGCATTCCGCTCAACCGCCACCCCATCGCCGAAGCCGCCGCGCAGGCCGGCGTGCCGGTGATCGGCGACATCGAGCTGTTCGCGCAGGCCCGCGCCGACCTGCCGCCGCACAAAGTTGTCGGCATCACTGGCACCAATGGCAAGTCGACCACCACGGCGCTGGTCCACTACCTGCTCGAGAGCGCCGGCGTGCCGACTCTGATGGGCGGCAACATCGGCTTGCCGATCCTGGGCCAGGAGCTATTGCCCGCAGGTGGCGTCTACGTGCTCGAGCTGTCGAGCTATCAGATCGACCTGACGCAAAGCTTGGACTGCGACGTCGCCGCGTTGCTCAACATCACGCCCGACCACCTCGATCGCTACGATGGTTTCGCCGGCTATGTCGCGTCCAAGGCGCGGCTGTTCGCGTTGCAAGGGCCTGACCACCATGCCGTATTCGGCATCGGCGACGACGACACCGCCGCCATCGCCGGCATGCAGGTGACCCGCCACGAACCCGGCCGCGTCCACTTCGCCGATGGCCGCGACCTGGCGAGCCTGCAGCAGGACTGGCACTCGCTGCAGGGGCCGCACAATCTCCAGAACGCCGCCGTTGCCGTCGCCATCGTCGAGGCGCTGGGGATCACCCGCGAGCAATGGCAGGCGGCAATGCCTGAGTTCCACGGGCTTCCGCATCGTATGGAGCGCGTTGCCGAGGCGGGCGGCGTGCTCTTCATCAACGACAGCAAGGCCACAAACCCTGCCTCGACTGCGCCCGCTCTCGCCGCGTTCCCGCCCGCGCCCAATCCGCGGATCCACTGGATCGTCGGCGGCCTGCCCAAGGGAGACGATCTGGACGAATGCCGCCCGTTCTACGGCAACGTCGCGGCCGCCTATACCATCGGCGATGCCGGGCCGCTATTCGCCGACCTGCTGGCCCCACACATGGCAGTCGTGCGCAGCGAGATGATGGCCGAGGCGATCCGCGAGGCGATCGCGCGCGCCGTGCCCGGCGACGTCATCATGCTCTCGCCCGCCTGCGCCAGCTTCGACCAGTTCCGCGATTACGAGGCGAGGGGCGACGTGTTCCGCCAGATCGTCACTGCGCTTACCGAAGAAGACGCTGAGAACGCAGGTGGAGAGAGCTGATGGCGAGCAGCGCACCCGTCGCATCGATCGCCACCGGCAACGCGCTGGTCCGCTATAACCGCGGCCGCCGCAGCACCTTTGCGATCTGGTGGCAGGAGATCGACCGCGTCACGCTCGGGCTCGTGTTGATCCTGATGGCGATTGGCACGGTCTCGGTCGCGGCCGCCTCTCCCGCCAGTTCTCGCCGGCTGTCGACCTCCGCAAAGCACTTGTCGGACTTGCACTTCTTCTTCATTCACTTGCGCTGGCAGGCGCTCGGTCTGATTGCGCTGTTCGCCAGTTCGACGCTGGGCAAGGACACTGCGCGCCGGCTTGGCATCCTGGTCTCGGGCGTGATGATCTTCGCGCTGATGCTGGTCCCCTTCATCGGCGGCGAGGTGAACGGCGCGCGGCGCTGGATCAACCTCGGCATCTCGATCCAGCCCTCCGAGTTCCTGAAGTGCGGCTTTCCCATCCTGCTCGCCTGGATTCTGTCCTGGCGCGTGCGCGACGGCAAGATCCCGGTCATGCAGGTGACCATCGGTCTGATGGGCCTGATTGCGGTGCTGTTGATGGCTCAGCCGGACTTCGGTTCGACGATGCTGTTCTCGGCGACCTGGTTCGTGCTGATCCTGCTTTCGGGCCTGGATGTGAAGCGCATCGCCGGCGCCATCGGCTTGGGCCTCGTCGGCATCACGCTGGCCTACTTCTTCTACGAGAACGGCCGAAACCGCATCGACGCATTCCTCGGCGGCGGCAGCGCTTACGACCAGGTGGCGCTGGCCGAACGCACACTGCTGAACGGCGGGTGGCTGGGCACGGGATTCTGGATGGGCACGCGCAAGCTGTCGTTGCCCGAGGCGCACACGGACTACATCTTCTCCGTCATCGGCGAGGAATTTGGGCTGTGGGTCTGCGGCGTCGTGATCCTGCTCTACAGCGCCATCATGGTGCGCTCGATCATGCGCCAGATCCGCGAAGACGATCTGTTCACCGTTCTCGCCGGGGTCGGGCTGGCGGCGCAGTTCGGCGGTCAGGCCTTCATCAACATTCTGGTGAACCTGCAGCTGTTCCCATCCAAGGGCATGACGCTGCCGCTCGTCTCGTACGGCGGTTCGTCCACCGTGGCCATGTGCACGTGCCTGGGATTGCTGCTGGCCATCACGCGTAGAAACCCGTTTATCGAGCGCGAGCGCTTTTCGCTCAGCGACGTCGGAGAGATTGCATGACTGCCGTGAGCCGCCACTACGTGCTGGCTGCCGGAGGGACCGGGGGGCACCTGATCCCCGCCTTCGCGCTGGCGCTGGAGCTGGAAAAGCGCGGCCATCACGTGGCGCTGATCACCGACGAGCGCGGCGCGCAGATCCCCGGCAAGCCCGACAGCCTGCCCGCGCATGTCCTCCCGCCCGGCCGCATCGCCGGGTTGAACCCACTTGGCTGGCTGAAGGGCGCCCGGGGTGTCCTCGAAGGCCGGCGCATGGCGCTCCGCCTGTTCGAAAGCTTCAAGCCCACGGCGGTGGTGGGATTCGGCGGTTATCCAGCTTTGCCGACGATGCTCGCCGCACGCTCTGCCAAGATCCCGACGATCCTGCACGAGCAGAACGCAGTGCTCGGCCGTGTGAACCGTTTCTTCGCCAGCCGCGTCGATGCGATCGCCACCTCGTTCGCGCAAGTGGATCGGCTCGATGCCAAGCTGGCAGACAAGGTGACGCTGGTCGGTAACCCGGTGCGTGAGGAAGTGCTCGCATTGCGCGAGGCGCCGTTCCCGATGTTCACGGGCGAAAGCTTGCTGCGCATCCTTGTCACCGGCGGCAGCCAGGGCGCGCGGGTGCTGTCCGAAGTGGTGCCCGATGGCCTCGCCATGCTGCCCACCGCCTTGCGTTCGCGCCTGCAGGTCATCCAGCAGGCGCGGCCGGAGGACATCGAAGCCGTGCGCCATCGCTATGCGACGCACGGCATCCCCGCCGAACTCGCGACCTACTTCGAAAACATGGCCGAGCGGCTTGCCGGCGCGCACTTGTTCATCGGCCGTGCCGGCGCCTCGACCATCGCCGAGCTTTCGGCGGTGGGCCGCCCAGCAATCCTGATCCCGCTCCCGATCGCCACCGACGACCACCAGGCCGCCAACACGCGCGAGATCGTTGCCGCAGGCGGCGCGCGCTCGGTCCGGCAGGAGAAGTTCACCGCCAGCGAACTCGCCAAGCAGATCCAGGCGATGGCGCAGCATCCCGAGACGCTCGCCAATGCGGCGCATGCCGCGTGGAATTGCGGCTATCCCAATGCGGCCAAGGACTTGGCCGATCTCGTTGAAAGCTTCGGCGTCGCGCCGATGATGGACGTGATCCGGGTGGGCGCAAAGTCGGCTCCGGCCAAGAACAAGGAAGCACTGGCGCTGGAGAGCGCGGAATGAAGGGCGTCGCGACCGACATCGGCACGGTGCACTTCGTGGGCATCGGCGGCATCGGCATGTCCGGCATCGCCGAAGTCATGCACAACCTGGGCTACACCGTGCAGGGTTCCGATATCGCCGAGGGCTATGTGGTCGAGGGCCTGCGCGCGCGCGGCATCAAGGTAATGATCGGCCACGCTGCCGAGAACGTCGCCGGATGTGCGGTGGTCGTCACTTCCACGGCGGTGAAGCGCGACAATCCTGAAGTCGTCTACGCGCTGGAGCACCGCATCCCAGTGGTCCGGCGCGCGGAGATGCTGGCCGAGCTGATGCGGCTCAAGAACACCGTTGCCGTCGCAGGCACGCACGGGAAGACCACAACGACATCAATGGTCGCCTGTCTGCTCGAAGCGGGCGGCGTCGATCCGACCGTGATCAATGGCGGCATCATCAACTCCTACGGTTCCAACGCGCGCCTGGGCGCCAGCGACTGGATGGTGGTCGAGGCGGACGAGAGCGACGGCTCGTTCCTGCGGCTGGACGGCACCATCGCGGTCGTCACCAACATCGATCCCGAGCACCTCGAACACTACGGCAGCTTCGACAAGGTCAAGGAGTGCTTCGTCGAGTTCATCGAGAACGTGCCGTTCTACGGCGCGGCGGTGCTGTGCATCGACCACCCCGAAGTGCAAGCTGTGATCTCTCGCGTGCGTGATCGGCGGGTGATCACCTACGGTTTCTCCGCGCAGGCGGATGTGCGCGGCGAGGCGGTGACGCCGGTGCCGGGCGGCAACCGCTTCGACGTCGTGGTGCGCGAGCGCGATGGCGAGCAGCGCCGGATCGAAGGCATCGAACTGCCGATGCCCGGCCGTCACAACGTCCAGAACGCGCTGGCCGCCATCGCCGTCGCCATCGAGATGGGTTGCGACGATGAGATCGTACGCGGCGGCTTCGCCGGCTTCGGAGGGGTCAAGCGACGCTTCACCAAGGTGGGCGAGGTCAACGGCGTGACCGTGATCGACGACTACGGCCATCATCCGGTCGAGATCCGCGCCGTGCTCGCGGCCGCGCGCGAGGGTGTGCGCGGCAGGGTGCTCGCGGTCGTGCAGCCGCACCGGTTCACCCGCCTGCGCGACCTGATGGAGGAGTTCCAGACCGCCTTCAACGATGCCGACGCCGTCTACGTGACGCCGGTCTATGCTGCGGGTGAGGCGCCGATCGACGGTGTCGATGCGGAAACGCTGGTGGCTGGCCTAAAGGCGCGCGGACATCGCGATGCGCATGTCGTGAGCGGCGCCGATGACTTGGCTGAGGCCTTGGCGCGCACGGCGCGGCCGGGCGACATGGTCGTATGCCTGGGCGCCGGCGACATCACCAAGTGGGCCGCCGGGCTCGCGAGCGCAATCGGCGAGCGGGTCACCGCCTGATGGGCCAGGAGCCCACCTCCGTTCGTGTCGAGCGCAGTCGAGACACGGCAGCGCTAGGCCAGCGTGTCTCGACTTCGCTCGACACGAACGGGGTGAGGGGAAAGCTTACTCCTGAGGCGCCACTGGCCCCGCTCGTCTGGTTCAAGTCGGGCGGCGTTGCCGAGTGGCTGTTCGAGCCAAAAGACTTGGCCGATCTGCAGGCGTTCCTGCGCGGGCTCGACCCGGCGGTGCCGGTCATGGCACTTGGCCTCGGCTCCAACATGATCGTGCGCGACGGCGGAGTTCCGGGCGTGGTGGTGCGGCTTGGCAAGGCCTTTGCGCAAGTGCGCCGGCTCGACGACGTCACGCTGGAGTGCGGCGGCGGGGCCTCGGGCATCCTGGTCTCTTCCACCGCACGCGATGCCGGCATCGCTGGTGTCGAGTTCCTCCGCTCGATCCCCGGCACCGTCGGCGGGTTCGTGCGGATGAACGGCGGCGCTTATGGCGGCGAGGTCAAGGACATCCTCGTCGACTGCGATGTCGTCTTGCGCTCGGGCGAGCTGGCCACGCTAGCCAACCACAACCTGCATTACACCTACCGGCATTCCGAGCTTCCAGAAGGTGCGATCGTCGTCGCCGCGCGGTTCCAGGGTCGCCCCGGTGAGCCGGCCGCGATCCAGGCCGAGATGGACCGCATCTCCGCCAGCCGCGAGGCCTCGCAGCCGCTGCGCTCCAAAACGGGTGGTTCGACCTTCAAGAACCCGCCCGGTGAGAAGGCTTGGGAGCTGGTCGATCGTGCGGGCTGTCGCGGGCTGAGCCTCGGCGGCGCGCAGGTCAGCGAGAAGCATACCAATTTCCTCATCAACACCGGCACCGCGACCAGCGCCGAGATCGAGGCGCTGGGCGAGGAAGTGCGCCGGCGCGTGAAGGACAACTCGGGCGTGGAGCTCGAGTGGGAGATACAAAGGGTGGGTACGAAGTGAGTATGGCGTCGCATGTCCTGCCCGGCACGGGGAGGGGGACCGCCGGCACGGCGGTGGAGGGGACTCTCGGCATCGAGCAGTCCCTCGTGCATGGCGCCTGGACGCGAGTCCCCTCCACCACGCTTCGCGCGGTCCCCCTCCCCGTGCCGGGGAGGACAGCATGACGCTCCCCAAACTCCACGTCGTGGTGCTCATGGGCGGCTGGTCGAACGAGCGGCCGGTCTCGCTGATGAGCGGAGAGGGCGTGGCCAAGGCGCTGGAGAGCAAGGGCCACCGCGTCACCCGGCTCGACATGGGTCGCGACGTGGCGGTGAAGCTCGCCGAAGCCAAGCCCGACGTCGTGTTCAACGCGCTCCACGGCGCGCCGGGTGAGGACGGCACCGTCCAGGGCATGATGGACCTGATGGGCCTGACCTACACGCACTCGGGCCTCGCGACCTCGGTGATCGCCATCGACAAGGAGCTGACCAAGCAGGCGCTCGTGCCGCACGGTATCCCCATGCCCGGTGGTCGCATCGTCGCCTGCGAGGAGATCTTCGAGCGCGATCCGCTGCCCCGGCCATATGTGCTCAAGCCGGTGAACGAAGGCTCGTCGGTCGGCGTTGCAATCGTCACTGCTGAGGGAAACTACGGCAACCCGATCGCTCGCGGCGCGAAGGGTCCGTGGCAGGACTTTGACCAGCTGCTCGCCGAGCCATTCATCCGCGGGCGCGAGCTGACGACGGCCGTGATCGGAGATCGCGCGCTTCTGGTAACCGAACTCAAGCCCAAGTCAGGCTTCTACGATTTTGACGCCAAGTACACGGAGGGCATGACCGAGCACGTCTGCCCCGCCGAGATCCCGGACGAGATTACCCAAGCCTGCAAGGACATCGCCTTGCGCGCACACAAGCTGCTGGGCTGCAAGGGAACGAGCCGCTCCGACTTCCGGTGGGACGACGAGCAGGGTGCCGAAGGGCTGTTCCTGCTGGAGGTCAACACGCAGCCGGGCATGACTCCGCTCAGCCTGGTGCCGGAACAGGCCAAGGCTTGCGGCATGGACTATCCCGACTTGGTCGAGGCAATCATTGCCGAGGCCCTGACCGACGCGCGCGCAAAGGCGAAGTCGCCATGAGCCAGACCATCCGCCGCAAGGCGACGACCGTCCGCAAGACCGCCGCTGCACAGGACAAGAAGGCCAAGGTCAGCCAGGCCAAGGCGCGGACCGGGTCGGCCGTGGACATGGCGATGGCGGCGCTGCCCTTCACCGAAGCGCAGCTGCATCGCATGTTCCTGATCCTGATCTTGGCGGGCGCGGCGCTGCTGGCCTGGGTGGTCGCGTCCGCGGCGGGGCTGCCCAGCTTCGCGGGGCTGCAGCTGGCGCAAGTCGCTTCGGATGCCGGCTTCGAAGTGCGCCACGTCGACGTCCGCGGCGTCAAGAACATCAACGAGTTGAAGGTCTACGAGCGCGCGCTAGCCCAGCAGGATCGGGCGATGCCGCTGGTCGATCTGGAGAGCCTGCGTCAGGACCTGCTCGCGCTCTCGTGGGTCAAGGACGCACGCGTCTCGCGCCAGCTGCCGGACACCCTGGTGATCGACATCGTCGAGCGCGAGCCGCACGCAGTGCTGCGCAAGGCCGATCGCTTCGTGCTGATCGACGACACCGGGCACGAGCTGGAGACGGTGGCGCGCGGGCGGGCGCAGGGCAAGCTGATCGTCTCGGGGATGGGCGCAGGCCAGCAGGTCGTGGCGCTGTCCAAGCTGCTCGACGCCGCGCCGGCATTGAAGCCCCGCGTGCAGGAGGCTGAATGGATCGGAAATCGCCGCTGGAACGTGACGTTCAAGACCGGACAGGTCCTTGCCTTGCCTGAGGGCGAGCGCGAGTCGGCGGGTGCTCTGGTCTCGTTCGCGCGGCTCGACGGCACCAACCGGCTGCTGGGCGGCAAGGTGACGATCTTCGACATGCGCGCGGGCGATCGCATCTATCTTCGTATTCCTGGTCGTGAGGCGGAGGCAGCCGCGCTCAAGGCTGGGGCCACGCGCAAGGCAGGGGACAATTGATGGCGACTTCGCGTTCTTCGGTCCCGCGCACGTCGCAGCCGCGCATCAGCCGCGTGTTCGGTGCGGTCAACATCGGCTCGTTCCGCATCTCGGCGATCGTTGCCGGCATCTCGGACGTGGGCGAGGTGGTGGTGCTCGGCTCCGGTCACCGCGCCAGCCAGGGCGTGCGGCGCGGCTACGTCACCGACATGACGGCTGCCACGTACGCGATCCGCGATGCGATCGACCGGGCGGAGAAGATGGCCGATACTTCGGTGCAGCGCGTGTGGATCGGCTGCTCGGGCGCGGGTCTCGCCAGCCAGGTCGCCGAAGTCGATGCCGAGATCGGCGGGCGCCGCATCGAGCAGGAGGACATTGACATGCTCCTCAGCTCCGCACGCGACGTGATCCGGCCCGACGGGCGCATGGTGCTCCACGCGCAGCCCGCGCAGTATCGGCTAGACGGCGCACACGGCGTCGCCAATCCTAAGGGGCTGCATGCGGAGCGTCTGGGCGTCGACATCCACATCATGCTCGCGGACGGCGCGCCGATCCGCAACCTGACCGAGGCGGTGCAGTCCGCGCACCTGGAGGTCGAGGCGGTGGTCGGCTCCCCGATCGCGGCGGGCCACGCCTGCCTCTCCCCCGAGGAGCGGGACCTGGGCGTGGCGCTGGTCGAATTCGGCGCCGAGGTCACGAATGTCGCCGTCTATTCGCAAGGCATGCTGACCGGGCTGACGGCGATCCCCATGGGCTCGGCCGATGTCACCGACGCGATCGCCTCGGCCTTCGGCATCCGCCGCTTTCAGGCCGAGCGGCTGAAGTGCGTTAACGGGTCGGCGCTCGCCAGCCCGGCGGACCATCGCGAGATGATCCCGGTCAACGCGCCCGGCGAGGAAGAAACCGGCCCGGTCGCGCGCCATGCCGACGACAAGAACCGCATTCCGCGAGCCGAACTGATCGCCGTCATCACCGGCCAGCTCGGCTCGTTGATGGAAGAGGTCAACAAGGCGCTCAAGGCGATGCGTTTCAACGGGCAGCGCGGCAAGCAAGTGGTTTTCACCGGCGGTGGCGCGGAGCTGGTGGGGCTGGCCGACTATGCGCAGGCCGCGCTCGGCAAGCCGGTGCGGATCGGCCGCGTACCGCACTTGAGCGGACTGGCCGAGGCGCATGTGAAGCCCGGCTTCTCCACGCTGGCGGGCCTGGTGCTCTATGCATCGGCCGATCCCATTGACATCCGCACGCTTAGCAAGCGCCGCCAGACCAGCGTGCGCGCCGAGCGTCTCGGCACCGTCGGCCGCATCTACCGCGCGTTTCGTGAATACTTCTGACGGCTTCTTGCCCTGTTCGGCTCGAATGGGAGAGGGCGGCAGGCCACCTGTACCGACCTCTGCGCCGAAATGCCCCGCGTAAGCGCCCGTTCGTTGTGGACAAACCCTTGCCGCGCTTTGCTTGTTCGCGCAGGGCTGTGCCATCAGACTTGGTCAAGAATTCCTTCCCGCGCGTGTCTGCCAGGAGAGTAGAATGAGCATCAATATCGGACCGCCGGCGATCGAAGAGCTGCGTCCCCGGATCCTCGTGATTGGCGTTGGCGGCGCTGGCGGCAATGCTATCGCCAACATGATCCAGGCGCAGATCGAAGGTGTCGACTTCATCGTCGCCAACACCGACGCGCAGGCGCTGAACAGCTCGATCGCGGAAAACCGCATCCAGCTCGGCCCCGACATCACGCAAGGCCTGGGTGCAGGCTCGCGTCCCGAAGTCGGCCGCGCCGCCGCGGAAGAGACGATCGAGGAGATCGACCGCCTGTTGGAAGGCGTGCACATGGTGTTCATCGCCGCGGGCATGGGCGGCGGTACCGGCACCGGCGCCGCGCCGATCATCGCCAAGGCCGCGCGCGACAAGGGCGTGCTGACCGTGGGCGTCGTCACCAAGCCGTTCATGTTCGAAGGCACGCGCCGCATGCGCTCGGCCGAGACGGGCATCGACGAGCTGCAGAAGCATGTCGACACGCTGATCGTCATTCCGAACCAGAACCTGTTCCTGGTAGCCAAGGCCGACACCACCTTCAAGGAGGCCTTCGGGCTCGCCGACGAGGTGCTGCAGCAGGGCGTGCGCTCGATCACCGACCTGATGGTCATGCCCGGCCTCATCAACCTCGACTTCGCCGACGTGCGCTCGGTCATGGGCGAGATGGGCAAGGCGATGATGGGCACCGGCGAGGGCGAAGGCCCGAACCGTGCATTGGAGGCTGCGGAGCGCGCCATCGCCAACCCGCTGCTCGACGGCGTGTCGATGCAGGGCGCCAAAGGCGTGATCATCTCGATCATCGGCGGCGACGACATGAAGCTGCTCGAAGTCGACGAGGCTGCGAACCACATCCGCGAGCTGGTCGACCAGGATGCCAACATCATCTGGGGTTCGGCGTTCAATCCGGACTTGCAGGGCAAGATCCGCGTCTCGGTGGTTGCGACCGGAATAGAGCAATCGGCCGAGCAGGCCGAGATCGCGGCGCGCCCCGTCAGCTTCAGCGGTTCGCGCGGGCCCGTTCGTCCGGGTGCGGCGCAGCCGGCTCAGCCGGTTGCCGCAACGCCGACCTACAGCCCGGCGCCCGCATCTGCCTATACGCCGCCCGCTCCGCCTGCCGCGCCCGCTGCTGCGGCTCCCGCGGCAGAGCCGTTCGACCTGGGATCGGACGCCGAACTGGGTGAAGAGGACAGCGCGTTCGACTTGGGCGGTGCCGAGGAACTGGGTGGCGAGGATGCCGGCTACGGTAGCGCCGCACCGAGCCCGGCTCGCCCGCCCGTCGGCCTGGGTGCAGCGCAGCCCGCCCCGGCACCTCAGGCTCGTCGCCAAGACGAGCTGAACCTGCAGGAAGAAGCCAGCGAGCCGGCACCGGCACCCGGCCGCCGCCGCACGTTCTTGTCCGAGCCGGCTGCTGCAGCGCCTGCTCCGGCGGCTCCTGCCCCGGCAGCGCCCGCGCCGCGTCCTGCCTCCACGGGCAGCACGTTGTTCGAGCGCATGTCCAACCTTTCGCGCGGTGCCAAGCCGGCGGCGACCGAGGACGAGAGCGAGGACGACAGCGGCTCGATCAGCATCCCGCGCTTCCTCGGGCGTCAGAACAACCAGTAAGCGCATGCGCAGGAAGGGCGCTTCGGCCCTTCCCGCGTGCCTGTTCCAGCCTCGTTCAGATCGAGCGTGGCATGGATCCGGGATCGAAGCAGGCTGTGTCATCGATCGGCACGGTCGTACGGAACCGGCGGCTTGTCTTGATTGCAGGCGTCCGGTTTTAAGAAGGATTTCAGCCACCTTGCAGTTCCGCCGCAGCCTTGCCGCCTGGCTCGCTAGCGCCGCTGCGGCCGGCGTGAGTCTGTGCCCGTCTGCGACGATGGCGCAGTCGCTGCCGTCGGTGTCGCGGCCGGTGGTGCAAGGCATGCCGAGCGCGGAGTCGCAGCGGCTGAATGCGGCGCTGGCGCGGCTGGCGCGCGATCCGCGCGATTTTCAGGCGCTCATCGAGGCAGGTGACACTGCCAACGCTATGGGCGACCCGGAGGCGGCGGCGGGGTTCTACACCCGCGCCGACGGCATCTCCCCGAACAATCCGCGCATCAAGGCCGGACTTGCGCGCGCGCTGGTGCTGCAAGGCAATCCCACTCAGGCTATTCCCCTGTTTGCGCAGGCCGAAGCCGGTGGCTCGTCGCTGGACGTAACGGCTGACCGGGGGCTCGCCTATGACCTCGTCGGCGATCCGGTCACGGCGCAGAGGTACTACCGGACTGCGCTCAGCCGCCGGGACGACGATGAAACGCGTCGCCGGTTGGGCGTCAGCCAAGCGATCGCCGGCGATACGGCGGGCGCGGAGGCCACGCTGATGCCGCTGTTGCGCAAGCAGGACAAGCCGGGCTGGCGCAGCCATGCCTTCGCCCTTGCGATCGAGGGCAAGACCAAGGAAGCGGTCGACACCGTCAACGCGATCCTGCCCGGGACCCTGGCGCAGAGCGTGACGCCGTACTTGCGCTACATGCCCCGGCTCACCCGCGCGCAACAGGCAGCCGCGGCGAACTTGGGCAAGTTCCCCCGTGCGTCCGAGATCGGGCGCGACGACCCCGCCATCGCTGCCTTCACGCCGACAACGCGGCTTGCCGCCGCAGACGCGGCGCTCATCCCACAAGGCAAGGCGCTTGGCAGCGGGCGCAGCCGCACCGGTCAGAGGGCGGCGTCCACGTCACAGCCGACAGAGGCGCGTCCGCTCACGCGTGCGCAGCGCCGCGCACAGGAGAAAACCGCGCAGCTTGCGCGTGCCGAGGCCAATCCGCGTGTTGCGCCGCCCGAGCCGATGCCGGCGATCGACCGCGACGGCGAACTGCCGCCGGTCGGTGGCACGAACCCGGCGCTGGCATCACGCTCGCCTCAGCCGGCGCCGTCGGCTCCGACCCAATCCACGCCAGCGCCGGTGCCCGTTGCCAGTGCTGCCGGCTTGCAGACGCCCAGGGCCACGGCGCCTGAGCCGGAACCGACGCGACAGACGCTCACAGCGGTGCAGCCGTCGCGTGCGGCAACCGTCCGGACGGGCTCGATCCAGCTGCCCTCGTCGACATTGGTGCAGGCACCGGTGCCAAGCGCCGCCACAACGCCAGCACCTACGCCCACGCCTGCTCCGACACCGACATCGGTTTTAACCGCGAGCACGCCGGCACTCGCCAGCGCGCCGGCCTCACCGCTGCCGGCACCCGGGTTCGATCTCGGTCGTCTCGCTGCATCGACGCCTTCGAGCGCGCCGGCTCCATCCGAAACGCCGCCTGACCCGGTCTCGCTGGAGAAGATCTTTGCCGACCTGGGCGCACCCAGCGCCGCGGCGGCTCCGGTCGCGGGCGCGGTGGACATTCGCTCAATCGCTCGCGCACAGGCGCTGCCGCAGCGAGCACCCGAACTCGTCAGGCCGGACACTCCGAAGACCGAACCGGCCAAGCCCGGCAAGTCGAAGGCCGAGACTGCGAAACTCGCGGCCGAGAAGACGAAAGCTGACCTGGCCAAGACGGACCCCGCCAAGGCAGGCGGCAAGAAGGGCGCGGCGGCCAAGCTCGCCGAAGACGTGGTCGAGGACGACGCGAAGGCTGGTGCCAAGGACAAGGCCGGCAGCAAGAATGCCAGCGCCAAGGACAAGAAGGCGGACGTCAAGAAGGCCGCTCCGAGCCATCCCAGCCGCATCTGGGTGCAGATCGGCGTGGGCCGGGACAAGTCGGCGATCGCCTTCGACTGGCGGCGGTTCGTGAAGGCGAACCCTGCGCTGTTCAAGGGCCGGCAGGCATCGGTCAGCGACATGGGCCGCACCAACCGTATCCTGGTGGGACCGTTTGAAACGCAGAAGGCGGCGAGCGCCTTCGTGGCTCTGTCGAAGAAGGCCGAGTTCGACGGCGCCTTTGTTTGGACCAGCCCCGCAGGACAAGTCGTGGACGCGCTTGCAGCCAAATAGGCGTGCCGCTGGTTAATACCCGCGGCTTATCCACACGCTGTTCACAGGCTTGTCGAGTTTTGCGCAGGCGTGTGCGGTCTGGCGATTGTGCAGCGCACACCTGCCGTCGCAATCGTAGCCACGTCATGGAGGCGTGATGTCGGGATATATGAGAAGCGTTGGGGACGAGATCGAACGCGAAGAGGAAGCCGCTCCGGTGGAGATGCTGGCGGCGCTGTTCGAAGCGCGTGACTGGCCGCACGAATATGCCGGCGAGGACGAGATCTCCGCCGAAGTGAAGGGCAGCTGGGCGACCTACCAGTTCCAGGCGATCTGGCGTGCCGAAGACCGCGTGCTCCAGCTGCTCTGCTTGCCCGAGATCCGCGTGCCTGAAGCCAAGCGCCAGGCGATGTTCGAGGCGTTGTCGCTGATCAACGAGCAGCTGTGGTTGGGGCACTTCGACATGTGGTCGAACGGCGGGGTCGTGCTCTACCGTCACGGGCTGATGCTGGGCGAGGACGGGCTGCTCGGGCCGGCGCAGGCGCAGACGGTGGTGGAAGCCGCGATCGATGAGTGCGACCGCTTTTACCCGGTGTTCCAGTTCATCCTGTGGGGCGACAAGACCCCCGCCGAGGCGCTCGCCGCCGCGCTCGTCGACGCTGCGGGCGAGGCTTGAGCGATCGCCATGGCTGACCTGAACCGAGTGCTGATCGTCGGCTGCGGCAACATGGGTGGGGCGATGCTGCAAGGCTGGCTCGCCGGAGGCATGGCGCCCGAGCGGATCACCGTTGCCGATCCTGGCATGGCCGCGGTGCCCACGGGCGTGACGCTGGTGCGCGAGGTACCGCCAGGCCACTTCGACGTCGTGCTGCTCGGGGTAAAGCCGCAACTGCTCGACGCCGTCGCACCTCAGGTCGCTCCGGCACTGGGACGAGGCACGGTGCTGCTCTCGATCCTGGCGGGTGTGGAACTGGCGACGCTTGCGGCGCGCTTCCCGGATGCGGGCGGGATCGTGCGGATCATGCCCAACCTGGCCGCAGCGATCGGCCGCTCGCCGCTTGCTCTGGCTGGGCAGGGGCTCGATGAAGCGGGCCGTCAAGCGGTAACGACCCTGCTGCAGCCGCTCGGCACCCCCGAATGGCTCGCGAGCGAGGACTTGTTCGATGCCGTGACCGCACTCGCAGGCTGCGGGCCTGCCTTCGTGTATCGCTACATCGACGCGCTGGCCGCTGGGGCCGTCGCACTCGGGGTGGCTGAGGATCAGGCGCAGCGTCTGGCGCTGGCGACGGCTGAAGGTGCGGCACTCCTCGCTGCGTCATCGGAGCATGGGCCGGGAGAGCTGGCGCGGCGTGTCGCCAGCCCAGGCGGGTCGACCCAGGCCGGGCTGGACGTGCTAGACGCCGACAGCGCACTGGTGCGCCTGGTCGAGGCGGCAATGAGGGCTGCTGAGCGGCGATCGGCGGAAATGGGCCGCGAAGCGCGCCAGGCTGACTCGCGCGGCTGACACACTTCGTTACGCTATTCCGGTTCGGGTTGTTCTTGAATTGTCGCCGGCACAGGACGATATTCGAGAACGTCCGGAAACCATCGCATTGGGCGATGCCGGAAAGGAGTTTGAAATGGCTAACTGGAACGACCCCCAGCCCCGTACGGGCTTCGGTGCGTCCCCGAGCCTGGGCGCCCGCACGGGTACCCGCGCCGGCTACGACGCCGGCCTGCGGCGGCACATGCTGTCGATCTACAACTACATGGCTTCGGGCGTGCTGCTCTCTGGCGTGGTGGCGATGCTGTTCGCGCAGTCGGGCCTCGCGCTGCAGGTCCTGACCTCGCCGCTAAAGTGGGTGATCATGCTGGCGCCGCTCGGCTTCGTCATGGCGATGAGCTTTGGCGCCAACCGCATGCGCACTTCGACGTTGCAGGCGCTGTTCTGGGGCTTTGCGATCGTGATGGGCCTGTCGCTCTCGTCGATCTTCCTGGTCTTCACCGGCGCCTCGATCGCGACCACGTTCTTCGCGACGGCCGCAGCGTTCGCGGGCCTGAGCCTGGTCGGCTACACCACCAAGAAGGACTTGTCCGCGATGGGCTCGTTCCTGATCATGGGCGTGGTCGGCATCCTGGTCGCTTCGGTGGTGAACATCTTCGTGGGTTCGTCAGCGCTGCAGATGGGCATCTCGGTCCTCGGCGTGCTGATCTTCGCAGGCCTGACCGCGTATGACACCCAGCGCCTGAAGCAGGAGTACTACGTGCTCGCCGGCACCGAGTTCGCGGGCAAGGCGATCGTGCTCGGCGCGCTCAGCCTGTACCTGGACTTCATCAACATGTTCCAGTTCCTGCTGAGCTTCATGGGTCAGCGCGACTGAGAACGAACGGAAGCCGCGGACCTCCTCGCGAATCTTCCACAGGTGATTGGCAGTGCCCGGTGCGACTCGGTCGCACCGGGCGTTTGCTTTGTCGGGCTAAGCGGTTAGATGGAATATCTCAGAATGTGCGGAGTGGGCCGGTGACGCGTCCGAATACCAAGGGATTTTCCCTTAGTTTCTTGAAGCTTGCACCGCTCGCGGTGATCAGCGTCCTGGCAGCTTGCGCCCAGAAGACGCCCCCGCCGCCGCCCCCGCCCGTGGTGGTCATCCCACCGCAGCCACAGCCGCCGATGGGAGCGCCGCTGAACATGCGGATCCCCGAGGCGGCGGACGATGGCACTCGCAAGACCGTGAACTCCAGCGTGTCGACCGCCCAGGCGGTGTGGAACTTACGTTCTGCCTACAATGTCGCCGCGCTCAACTGCGTCGAGCCTGAGTACGCGCCGATCCTGGCGGGCTACAAGGACTTCCTCAAGGTCCACGACAAGTCGCTCGACAAGGCCAATGCCGAGTTGACCAAGAACTTCAACGGCGCGTTCGGCAAGTCGGGCACCCGCGAGCGTGAGACCTACCAGACGCAGGTCTACAACTTCTTCGCGGTGCCGCCGGTGAAATCGACGTTCTGCAATGCGGCCCTGGCGCTTGCGACCGAGATCGCGGCCGTCCCGGCCGGTCAGATCGAGGGCTATGCACCGCAGGGCCTCGCCAAGATCGAAGCGCCGTTTATGGCCTTCTTCGACGCCTACGACCAGTATCGTGCGGACCTTGCCGCATGGCAGGCCAAGTACGGCGGCATCGTGGTGGTCGCGCCGGACCAGGCGCGCAACACGACGACCACTGCGCGCCCCGGCCCGCCGGCGGTGCAGCCGCAGTAAGCGAAATATCACTTTCCTTGACGCGGCCTCTTCGCTAACGGGGCCGCTCGCGAGCCGGGGCCAAGCCCTCTCGCGCGATTGCTGGAACGGGGCCGTAGCTCAGCTGGGAGAGCGCGTCGTTCGCAATGACGAGGTCAGGGGTTCGATCCCCCTCGGCTCCACCAGTAATTGAAATCGACGCTGATCGGCCGCACATCGATGCGGCCGTTCGCATTTGCGCGGACCGCTGGACAGGCCGCTGAGCTTACCGGACCGGAATCGCCATGCATTTCCTCGACCAAGCCAAGATCTACATCCGCGCAGGCGCCGGCGGCCCGGGCGCTGTCAGCTTCCGGCGTGAGAAGTACGTCGAGTATGGCGGTCCCGATGGCGGCAATGGCGGCAAAGGCGGCGACATTGTGTTCGAGGCGGTCGCCGGGCTCAACACCCTGATCGACTTCCGCTACACCCAGCACTTCAAGGCCCCACGCGGCGGCCATGGTATGGGCAAGGACCGCAACGGCGCGCAGGGCAAGGACCTGGTGATCAAGGTGCCGGTCGGCACCCAGATCATCGCCGACGACGAAGACCGCGACACCGTGCTCGCCGACTTGGTCGAAGCTGGCCAGCGCGTGGTGTTCTTCGAAGGTGGCCTCGGCGGACGCGGCAATGCCTCGTACAAGACCAGCACCAACCGCGCGCCGCGCCAGCATCAGCCGGGGCTGCCCGGCGAGGAGGCCTATGTCTGGCTGCGGCTGAAGCTGCTCGCCGACGTTGGCCTGGTCGGACTGCCCAACGCCGGCAAGTCGACCTTCATCAACCAGCTGACCAACACCCGCGCCAAAGTCGGCGCCTACCCGTTCACGACGCTGCACCCGCAGCTGGGCGTGGTGCGCCACAAGAACCGCGAATTCGTGCTCGCCGATATCCCCGGCCTGATCGCCGGCGCGGCGGACGGTGCCGGCATCGGCGACCGTTTCCTCGGCCATATCGAGCGCTGCCGCGTGCTGATCCACCTGATCGACATTGCCGGCACTGACCCGGCCGAGGCGATGCAGATCGTCGAGGAAGAGCTGTCCGCGTACGGCGGTGGCCTGGACGAGAAGCCGCGGCTGATCGTGCTCAACAAGCTCGACCTCGCCGATCCGGAACTCGCGGCGAGCTTCGCCGAGGAGTTGCAGGACGCCGGCGCGGATGAGGTTTTCGCGATCTCCGGTGCGACGGGCGAGGGGATGGACGAACTCCTCGACGCCGTGATCGCGCACCTGCCGGCGGCGACGGTCACCGAACGGCCGCAGGGTGAGCAGGAAGAGGAAGACGAGGCACCCTGGTCGCCGCTCTGAACGTCGTGAGCATGTAAGGCGAAAGAGATTTCGTCCACGACAACCCGTGCCGCGCATCGCATGCATGCGCTTTCCATGACTTGGCGAATTGCCTAGAGGCTGGCGCTCCCATGACGATTGCCCGCCTCTCCGACCTTGCCGACGCCGCACTGTGCCCGCTTCTGGTGGTGAAGGTCGGATCGTCGCTGCTGGTCGGGCCGGATGGTGCGCGGCGCACGTGGTTGCAGGGACTGGTCGCAGAGATTGCCGAAGCAAGGGCGCGTGGGCAGCGTGTAATCGTCGTGTCCTCTGGATCGATCGCGTTGGGGGCAGGGCGGCTGAAGCTCGAAAAGGGTGGGCGCGGCAGCCTGGCCGATGCGCAAGCCGCCGCGGCCGTCGGCCAGATCGCGCTTTCGGGACTGTGGGCCGAACTGCTGGGCGGCGAGGGCGTGACCGCCGCACAGATCTTGCTGACTCTGGATGACCTGGAAGATCGCCGCCGTTACCTGAACGTCACGGCCACCCTGGCGCGGTTGCTGGACGCCGGTGCGGTGCCGGTGATCAACGAGAACGACTCCGTCGCGACGCAGGAAATCCGCTTTGGCGACAACGACCGGCTGGCGGCGCGCGTGGCGCAGGCAGCCCAGGCAAGCGCCGTGCTGCTGCTCTCCGATGTCGACGGTTTGTACGATCGCAATCCGCGAGATGCTGGCGCGCAGCTGATCCCGCAGGTGCAGGGCGTGACGCCCGAGGTTCGCGCAATGGCGAGCAGCGACTCTGCGTCCGGCATGGGCTCGGGCGGCATGAGTTCCAAGCTCCAAGCGGCCGAGATCGCCGAACTGGCCGGCATCGCGCTGGTGATCGCCAACGGGACCCACGATCGTCCGATCGCGCGCGCGGCGCAGCAGGGCATCGGCACATTGTTCAGCACGCGGCGTCGCGCCGGTGCGCGCAAGGCATGGCTCGGCGGACGCTTGCGGCTGAAGGGCGAGCTTACCGTCGATGCGGGCGCAGCGGCGGCTCTGGCGCGCGGGTCCAGCTTGTTGGCCAAGGGTGTGACTCGGGTCGCCGGTCCGTTCGAGCGCGGCGATCCGGTGGCGATCTGCGCCGAGGATGGTCAGGTCCTCGCCCACGGGCTGGCCGAATACGGCTCCGACGAGTGCGAACGGCTGCAAGGGCGGCACTCCAGCGAGCATGCTGCGTTGCTCGGCTATGCCCCACGCTCTGCCGTCATCCATCGCGACCAGCTGGTCCTGAAGTGATCATCGCCCTGACTGGAGGGACCGGCTTCGTCGGCCGGGCATTCGTCGATCTTGCGCTCGCCGCAGGGCATCAGCTGGTGGCGCTCGCGCGTGCCAAGCAGGTACCGCGCGAGGGGGTGGAGTGGATCATCGGCGATCTGGAGAACCGCGCCGCCTTGGCCGAGCTGGTGCGCGACGTCGATGCGGTGGTTCACGTTGCGGGGGTGGTCAACGCGCCCGATCCGCAAGGGTTCGAGACCGGCAACGTGCTCGGCACGCTGAACCTGGTCGACGCGGCGCTGAAGGAAGGCGTCGGTCGCTTCGTCCACGTCTCCTCGCTGTCGGCGCGGGAACCGGGCCTCTCGGCCTATGGCGCGTCCAAGGCGAAGGGCGAGAAGATCGTCAAGGCGAGCCTGCTCGACTGGACGGTGGTGCGTCCGCCCGCAATCTATGGCCCGCACGACAAGGATATGTTCGAGCTGTTCCGCGCGGCGCGATGGGGAGTCGTGCCGGTGCCTGGAGAGGGCAAGGCATCGCTGATCCACGTCGAGGACTTGGGGCGCCTGCTGCTGGCGCTGCTGCCCGGCGGCGAGGGCGTGAGCCAGGCGGTGTTCGAACCTGACGATGGTCGGCCTGGAGGCTGGGAGCACCGCGAATTGGCGCTGGCGATCGGCTGGGCCGTGGGCCGGCGCCCGCGGGTGCTGGGCTTGTCGGCGAAGTCGCTGCGGCGGGCGGCGGGGATCGACGGCTTCCTGCGCGGCAAGGGGGCGAAGATGACGGCGGATCGCGCGGCGTATCTCGCGCATCCGGACTGGACCGGCAATCCGGCGGCTGGCGTGCCGCCGGCGATCTGGGAGCCGCAAGTCGAGACGCGTTCCGGGCTAAAAGCCACTGCGGACTGGTATCACGAGCAAGGCTGGATGTAACCCTCATCCTCTCCCCCGGCGCGCGAGGATGAGGGTTAAGCTTCGTCGGGCGCTTCTTCTTCTTCGGCTTCGGCCGTCTTGGCGCCGCCCTTCGCTTGCTCGGCCATCGTCACGTAATCCAGCTTACCTGTGCCCAAAACCGGCAGCGTATCGACCACGCGCACGTCGCGCGGCAGCATCAGTTCGGTGACGCCATTCTGGCGGCCCCAGGCTTGTAGCGCCTTGCCCTCCGCCCCCTGCTGGGTGGTGAACAGCACCAGCTGCTCGCCCTTCTTCGGATCGGGCCGGGTGACCACCGCGTGCTCGGCATCCGGCCACAACTTGCTCGCATAGCCCTCGACCGCCGGTAGCGAGACCATTTCGCCGCCGATCTTGGCGAAGCGCTTGGCGCGGCCCTTGATGGCGATGAAGCCTTCGTCATCGATGGTGACGATGTCGCCGGTGTCGTGCCAGCCACCTTCCGGCGGTTGCAGCTTGCCGGGGTCGCTGGCGAGCAGGTAGCCCGCCATGACGTTCGGCCCGCGGATGAACAGGCGTCCGCCTTCGTCGATGCCTTCGACGGGATCGAGCCGCTGATCGATCGCCGGCAGCAGTCGCCCGACCGTGCCCGCCTTGAAGTGCATCGGCGTGTTCACGGCGATCACCGGCCCGGCTTCCGTGGCGCCGTAGCCTTCCAGGATGCGCAGGCCGAACTTGTCGGCATAGGCTCGGCGGGTCTCGTCGCGGACCCGCTCGGCGCCCGCGAAGATGTAGCGCAGCGAGTAGAAGTCGTAGCTGTGCGCCATGCGCGCATAGCCGGCGAGGAACGTGTCGGTGCCGAACATGATCGTCGCATTGGCGTCGTAAGCGAGCGCCGGCACGATCCGATAATGCAGCGGGCTGGGGTAGAGCACCGTCTTCACGCCGTTGAAGATCGGCAGCAGCGTGCCTCCGGTCAGCCCGAAAGAGTGGAACACCGGCAGCGCGTTGAGCACGATGTCGGATGGGTTGAAGTCGATCCGCGCGGCCAGCTGCGCGCAGTTGGACAGCAGGTTGCGATGCGTCAGCACCACGCCCTTGGGCGTCCCTTCCGAGCCGCTGGTGAACAGCACCACTGCGGGGGCGTCCGGTGAGATCCGGCGCGCCTTGTGCCGGCTGGCGGCGCCCAGCTTGGTCAGCAGCTTCCACAGCTTGGCACCGGTGCCGATCTGCTTGGCGATGTCCTCCAGGTAGAGCACGCGCCGGCCGTCCGCCTCCAGCGCGGCGATCACCGGCTGGAGCTTGCCTTGCTCGACGAAGGCATGCGCGGTGACGACGGTGGCGATGCACGCGGTCTGGCAGGCGGAGACGAGGTTCGCCTGCCCGGCGGTGAAGTTCAGCATCGCCGGCACCCGGCCCTCGGCCTGCAAGCCGAAGAACGCGAGCGTCACGCCCGCGACGTTGGGCAGCAGCACGCCGACGTTCTCGCCCGGCTTTGTCACGTAGGCGAGCTGTTCGCCCACCAGCTCGGCGCCCAGGATCAGGCGATCATAGGTCAGCGGCTCACGCTTCGTGTCCTCGACGATCGGCGCATGGCCGCCGTGCATGTGGCGCGCCTCGCACAGCGCGGCGAACAGCGTCTCATGCGTGTGCGAGGTGTCGAAGATCATCGTGCTCATGACGTCGTAGAGCCGCCGCCCGGCGACGGCGCGGCGCTGGCGGGCGCTCATCTCGCCCTCGATCTCGAAGTGGCGGGGCGGCAGGACAGTGATGGTGATCGTGGGGAACCACTTGGTCCTCACCTTCCCCTTGAGATGCGAGAAGGGCGTGAACTGCGGGCCGTCGAGGCGCACCGGCACGATCGGCGCGCCCGACTTGTCGGCGACCATGCCGGGGCCGTCGAACACCTTCATCAGCGCGCCGGTGACGGTGATGCGGCCCTCAGGGAAGATGACCAGCGTCTTGCCCTCCTTCACCGCGCGGACCATCGCCTTGGCCGCCATCGGGTTGGTCGGGTCGACCGGGAAAGCCTCGAACAGCTTGAGGAAGGGCTTGACCCACCAGGACTTCGCGATCTGCGTGTTGATCGCGAAAGTCGGCTTGCCGGGCAGGAAGGCACCCAGCAGCACGCCGTCGAGCAGGCTGAGATGGTTGACGACGACGACGGCCGGCTCGCCCTCCTTGGGCATGTTCTCGGCGCCGCTCAGCTCGACGCGGTAGAGCGCGCGCAGGACCCAGCGCACCACCGTCTTGAACACGGTTTCGGGTAGCAGCCAGATGCTGATCAGGGCCACCGCCAGCGTCGCGAATCCTAGCGTGCCGATCACGCCGGGGATGTCGAGCCCGCGTGACACCAGCAGTGCGGCCACCGCGACCACGAGCACATTGACGGCCGCGTTGACGATGTTGTTCGCCGCGACGACTTGCGAGCGCTGCTCCGGCACCGTGAAGACCTGCAGGATGGCATAGAGCGGCACGATAAACATACCGCCGGCAAAGGCGGTGACCACAAGGTCCGCGATCACTCGCCAGCTGCCGGGATTGGCGAGAAACTGCTCGACGCTCGCGCCCGGCACTTGCGGCTGGAATGCGCGCGAGGAAAGCCACAGGTCGATGAGGCCGGCAGCCATCAGCAGCGCGCTTACGGGAACGTAGCGGGCCGAGACTTCGCCCTTGAGCAGCCGGTTCACCGCCAGCGAGCCCAGCGCTACCGCCACCGAGAACACCGCCAGCAGCAGGTTCACGACATGCTGGCTGCCGGCGAAGTGCCCGGAGACCAGCGGCGCGAACTCGATCGTGAGCACCGCGCCGGCGCTGAAGAACCAGCTGATGCCCAGGATCGCCAGCCACACGCCCCGGCCATTGTGCGCCGTCCTGAGCACCGCCCAGGTGCCGCGGACAATGTTGAAGTCGATCGGCCGGCTTGCGCCCGAAGGCGGCGCGGCTGGTACGGCGAGGCTCATCGCGAGGCCGATCGCCGCCAGGCAGACTGCGACGACCCCGGCCTCCCACGGCGGGATGAAGCCGGCGAGCAGCTGCCCGCCCAGGATCGCCAGGAACGTTCCGCCTTCGACCAGGCCAGTGCCGCCCATGATCTCCTGCGGGTGCAGGTGCTGGGGCAGGATCGAATACTTGACCGGCCCGAACACCGTCGAATGCACGCCCATGCCGAACAGGCACACGAGCAGGATCGGGATCGACTGGAACCAAAAGCCGGCGAGGGCCAGCAGCATGATCGCAATCTCGGCGATCTTCACCAGGCGGACGAGGCGTGCCTTGTCGATCCGATCGGCAAGCTGTCCGGCTATCGACGAGAACAGGAAGTATGGCAGGATGAACAGCGCCGTCGAGATCAGGCCGAGCTGCCCGGCCTTGTCCGGCTCACCGGCGTAGATCGTGAAGCTCGCCATGAAGACGAGCGCGTATTTCAGCAGGTTGTCGTTGAAGGCGCCGAGGAACTGGACGGCGAACATCGGCCCGAGCCGGCGTTTGCCAAGAAGCGAAAGGTCGGGTGCTGACACGCGGGCTCCTGCATTGTCGGCCCTGCCGGCCGCACGAGGCAGCCGCTACATGCCGCCTTCTTGCGCGTCACGGTATGCGGGTAGGCGCAGATGGGCAATGAAGTCGTCCACGAACGTCTCGATCTCTGCCTCATCGGGCAGGGTGGGGCGGGTCAGCGCCTGCGATCTGTAGCCCACCAGCGCCGCGTTGGTGAGGCGGGCCAGCGTCACGGCCTCCTGCTCGGCGAAGCGGGTGGCAAAGTAGGCTACGGCTGCCGCATGCATCTTCACCGGCGCGCGCGCATGAAACACGGCGACGATCTCGGGGAACCGTTCGCCTTCGGCGATCATCAGCCGGAAAAGCGCTATCGCCTGTTCACCCATCAGCTTGCTTAGGAACCGCAAGCAATACCGGCGCAGGCCTTCCACGGTGAAGCTGTCGTGGGTCAGGGCTTGCTCGATCTCGACCGAGAAGCGCGCGACAAGATCGTCCACTACAGCCGTGAACAGATCCTCCTTCGAGGCGAAGTGCGACCACAGTGTCGCCTTGGAACCGCCAAGCTCGTCGGCGATGGCGGACATGCTAGTCGCTGCATACCCCCGCTCCAGGAATGAACGTGTGGCGATCTCCACGATGCCGGTGCGGCGTCGTTGCTTGTTTTGCTCGCGCTTGCTGGTGACGATTTCCATACCGTACCGGCAAGTACAGTTTTTCGTTGACAGATGCAACCCGGAGGACGATTTCGCACTGCAACATGACGGTTCAAACAATCACACGAGTCGGGGCCCCTGCGCTTCTGGCCATGACTACGGCGCTCGCGTCCTGCGGCTTGCCGAACCTTGGAGCGAGGCCGGAAACGCGCCCGCCGGCAACGCTCGCTACCGCTCAGACGTTTGCGCGCGCGACCGATCCGGCCGCCGCATGGCCGCGGGAGCAATGGTGGCGGGCCTACGGCGATCCCCAGCTCGATGCGCTGGTGGCAGAGGCGCTGGCCGGATCGCCGGACGTCGCGGCTGCGCAGGCGCGTGTCCGCCAGGCGCGGGGCGCCGCCGAAGTGACCGGCGCGGACACCTTGCCGCAGATCGGCGCGAGAGGGTCTGCTGGTGTGACCAAGCAGAGCTACAACAACGGCATACCGTCCGAGTTCGTACCGAAGGGTTGGAAGAGCACCGGCAACCTGGCGCTGACAGGAGACTTCGACCTGGACCTGTGGGGGCGCCGCCGCAAGCTGCTGGCCGCCGCCACCTCCGAGGCCGAGGCCGCTCAGGCGGACGCCAGCCAGGCCTCGCTGATCCTGGCGAGCAATGTAGTCTCCTCGTACTTCGACCTGTCGCGGCTGCTCGCCCGTGACGAGGCGCTGGTGCAGGCCTCGCAGTCGCGCGAGAGCCTGGGCGCGCTGACCCGCCGCCGGGCCGAGCAGGGGCTGGAGAACCAGTCGCCGGTGCGCCAGAGCCAGGCCGAGACGCTGCGCTCGCGCATCGCCCTGTCCGCCAACCGCGAGCAGATCGCCGCGCGGCGCAACGCGATCGCGGCGCTGCTCGGAGCCGGGCCGGACCGTGGTCTCGCGATCACGCCGAGTGCAATCTCGCAGCTTCCCGAAACGCCCTTGCCGACCGACGCGGGCATTGCTCTTGCGGGGCGCCGCCCGGACATCGTCGCGGCGCGCCTGCGGGTGGAAGCGGCGGGCAAGCGGATCGACATCGCCAAGACCGCATACCTGCCGAACATTTCGCTGAGCGGCCTGATCGGGCTCACTTCACTGGGCCTGTCCAACCTGTTCGATAGCGGATCGACCTACGGCAATGCCGGCGGCGCGTTCAGCCTGCCGATCTTCGATGGCGGCCGGATTCGGGGTGAGTATCGCCAGGCGCGCGGCAGCTTCGATCTGGCGGTCGCGGACTACAATGCCACCGTGGTCGACGCCTTGCGCGAGATCGCCGACGCGCTCGCCAGCCGCGACGCGGCGCGCGCGCAGGAGGTGGACGCCGTCGCGGCTCGGCGTGAAGCCGAGGGCGCTTACGACCTGGCGAACAAGCGCTACGACGCCGGGCTCTCCAGCTTCATCGAGGCGCTGAGCGCACAGCAGGTCGCCATAGAGTCCCGCCAGGCCGCGATCGATGCCCATTTCCGCACCCTTTCCACCGAAGTCGCGCTGAAGCGCGCGCTTGGTGGGGGCTTTGCGCAAGACATGAACGAGAAGGTCTCTACCGATGAGTGACGACGTGCAGGACCGCCCTGCCGGCCAGGATCAGGACCAGAGTGGCCATCCTGGCCATGACAGCAAGCCCGGTGCCAGCGGCGCCTCCGCCGCGGTGATGGACAAGTCTCGCCGCAAGCCGCTCCTGATCGGGCTGGTCGTGGCCGTGGTGGTGATCGGACTGCTCTATTTCGCCTATCAGCTCCTTATCGGCAGTCGCTCGGTCTCGACCGATAACGCCTATGTCGCGGGTGAGAATGCGCAGATCACGCCGCTGACGCAGGGGCAGGTGGTCGAAGTGGCGGTGGTGAATACCCAACCCGTGCGCAAGGGTCAGCTGCTGATGCGGCTGGACGATGCCGACCAGAAGATCGCCGTGGCCGAAGCCGAAGCAATGCTGAGCATGGCGCAGCGGCGCTACACCCAATCGCGGGCCCAAGGCTCTGCCGCCGGGGCATCGGCAACCGCGAAGGAGGCTGCCATCCCGGAAGGCCAAGCGCGTCTCGCCGCCGCCCAAGCCGACCTGGCGAAAGCACGCACGGATTACCAGCGCCGCGCAAATCTGGATGGCAGTGGCGCCGTCTCCGGTGAAGAGCTGACCAGTGCGCGCAATGCGCTCGCGTCCGCCCAAGCCGCGGTGCGTCAGGCGCAAGCAAGCATCAGCCAGGCTCGCGCCGATGCGATTAGCGCTCGCCAGGAGGAAACCGCCAGCCGCGCCGCCACCCAGGGCCTCGCGGTCAACGAGGCGCCCGAAGTGCGCGCGGCAATGTCGCGTCTTGCCACCGCCAAGCTCGACCTGGCCCGCACGGTGATCCGCGCGCCGATCGACGGCGTGATCGCTCAGCGCACCGTGCAGGTTGGCCAGCGCGTGACCAATGCCACCGTCGCGATGGTGGTCGTGCCTGTCGAACAGCTCTACGTCGACGCCAACTTCAAGGAAGACCAGCTGGGCAAGGTGCGCAGCGGCCAGAATGTCGAAGTCACTTCGGACTTCTATGGCGATGACGTGGTCTACCATGGCAAGGTCGTGGGCTTCTCGGGCGGGACCGGCGCGGCCTTCGCGCTGATCCCGGCACAGAACGCCACCGGCAACTGGATCAAGGTAGTGCAGCGCCTGCCCGTGCGCATCCAGCTCGATCCCAAGGAACTGCGCGAGCATCCCTTGCGCGTGGGCCTGTCGATGGAGGCGACCATCGACCTGAGCAGCGGCCGCCGTTGATGGGCGCCAAGGGGCTCTTCGCCGCTTCGGAGCAGCCTCGCGCCTTTCACGGCGTGAAGCTGCTCATTGCCGGCCTGGTGCTGGCGATGGCCAACTTCATCGTCGTGCTGGACCTGACGATCGCCAACGTCTCGGTGCCCCACATCGCCGGCGGCCTGGCCGTCTCGGTCTCGACCGGCACATGGGTGATCACCTCCTATGCCGTGGCCGAGGCGATCTGCGTGCCGCTGACGGGCTGGCTCGCGCAGCGTTTCGGCACCTTGCGCACTTTCGTGTTCTCGCTCGTGGGCTTCGGCCTCTTCTCGGTTCTGTGCGGCTTCTCGAGCACGCTGGGCATGCTGGTCGCGTTCCGCATCGGCCAGGGCCTTTGCGGCGGTCCGCTGATGCCCCTGACGCAGACGCTGATGCTGCGTATCTTCCCCAAGGAGATGCATCCCAAGGCCATGGCGCTCTGGGCGATGACCGTCGTCGTCGCGCCGATCCTAGGCCCGATCCTCGGTGGCTGGATCAGTGATAACTGGTCGTGGCACTGGATCTTCTTCATCAACGCGCCGATCATCATCGCGATCTTCTTCGGCGTCGTCATCATGCTGCGTGGCACCGAGACCCCGACCGAGAAGCGCCCCATCGACGCGACGGGTCTGGTGCTGCTGGTGATCTGGGTCGGCGCCTTCCAGATCATGCTGGACAAGGGCCGCGAGGAGGACTGGTTCTCCTCTCCGTTTATCGTGGCCTGCGCGGTGATCGCGGCGATCTTCTTCGCGCTGTTCGTCATCTGGGAGCTGACCGAGGAGGACGCGATCGTCAATCTCAAGGTCTTCCGTCACGGCGGGTTCTCCGCCTCGACACTATCTCTGATCCTGGCGTTCGGAACGTACTTCTCGTCGGTCGTCGTGATCCCGCAGTGGCTGCAGACGTCGCTGGGGTACACGGCCACCAACGCCGGCTTCGTGATGGCGTTCAGCGGCGTGCTGGCTGTCGTCATGTCGCCGATCGTGCCGAACCTGATGAAGAAGTTCGACCCGCGGCTGCTGGTCTTCATCGGCGTGAGCTGGATCGGAGTCTGCTCGGTTTTGCGCGCGCTCTGGTGGTCAACCGACGCGACGTTCTGGACCCTGGCGCTGCCCCAGCTTCTGCAAGGCGCGGGTGTGTCGCTGTTCATGGTGCCGCTGACGACGATCAGCCTTGGTTCGGTCGATCCCGAGGAGACCGCGTCGGCCGCGGGCATTGCCAACTTCGGGCGCACGCTTGCGAGCGCGGTAGCGACGGCCCTGGTTACGACGTACTGGTCAAACCAGGCACGGATGGACACGGCGCAGATGGCGGGTCAGCTCAACGGCGCTCCCGAAGTGATGACGCGCATGCAGGAGCGCGGCTTCAGCGTCGACCAGGCGCGCGCCGCACTGGAGCAATTGGTCACCAACCAGGGCATGGCAGTAGGCACCACGCATTTGTTCATGGTCGCCGCCGTGGTGCTGCTGCTCGCTGCCTCGGCGATCTGGATCGCCCCGAGACCGCCCAAGGGCGCTGCTCCAGCGGCCTCGCACTAGGTGGACTTCAGCGCTGGTGGCCGGGTAAACCCATAGCGCTGGAACACCGCCAGCGCCTCGGGTGACAGCAGGAACTGCCGCAAGGCTTCCGCATCGGGGCTGCGCGCCGTCTTCAGTGTCGCGATCGGGTAGGTGATCGGCGTATGGCTGTTGGCTGGGAAAGTGCCGACCACGCGCACCTTCGGCTCGGCCTTGGCGTCCGTCGCGTAGACGATGCCGAGCGGCGCCTCGTTGCGTGCAACCAGGGCGAGGGCAGCACGCACGCTGTCGCCGGCGGCGATCCTGTCCGACACCTGATCCCATGCGCCCAGCTTCTCCAGCGCCTGCCTGGCATAGCGCCCCGCCGGCACTCCGGCAGGATCGGCCAGCGCCAGCCTCCCGTTGCCGAGTGCACGCGCGAGCGGCATGCCGGGAGCGAGCTTCAGGTCTACGCTGCTGGCGGCAGGTGCGATCAGCACAAGGCTGTTGCCCAGCAGCGTTGCGCGGCTCTCCTGGCGGATCAGCCTTTTGGCCGAGAGCGTGTCCATCCACTCCTCATCCGCCGAGATGAACAGGTCCGCGGGTGCGCCCGCTGCGACTTGCCGCGCGAGCGCCGAGCTGGCTGCGAACGAGAGCACGGGCTTTGCGTGACCTTCGGCTGCCCAGACCTTGGCTGCGGCCCCCAGCGACTCCTGCAGACTGGCGGCGGCGAGGACCACTGGCGCCGCTTGCGTGGCAGGTCGCCCGCGCTGGAACAGAGCAACTCCTGCGACGAGCACGGCGAGTGCGACAAGCACGATCAGGATGCGGCGCAAGCAGATGCCCTTTCGGATATGGTATCCGCCGGTATATAAAACTCAGCGCGGCTGTGAAGGGCCGAGTTCGCCAAGGTCTCGGCGCAGCAGCCGGGGCATGACGACGATCTGCCCTGCTGCGCGCACGACGAAGAACGCGCTGAACGCCAGCCACAATCCATGGTTGCCCAGCGGCACGGCACAGAACAGCAGCGCGACGTAGACGATCATCGCCAGGAGCATCGTGCCGAGCATCGCCCGCGTCCAGCCCGCGCCTACGAACACACCGTCGAGCACGAAAGATGCGACGCCGGCGAGCGGAAGCACAACCAGCCACCCGGTGTGCGCTGCTGCGGTGGCGACGACCTGCGGATCGGTGCTGAACCGTGACGCCAGAGTGCTGCCGGCGAGGAGCGCGATCGCTGCCAGCGCCATCGCGACTGCGCCACCCGACACCAGAGACGCGCGCAGCACCTCTCCGAAGCGGCGGCGGTTGCGCGCGCCCAGCGCCTCGCCGCAGAGCACTTGCGCGGCGCTCTCGATCCCGTCGAGGATCAGCGTCGCGAGCATGAACAACTGGAACAGGATGCCGTTGGCCGCCAGCATCACGGGGCCACGCTGCGCGCCGCTGCGGGCCAGCAGCAGCATCGCGGCAGTGAGCAGCACGGTTCGCAGGAACAGGTCTCGGTTGATGGCGAACAGCGCGCGCAAGGCCTGCGCCGCCCAGGTCGAGCGCTGGCGGGCAGCGGCCAGGGCATGGCGCGCCTCGGGCTCGCGCACGACCAGTGCGGCGAGCAGGGCGCATTTCAGCACCTCGGAACTCACCGTCGCCGCGGCAACACCCGTGACGCCCATATGCAGCCCGAGCACGAACGTCAGATCGAGCGCGATGTGGGCGGCGTTGGCTGCGATCTCGACGGCAAGCACGGCGCGCAGCCGGCGTCGCCCGATCAGCCAGCCGACCAGCACGCAGTTCACCAGCCAGATCGGCCCGGCCCAATAGCGGATCGCGATGTAGTGCCCGGCCTCGCTGCGCAGCGAGCCATGCGCTTCCAACAGGTCGAGGCCGAAGGGTATGGCGAGGGGCATCGCCATCAGAAGCGCCGCGCCGATCGCTCCTGCCGCCGCAAGGGCCCGCGCCAGGGTCGCAGCCTGCGCCTGTGCATCGCCGCGCCCCGCTGCCTGAGCGGTGAGGGCGACGGTGCCGGTGCGCAGGAAGTTGAACACGTTGAGCAGGCCCATCATGTACTTCGCGCCCAGCTCCACTGCGCCTTGCGCCGGCGCACTGCCGAGTTGTCCGATGGTCCACATGTCGGCGAGCCCGAACAGCGCGGTTGCGACGTTGGTCAGCATCGCCGGAAGCGCGATCGCCCAGACCAGGCGCGTGGGGGAGGACGAGGTGGCGGTCACGCCTGCCGCGTGGCGATCCTGTCGCGCCACGTCAATCGGCGCAGCGTGGCGGCGATGACCGTGCGTCCATGCCGCCGATGCTTCACAAGTCCAGCGCGGCCATGCTTTGCTGTGCCTGAGGAGAGCATCGGATGGACATGGCAAGCGACCGGACAGCGGCTGGTGCGGATACGGCGGAAGCCACGCTGGACGCCCTTGAAGCGAAGGCCGAGCGGATCGAGACACCTTGCGGCGACGGCACGGTGGTCTGGCGAGCGTGGGGCGCTGGTGAGCCGCTGATCCTGGCGCACGGGGCCCAAGGCTCGTGGCAGCACTGGGTGCGCAACATCGATAACCTGGCTCGCACCCGCCGCGTCATCGCCGTTGATCTGCCCGGCCACGGGGATTCGGCGCTTCCGGAGACGCCCGATCATCGCGGAATTGCCAAGGCCTTGGCCGAGGGTCTCGACCAGATACTGGGCACCGGCGTGCCTGCGGACCTGTGCGGTTTTTCATTTGGCGGCGTGTGTTTCGCGCACCTTGCGGCCTATCATCCGCAAGTCGCGCGGCGGCTGATTCTGGCGGGCTGCGGTGGGCTGGACACGCCGCACGGGGCGATCCACCTCCAGCGCGTGAGCGGCCTGCGCGGCGACGAGCGCACGGCGGTGCTCAAGAGCAACCTGCTGGGGCTGATGCTCCATCACCCCGACAGCGCCGACGCGCTGGCGATCCACATGCTGCTGCCGAATGCTCACCGCGCGCGACTGATCGCTTCGGACATGGTCATGCCGGACAAGTTGCTGCGCATCCTCCTCGACGTGCGCTGCCGGGTGGACGCGATCTGGGGTGAGTTCGACCGACCGCATCCGGACCCTGCGCTGCAGGAGGCCGCCTTGCACTCGGTCTGCCCGGATGCCGGATTCGAGGTCGTGGCGGACGCGGGGCACTGGGCGATGTACGAGCGGCCCGTGGCGTTCGAACGGGCGCTCCAGCGGGTGCTGGCTCGCGGTTGATTGCGAGGTCGGCTGGGGGCCATCGACAAGATCATGCTAAGCGGCGATGAGGCACCTCGCTCCCCCACAGCATAGACCCGATCCTCCCCTTAAAGGGAGGGGGACCGCGGCCGTAGGCCGTGGTGGAGGGGTGTCACCGCCTGAGATGCACACGGCGGAGAGGGGGACACCCCTCCGTCAGCGCTCCGCGCTGCCACCTCCCCTTAGAGGGGAGGATCTTCAGAAATCAGCGCGCTCAGCCAGACAGCGCCCGTGCTGAGCTTGTCGAAGCATGCCAGCTCCGTCCACTCACCACACCAGCGGCAGGTACTCCGGCCCGACCACGCCGCCGGGGCGGTACTCGATCTCATAGCCCGGCTTGATCTCGAAATCCGGAATGCGCTTCAGCCATTCCTGGAGCGCGATCTTCACTTCCAGACGCGCAAGGTGCGCGCCCATGCAGCTGTGGACGCCGACAGTGAAGGCCAGGATCGTCTTGCGCGGGCGGTCGAAGTCTACCTCCAGCGGGTTGGGGAAGACCTCCGGATCGAAGTTGCAGGCGGGCAGCACGCAAGTGATGCGGTCGCCTGCCTTCATCTGCACGCCGCGCATCTCGTAGTCCTGCGCCAGCACCCGGCCCGAGAAGGTCACCGACCAGCGACGCAGCAGTTCCTCGACCACCTTGTCGATGTCCTGCGGGCGATCGATGATCTCCTGCCGCTTTTCAGGATGTTCGGCCAGGTACATCCAGATGTTGTTCAAGGTCGCGAAGACGGTGTCGAGCCCGGCGATGAACAGGAACACGACGAACCCGAACACTTCCTTGTCCGACAGCGGGCGACCGTCGAACTCGGCATGGGCAATGCGGCTGACGACGCCGTCGTCGGGGTTGGCCTTCTTCTCCTCGATCGCCTGCTTGAGGTAGTCCGAGATGCTCTTCATTGACTGCGCCATGATCGCGCGGTCGTTCGAGTGGAGCAGGTTCACCGCCCAGTCGACGAAGGTGTCGCGCATCGATTGGGGCAGGCCCATGATGTCGAGGAACACCGAGACCGGCAGCGGCCGGCCAAAGGCGGTGGTGTACTCGCACTCGCCCTTGGTCCGCATATCCTCGATCGCCTCGTCGATGAGGTCGTTGGCGAGAGCGCGGATGCGCTCTTCCAGCGCCAGCACGCCCTTGGGGCTGAGCATCGGATCGACGATGTTGCGGTACTTGCGATGGTGCGGCGGGTCGATCTCGATCGGGATGAAGTAGAAGTAGTCGTCCGGATCGCGCGGGAAAGGCGTGGCGCCTTCGTTGGAGAAGATCTCCGGATTGCGCAGCACGAACAGCGCATCCTCGTGCTTGATGGCGTTCCAGGCGTTCTGGAAGGGCGAGACGTCGTACCAGATCGGTGGGAAGTCTTTGTGGAGGTCCGCCATGAAGTCGTGCGGCGCCTTCAGGAAGTCGGGCGCGAAGGTGATCCCGGCCGAGCGGACCAGTTCGGGCGCGATATGCTCAGGAACCTGATCGGGTCCGGCGCGGCGCGGGAGGGTCGGCGGGACGGGATTGGCGGCGTCGATCGGCATGTCTCGCTCCTGCTCAGTACTGGGTTTCGGGCGTGTGCACGACGAGGCCGTCTAGCGCCTCGGTCACGTCGATCTGGCAGCTGAGCCGGCTAGTGGCTCGCAGTTCCGTGGCGACCGACTCCAGCAGTTCGCTCTCGGCCGCGGATGAAGGACCGCCTACGCGATCGGTCCAGGCATCGTCGACATAGCAATGGCAGGTGGCGCACGAGAGGCCGCCGCCACATTCGCCGACGATGCCATCCACGCCATTGTACAGCGCGCCGCGCATGACGTTTTCACCCGCGGGCACATCGACCTGCGTCTCCGTGCCATCGTGCGCCACGTAAGTGACCTTGGGCATACACTCTCCTGAGAACATCGTTCTCGAATGTTTTAAACGGGTGGGGCGGTTTAGTCAATGTATCGGTCGTGAGCGTCATCGCGCAGTTCATGCCCAGCATGGATGCGTAACGTCGCGTGGCTGGACCCTGAAGGCGATCCGGCGTAGCTTTCACAACATGGATACATTGACGTCCTCAAAGGCGGAGCCGCCGAGCCTGGGAAGCAACCCGCAGCGCAACGACGCCCTGATCCGTGCGGCGGACGAACTGCTGGACGAGAGCGGTCTGGAAGGGCTGACGATCCGCGCCGTTCTATTGCGCTCGGGGCTGGCGCGGCGGGCGTTCTATGAGCAATTCAACGGCAAGGACGATCTGGTCCTGGCGGTGTTCGAGCGCACGCTGAGCTTCGCGGCCGAGCACTTCCGGCAAGAGGCGGAGCACGCCGCCGATCCTGTCGAGGCGCTGCGGCGGATCGTCGACGGGCTGGTCATCGGCCAATTGGGCTTCGGCGGGCCGGGCACCGGGCGGCGCAGCGCCGCGCTCAGCCGCGAGCACTTGCGCCTGGCGGAGAGCCGGCCGCAGGAACTGCAAAAGGCGCTGAGCCCGCTGATCGCCTTGATCGCCGAGGAACTGGCCAAGGGTGTCGCCATGGGATTGCTGCGCGAATGCGACCCGCGCCTGCAGGCCAGCCTGGTCTACAACTTCGTCTCTGCGACCATCCACGTCGAGCTGCTCGCCGAGGAAGGCGGCCAGCCCGACCGCGCCCGCCGCGATCAGTTGGCCGGCGTAATCTGGGAGTTCTGCCGCCGCGCCGTCATTGTGTGAGGATTGATAGCTGGCAGCCGCAGATCTGCGCATGCGGGCGGGCGATGTCGTCCGGGTGGGCCAGGCCCGTGCCGGGCGAAAGCACCGGGCGGTGACCGTTACCCGTCAGGCGGCGTCGCGCTGCGCGTCCGTTTCCAGGTAGCGTTGCAGGTCGCAAGCCGGAGTGGGCTTGCCGAACAGATAGCCCTGGCCCTGCATGCAGCCTTCGTCCCGCAAGTAATCCCGCACCACTTCGTGCTCGATGCCCTCGGCCGTGACGGTCAGCCCGAGATTGCGGGCAAGGCCGATCACGGCGCGGATCACCGCGCGCGAATTGCTTTCACGCTCGAGGTTCAGGATGAACGACTTGTCGATCTTGATCTTGGTGAAAGGGTAATTGAGCAGATAGCTCAGCGACGAAAACCCAGTGCCGAAGTCGTCGAGCGCGATGCCGATGCCGAACGTGCGCAAGTTGCGGATGATGGCGGAAGGGCGTGGGCCCTTTTCCATCAGCACGGCTTCGGTGATCTCCAGTTCCAGCCGCTCGGGCGGTAAGTTCGCCGAGGTGAGCGCGTTGATGACCGTGCTGATGAGATTGCCGTTGCGGAACTGGAGCGGCGAGACGTTGACCGACAGCTTCACGTGCTCGGGCCAGTTCTTCGCCTCGCGGCAGGCAGTGTGCAGCACGAAGCGGCCGACGGCATCGATCAGGCCGATCTCCTCGGCCAGCGGGATGAAGACGTCGGGCGAGACGGGGCCGCGCACCGGATGTTGCCAGCGCAGCAGCGCCTCGAAGCACTCGACCGCACCGGTGGTAAGGTCGATCAGCGGCTGGTAGTGGACGTGGAGCTGTCCGAGCTTGAGCGCATCGCGAAAGTCGTTCTCCAGCCGCGTCTTCTCCTGCGCGGCCGCGTCCATGCCCAGCTGGAAACTGCGGCAGGTGCCGCGCTTCTCACCCTTGGCGGCATAGAGTGCAAGGTCGGCATAGCGCAGCAGTGTCTCGGGATCGCTGCTGTCGTAGGGAGAGGTGGCAAAGCCGATGGTCGCGCCGATGTGCAGCACGTTGCCCTGCACATGGAACGGCTGCGACAGCGTGGCGATGATCGAGCGTGAGACAATCTCGGCCTGAGTCCGGCTTGAGCGGCGAAAGATCACCGCGAATTCGTCGCCGCCGATCCGGCAGAGTAGAGCGTCTTCCGGCACCAGCTCCGCCATCCTGCGTGCCGCGTCGGTCAGCAGCGCATCGCCGACGTGATGGCCGTACGTATCGTTCACCGCCTTGAAGTGGTCGAGGTCGACCAGCGCCAGGGTGACGGTCTCGTCCGATCCCGCCTGCTCCAGCGTAGCACGCAAGTGTGCGCGGCAATGGCCGCGATTGGCGAGTCCGGTCAGCTCGTCATGGCGCGCCATGTGCTCCATGCGCTGCTCGATGCGACGGCGCTCGGTAATGTCGAAGAACGAGACGATCGTCGCGGGGTAGCCTTCGAGCTGCGAAAGACGGGTGGAGACCACCGCCTCTCCGGTGAGGCCGCCGGCACAGCGCATCTGCCAGACTTCGCCCAGGCCACTGGAGTCCATCGACAGCATGTCATGCGCGCGCGGCCATTCCTGATCGGCGAACAGCGTGCTGGCGGGTAGGCCCGCCATGGCACTGGCCGAATAGCCAAAGTAGTCGGACGCCGACTGGTTGGCCGAGCGGACGCGGCGGCTCTCGATGTCGTACACGACCATGGCGACAGGATTGCGCTCGAACAGGAGGCGAAAAGCTTCCTCGCTCTCGCGCATGTCGGTGATATCGACGCGCAGGCCGATAGTGCCGCCGTCCGACGTCTTGCGCTCCTCGATCAGGATGCGCCGGCCGTTTGCCAGTCGCTGCTCATGGCGGGAGGAAGGTTCCGACATTCGGGCCAGGCGCTCGGCGATCCACTCGTCCTCGCGCCCGATAGCATCGGGATAGTCACCGCGCGCTACGCCGACGCGCAGAGTATCGGCGAAACGGCCGCCACGCTCGAGCAAGTCGGCCGAAACGGCGTAGATCTTGGCGTATTGCTGGTTCCAAAGGATGTAGCGACCTTCGGCGTCGAGGAAGACGACGCCTTCGGGCAACAGGTCGATCGCTTCGCGCAGCCGCTGCTCGGCAAGGTGCGCGGCGGTCATCGCTGCTTCGAGCGACTGCATGGAATGTAAGTCAGCGGCTCCCAGCAGAGAGCCTTCTCCGAAGTCGAGTTTCATCCGCGCCCCACTAAACCTCGCCGAAGTTGAACGGAAAAGGTTAACTTGTGTGTAAAGCGCGCTCGTCTTCGTCGACGTCTGTTATACTTTCGTCGTCTGGTAAGCAGGAAGACGTGTCGCCTGGGCGCCATGGGTCAGCAATGCGGGCCAAAAGCGTGCGGCGCGCAGCCCCAATCGCAGCGCCAGCGGGCGTTCGGACATGCGCTGAAGCGCCATGGCGCGGCGCACTTGCGGGCCCACTTGCGCCGCCAGCTGCCGGTGGAACTGCGCCGCACTCGCGCCGCGCGCAAAAAGGTCCGCCGCCAGTGTGGCACTGCGCAGCGCGACCGCCATGCCGTCTCCGCTGAGCGAGGCAGTCATCGCCGCCTGGTCTCCCAACCGCCACACCGCATCGTTATCGGATCGGGGCTGGTAGAGGTGCCCATACGGCAGGTTGGCGATGGCAAGTGGCTTGGCGAGCAGCGGCTGCGCATCGGCCAGGCGCGAGGCCAGCCCCGGCTCGAGCAGGAGGTGCGCCAGCAAGGCCTCCCAAGTTCCGCCAAGGTCGGCGAAGTGGCTACGCCGGACCACGAGGCAAAGGTTCGCCTCGGCAGCGCCGACCCGCTGCAGCCCCGCGTATCCTTGCCCGAACAACACCAGCTCGATCGCACTGCCAAGCGCTGTGAGAGCGGCAGGGGAGAGCCGCCAGTGCATCTTGAAGCCGACATAACCTTCGCGCGTCGCCGGCGCGCCTCGCGGCATTGCGCGCAAGTCGTGCTTGCCGGTGGCGAGCATGACGTGGGCGGCGCGGTGTTCGCCGGCGGAGGTCAGCACCCGTGTGCCGTCCAGCCCGGTCACGCGGACACCGCGGAGGACTTCGGCACCGGCCTGGCTGGCGGCCTCCAGCAGTGCCTCGTCGAGGATCGCGCGTGAGAGCCCGCGCGCGACGAACGGGAGCGGGGCCTCGACGCTGTGCCGCCCATGCAGCACCCGCAAGCGATCGATGGCGACGGCGCCAAGATGTTCAGGGGGCAGCCCCAGGTCGGTGAGGTCTTGGCACGCCTCCACCGATAGGAATTCGCCGCAGACCTTTTCATGCGGTCCGCCCTCGCGCTCGATCACGGTGACCGCTTGCCCTGTGCGGGCGAGGCGCGTGGCCGCCGCGGCCCCGGCGAGACCGCCACCGATCACCACCACCGGCGCTACCATTTCCGGCGCTCCACGCAGTAACGGAAGGGGAAGCGCCATTGGATGGTCGCCGCTTGCCCGATGCCCGCCTGCCGAAGCAGCGCCAGCCACTCGTCGCGCCGGAAGCTGCGGGCGATCGAGAGCGGACCGTCGTGGCGCACGAAGGGATGCCAGCGTGCCAGCGCGGCCATGGCGCTGAAGCCGTACCAGGGCACGGCGTGGCGGTGCAGGTCGTTGACGAACCAGCCGAGCCGTGCCGTCGCTTCCATCCAGGCGCAGAAGCGAACGATCTCGGCATCGTCCATGTGGTGCGTGACCAGGGAGCTGATGATGAGATCGGGGCGCTCCGCTTCCGCCCAGGCGTAGGCGTCGCCGGTGTGCCACTCGATCGGTAGATCGGCCGGGGTCATGTCTCGCGCGACCGGCTCGCTGCGGGGATTGAGATCGATGCCAATAAGCCTTGCGGCCAATCCCTTGCTTCGCAGCATGCGAGCGATCGCGCGCAGCATGTCGCCCGCGCCGAAACCTACGTCGAGGATCGTGGGAATGCCTTTCGCGTGACGCACCGCATCGGCGACAAACTGCAGCGTCGGGCCGCGCGCGAGGGTGACCGTGTTCACCGCCGCCAGATCCTTCACGCAGGCTGCGAAGTCTTGCACGGTGACATCGGCTCCGTCCATCCACTCGGGCGTCTGCGAACGGCGGCGCAAGTCGGGCATGGTCAGAGCAGGCTGAAGCGGAAGGTTTCCGCTGCGAGCCCGGGTCCGAATGCCATCCCCAGGCCCTTGCGCTCGCCCTGTGCTTCCTCGCGCGCCGCCAGCATGCGGGCCAGCACGAACATCAGGGTGGCCGAAGACATGTTGCCCTTTTCGCGCAACACCGTGCGCGAAGGCTCCAGCGCTTCGGGCGGTAGTTCCAGCCCGCGTTCAACCGCATCCAGGATCGAGCGGCCACCGGCGTGGACCGCCCACAGGTCGTAGTCGGCGGTCGATTGCCCGCGCAGGATGCCGTCGGCATCATTGCGCGTACGCTCGTGCTGCAGCGCTTCGGCGATGCGAATCGGCACCTGGCCATCGAGGTGCATGGCAAAGCCCTGGTCGCCGATCCGCCAAGTGATGAGTTCCTCCGATCCCTTGATGGCGGCTGGGCGGAAGTCCTTGAGCGCGATGCCTTTGGGCTCGGCCGTTACCAGCGCCGCAGTCGCGCCGTCGCTGAACAGCAGCATGGCGAGTAGCTTGTCGATCTGGTCGGTGTTCTGGAGGTGCAGCGTGCACAGCTCGACGTTGACCACGAGCACGCGCGCCTCAGGCGTGGAGCGCACGATGTGGTGCGCCAGCCGCAGCGCGTTGACCGCAGCATAGCACCCCATGAACCCTACCAAGGTGCGCTCGGCGGAGGGATCGATGCCGGTGCGGCGTATCAGGATCTGGTCGAGACCGGGCGCGACGAACCCGGTACAGCTGGCCACCACGACATGGGTGATGCCCTGGTCGGCGATGCCGTCATCGAGCTGGTCGATCGCCTGCAGCGCCAGTTCGGGCGCCCATTGCTCGTATCGTTCCATGCGCCGAGCAGTGCTGGGGAAATCGTCCATGCTATAGAACTGGCCGGTGTCGGCCATCTCGCCGGCATCGTTCACCACCGGCTCGATGAAGGAGTAACGGCTCTCGATTCCCGAGCGCTTGGCCATGCGTTCATACAGCGCGCGCGATCGGCGATCGGTGAGCATGGGCTCGATCATGTGGTTGAAGGCGGCGTGGACATCATGTGGCGGTACGGCGGTGCCGATCGCATTGATATGCGCGGTGGTCGGGGTCTGCATCGCCAGCACTCTGCCTGTCCCGCACTCGCTGGCAAGATGCCCATGAATGCGTTGGGTTTAAACGCGTGCCGGTCGGGATGGCTGCACTGCCTCTGCGGGCGAGTGCGAAGTGCCTGGCAAGTGGTTCGGAAGCCCGCCGGCCTCCTTTCGACTAGACGAGAAACGGCCCGCCACGCTGGGTAGCGCGACGGGCCGAGGCTTTCCTCCCCAGGAAAACGGCGACCGTTCAGCGGCGGATAGCGCTGCCGAGACGGTGATGCAGGTTGGCGTACTTGGACGAGATCGGATCGTCCTCATGCGCCTTGATGTAATAGACGACGGCTTCCTGCAGAAGCTTGAAGTCCTCGTTCGAGAGTACCGCGCGGGCGCGGCTCGGTTCGGTCGTGGTGGTCATGGTCACGTCTCCTATCCTGTGCTCGCGTGTCTGAGCGGGGCTGGCGAACGAGGCGAGCGGCAGCAACGCCCCGTCCGGAAGTTTCAGGTGTCCGCTGTTAAGTGTCATCTGGCGAACTCCCGTTGATGTTTAGGCGGCGAACTGATTCATCGTGTTGTGCGCGCCGCCGGCCTTCAGAGCGGCTTCACCGGCGAAGTACTCCTTGTGGTCGTCGCCGATGTCGGAGCCGGCCATGTTCTGGTGGCGGACGCAGGCGATGCCCTGGCGAATTTCCTCGCGCTGCACGGCCTTGACGTAGCCGAGCATGCCCGCTTCGCCGAAGTACTCCTTGGCCAGGTTGTCGGTCGACAGCGCGGCGGTGTGATACGTCGGCAGGGTGATGAGGTGGTGGAAGATGCCCGCCTCGCGCGCCGCGTCCTTCTGGAAGGTGCGGATGCGCTCGTCGGCTTCAATGCCCAGCTCGGTGCCGTCATAGTCCACGCTCATCAGGCGTGCGCGGTCGTAGGCAGACAGGTCCTTGCCCTCTGCGGTCCAGGCGTCGAACACCTGCTGGCGGAAGTTCAGCGTCCAGTTGAAGCTGGGGGAGTTGTTGTAGACCAGCTTGGCGTTCGGGATCACCTCGCGGATGCGGCTGACCATGCCACCGATCTGTGCGATGTGCGGCTTCTCGGTCTCGATCCAGAGCAGGTCGGCGCCCTTCTGCAGCGCCTCGATGCAGTCGAGTACGCAGCGGTCCTCGCCCGTTCCCGAGCGGAACTGGTAGAGGTTCGAAGGCAGGCGCTTGGGGCGCAGCAGCTTGCCATCGCGGCTGATCAGCACTTCGCCGTGGCCGACGCTGGTGACCTCGTCGCAATCGAGGAAGCTGTTGTACTGGTCGCCGATGTCGCCGGCTTCGCGGGTGAAGGCGATCTGCTTGGTGAGGCCGGCGCCCAGCGAGTCGGTGCGCGCGACGATCAGGCCGTCATCGACGCCCAGTTCCATGAAGGCATAGCGGATGGCGCGGATCTTGGCGATGAAGTCCTCGTGCGGAACGGTAACCTTACCGTCCTGGTGGCCGCACTGCTTCTCGTCGGAGACCTGGTTCTCGATCTGCAGGCAGCAGGCGCCGGCTTCGATGAACTTCTTGGCGAGCAGGTAAGTCGCCTCGGCATTGCCGAAGCCCGCATCGATGTCGGCGATGATCGGCACGACGTGCGTCTCGTAGTTGTCGATCGCATGCTCGATGCGCTTGGCTTCCAGCTCGTCACCGGCCTCGTGCGCCTTGTCGAGGTCGCGGAACAGGCCGCCGAGCTCGCGGGCGTCGGCCTGCTTGAGGAAGGTGTAGAGCTCCTCGACCAGCGCGGGAACCGAGGTCTTCTCGTGCATCGACTGGTCGGGCAGCGGGCCGAACTCGGAACGCAGCGCCGCGACCATCCAGCCCGACAGGTAGAGGTAGCGGCCCTTGGTGGTGCCGAAGTGCTTCTTGATGCTGATCAGCTTCTGCTGGCCGATGAAGCCGTGCCAGCAACCCAGCGACTGCGTGTAGTTGGCCGGATCGGCATCGTAGGCGGCCATGTCGGCGCGCATCACCTTGGCGGTGTACTTGGCGATGTCGAGGCCGGTGCGGAAGCGGTTCTGCAGGCGCATGCGCGCGACGGACTCGGCTTCGATCCCGTCCCAATTGCGTTCGGTCTCGATCGTCTGGCCGGCTTCGGCGATGGTCTGCTGGTAAGTCACTTTCGGTGGTCCTCATGCGGTGATGCGTTGAGGGTCACCTATGCTGCAGGTGCGTGCGGCGGAATGGCAGACGGAGTCGCCGTGTCAAACTTTACAGATGATCCTTGTAAAGTTGTGCAGCTATGACAAAGACCATTGTATGGCTGAAGCACGCCCCCTCTACCTTGGTCCTCGCCTGCGCCGCTTGCGCCGCGAACTCGGCCTGACCCAGCAGGTCATGGCCGAGGACCTGGGTATCTCGCCCTCCTACATCGCGCTGCTGGAGCGCAACCAGCGCCCGGTCACCGCCGACATGCTGCTGCGCCTGGCGCGCACTTACCGGCTCGATGTCACCGATCTCGCCAGCGAGGATGGCGAGAGCTACGCGCGGCGCATCGCCGACGTGCTGCGCGACCCAATCTTCTCCGACATCGACATGCCGCCGCTGGAAGTCTCCGACCTGGCGACCAGTTTCCCCGGCATCTCCGAAGCCTTGCTGCGCCTGCACGGTGCTTATCTGCGCGAGCAGCAGGCACTGGCACAGCGACGCGCAGGCGGGAACGAAGGCGAAGCGCAGGATCCGGTGGCCGAGGCCCAGGCGTTCCTCGCCGCGCGGCGCAACTACATCGACAGCCTCGATCGCCGCGCCGAGGACCTGGCTGCAGAGATCGACAAGGAAGGCGGCGCGGCCAAGTTCCTCGCCAAGAAGGGCGTGCGCTTGCGCTTCCTGCCTCCGGACGTGCTGGTCGATGCGCTGCGCCGGTTCGACCGGCACAATCAGCAGCTGCTGATCGCCGACACGCTCGACCCGTCCGCACGCGCGTTCCAGATTGCACTGCACGTCGCCTACACGGCCCTGCGCAGCGAGATCAGCCAGGTGCTGCGCGAGGATGCGTTCTCCAGCAAGACGGCCGAGACGCTCGTGCGCCGCGGGCTCGCCGCCTACGCTGCCGGGGCGTTGGTCATGCCCTACGACCGCTTCTTCCGCACCGTCGAGGCGCGCGGCTACGATATCGAGGCGGTTGCCGGCGTGTTCGGCGCTAGCTATGAGCAGGTGGCGCACCGGCTCACCACGCTGCAGCGTACCGGACAGGAGGGCGTGCCTTTCTTCTTCCTGCGGGTGGATGAAGCGGGCAACGTCTCCAAGCGCCTGGACGGCGCCGGCTTCCCCTTCGCATCGCATGGCGGCGGCTGTCCCTTGTGGAGCCTGCACAAGTCATTCCGCAGCCCGGGCGAGGTGCTGACACAGTGGCTCGAATTGCCCGATGGCCAGCGCTTCTTCTCGATCGCGCGGACAGTTGGCGCCGCGGGGCGAGGGCAGGGCCGCACCTTGCGCGCGATCGCGCTTGCCTGCGCAGCGCCTGAGGCAGCACGGCTCGGCTATACGCGCGAAGAGCCGCAGCCGGTGCCGACGCCGATCGGGGTGACTTGCCGGCTTTGCCATCGCGCCGAGTGCGAGGCCCGTTCGGCTCCCCCTATCGGCCGCGAGATCCTAACCGATGAGTATCGGCGGCCGCCGCAGCCGTTTGCCTTCGCGGAGAGCTGAACCTGACCTGCCCGGGCCGGGGAGGTGGCGCGCACGCAGTGCGCGACGGAGGGGAGTCGCCCCCTCAACGAACCTCACGCGCTGGCGAGACTCCCCTCCACCAGCGCCTGCGGCGCCGGTCCCCCTCCCGCACCGGGGAGGACATCTATTCGATATCGTGACAAATCGTTTGCACAGGCGAATAGTCGAAACTAGTCCTCGCACTCGGTTCCAGCAAACCTCGCGCGCCATCCTGCGGGTTCACGCACTGCTGCAACTGGACTAAACACGTGTCGATAGAGAACATGAGAGGAAGCCCAACGTGAGCCAGGAGCCCGCCGTGCCGAACGACCCGCACCAGGCGACCACGTTCCCGCAACTGATCCGCGCAGCCGCCGCGGCCTACGGCGATGCGCCGGCCATCGTGCTGCGCGACGCCTCGATCCCCGATGAGTCCGCCAGCTTCGCCGAACTCGACGCGCAGTCGGCTCAGATCGCGCGCGGCTTGCTGGCGCGCGGAGTGGGCAAGGGCAGCCGCATCGGCTTTATCTGCGGCAACGGTCCGCGCTTCGCCGTGTGGTTCGCCGCCGCCGCGCGGATCGGCGCTATCGCCATCCCGATCAGCACCCTGATCCGCGCCAATGAACTGGTGCGCGTGCTGCGCCAGTCGGACGTTCACGGCCTCTATGTGCAGCGCGAACTGCTGGGCAAGGACTACGTCGAGCGGCTTTGCGAGGCGCTGCCTGAACTCGCCACCGGCACCGATCCGGACTTGCGCATCGCCAAGGTGCCTTATCTGCGCTGGATCATCTCGCATGGCGAGAACCTCCCGCCGACATTCCGCAGCCTCGACTTCCTGACCGAGGCGGGTGCGGCGATCGACGACGACTTCCTGCGCGGGGTCGAGAGCGAGGTGCACACATCCGACCAGATCGTCGAGATCTACACGTCCGGCTCGATGGCGCTGCCCAAGGGCGTCAAGCACAACCACGGCCCGGTGCTGTTCCGCAGCCACTACCTCAAGGGCATGTTCGCGCTGGAGAAAGGTCAGGAAAAGCAGGCGATGATGCCGATGTTCTGGGTCGGCGGGCTGATGATGTGGCTGGTGCCCAACTGGGAGGCGGGCGCGGTCACCGTCTGTGCCGAGCGCACTATGAGCAACAGCCGGATGGCTTTCGGGTCAGTGCTGTCGGACGATGACCTGGCGCTGCTGTCCAGGGCGCCCAAGCCCTGGTGGGGCCTGGGCATGAGCGAGACATTGGGACCCTATTCCCACGGCGACGAGTTCCGCGCGCCCGGTTACCCTGTCTGTGCGCCGATGGACCATTTTGCGCCGGGCTACGACGTGCGCATCGCCGACGAGCAGGACCAGCAGGTCGGGGACGGCCAGGTCGGCGAGATGCAGCTGCGCGGATATCCCGTCGCTACCGGCCTGCACAAGCTGGAGAAGGCGGGCTACTACACCGCCGATGGCTACATCAAGACCGGCGACATGTGCCTGGTCGAGGAGCGGCCGGAGGGCCGGCGCATCCACTTCGTCGGCCGCAGCGGCGACATGATCAAGACCATGGGGTCCAACGTCTCGCCCGCTGAAGTCGAGATGGAGATGCAAACGCTGGAGGGCGTGCACAGCGCCTTCGTGCTCGGCCTGCCCGACCAGGAGCGCGGCCAACTGCTGGTGGCCGCAGTGGTCCCGCGTGACGGCGCCGAGCTCGACTTCTCGGCGATCGAGGCGGAACTGCGCAAGCGCCTGTCGGGCTACAAGGTGCCGCGCGCCTACGTCGCCTTCACGCGCGAGGAAGTGCCGCTGCTCCACAGCAACAAGATCGCCCGGCGCGAGATCGCAGCGATGCTGGCGCAGCGGCTGGGTAGGGCGGTTTAGCTTCTGCTCTGCCAGCTGGTGGCAAGCGCACAGTTGTCGCTCGTGGCACCGATCCCCAGGCGGGGACTCCGTGCTATTGACGCGCGCCACACAACGACATACCCGCTGAATTCGAAATAGCGAAAGTTTGTATGTCGCGGTCTTCTCCGGGTGTGCGCCGCGTCGCCGCCATCCTGAACTTCATTGCCGACCATCCGGGGCAAGCCTTCGCTTTGACCGACCTTGTCCGCGCGCTCAAGCTCAGCCGTGCGACTTGCCACGCCTTGCTGACCGGCCTGGTCGATGTCGGTTATCTCTATCGCACTGGAGACAAGACTTACGTCCTGGGCCCGGCGCTGGCAGCGATCGGGCGCACGGCGGCGGATCACTTCTCGCCGCTGCAGGTCGCCCAGCCCGAGATGCGCGCGATCGCCGATGACTTCGACGTGATCTGCGGTGCCTACTTCCTCGAAGGCGACATGATGCACTTGCGCGAGCGGGCGACCAGCGCGCACCACGTCGGCTACCCGGTGCCGCTGGGCACCCGCATGCCGTTGACGATGGCGCAAGCCCCTGTTTTCTTCGCGCGCGCACCCAAGGACGCCACTGCTTGGCTCGAGCGCAACATCCCGGACGCCACCCAGGAGCGCAGCGACTTGCTGGCGGCGGGCATCGAGTTCACGCGCGAGCATGGCTATATCGGTCTGGTGCGCCGACCGGGCGTGGAGCCGTCGTTCGAGAACGTGTCCTCCCCGCTGCGGACCGCACGGGACGATCCGCCGGTGATCCCGCTGCTGCAGGTGGAGGATGGGACTCGCTATCCGCTCGCGGCGATCATGGCGCCGATCTACGACGCGCGCGGCAAGGTCACGATCGCGCTGTTGATGGCGGGCTTCCACGACGCGCAGAGCGGCGCCCAACTGCAAGTGGCCGGCAAGCGCCTGAGCGCTGCCTGTCAGCGCGTCTCCGACTTTCTGTCCGGACGATCGGTCGACAGCGAAGACTGACATCGCTGGCCGAAGAACTCTCGCGCCGGGTTGACCCGCGAGAGGCTGCAACGTATCCCGATCATACTGCCGAAAAGAAATTCGCTATAGCGAATAGATGCGCAGGTTGGGAGTGCCGCATGTCCGATGTGATCGTAGCGCCGGAAACCCGTGATCTGGAGGATCTCTCGCGCGACCTGCGGGACTGGCTCGGACGCAAGCTGCCGCAAGCGCGCGATCTTCGCCTCGACAACTTCGCCTATCCGCGCGGAGCCGGTCAGTCGCACGAGACGATCTTGTTCGATGCGCATTGGGCCGAAGGCGGCATTGAGCGGGTGAAGGGCTGCGTCGTGCGCATCAAGCCCGAGAAGTTCACCGTCTTCCCCGACAATCTGTTCGACGAGCAGTACCGCATCATGAAGGCGCTGCACGAGGACGGCCGCGTCCGTGTCGCCGAGCCGCTGTGGTTCGAGGCCGATCCGGCCGTGCTGGGCAAGCCGTTCTTCGTGATGGAGAAGAAGCAGGGCCGCGTTCCCGTCAGCATTCCCCCTTACGCGCGCAGCGGCTGGATGACTGAGCTCAGCCCCGAGCAGCGCCGGACGTTGTGGCACGATGCGGTAACGCAACTGGCGCTGATCCAGACGGTCTCAACCGAAGGCTTCGGCTTCCTTGAAGGGCCGGAGCATGCCCGCCGCGGTCTGGCGCAGGAGTGGGACAAGTACACCCGCTTCGTGGACTGGCTGGAAGACGTGGAACCGCAGCCGATCCTGCGTGCGGGCTTGGCGCGGCTCAAGTCCGAGTGGCCCGAGCACCAGCCCGATGGCCTCGTTTGGGGGGACGCGCGGATCGGCAACATGATGTTCGGCGATGATTGCAAGGTCGTGGCAGTGATGGATTGGGAGCAACCTTCGCTTGGCGGCGCGCTGCACGACCTTGCGTGGTTCTGCGTGATCGCCGAGACCATGCACGGCCCCAACTCGACCCATGGCGCGCCGCTCGAAGGCATGGGCTCGCATGACGAGACCGTGGCCCTGTGGGAGCAGGTCTCGGGCAAGTCGTCGGCCGGGCTGGAGTGGTACGAGGATTTCACCCACTTCAAGATGACCTGCACCGGCGTGCGCCTCAGCCACTTGCGCGGCACCCGAATGATGGATGACGAGACCATGGCCAGGCGCCTGCGCGTAACCTGACCCGCAGCCGGGTTCAGCTCTCCTGCTGTGGTTCTCGCGCGTAGAGCAAGGCGGGGATCGCCGGCAGCAACTCGCGCGCGAGGAAGCCGATCGGCGCCACGCTGCGGGCCAGAATGCGCCCGGATTCACCATGTGCCCACACGCCCCAGGCCGCAGCCACTTGGGCGTCGGCCCCGCGCGCTAGCAAGCCGCCGATCACGCCGGCGAGCACATCGCCCGAGCCGCCCGTCGCCATACCGGGACCACCGCCGTGGAACTGCAGCACTGGGCCGCCGCTGGTCGCCACCACGGTGCGGGGACCCTTCAGCAGCACCGTCGCATCGAAGCGTTCCGCCGCCTGCGCCGCCATCTCGTCGCAGACCTCTTCGGCCTCGCACTTCATCAGCCCGGCCATCTCACCGGGATGTGGAGTGAGGACCAAGGGACCGCTCCACCCGCGCAAGGCATCGGCGAAGTCGGGCGCCGCAACGATCGCTGCAGCATCGAGCAGGAGCGCAACTCCCGCGTCCTTGTGCTCGAGCACGGCCTCGATCAGCGCGTGCACGTTGGATCCGTTGCCCATACCGGGCCCGAGGACCAGGGCATCGCAGCGACCGATCAGTTCTCCCAGCTTTTCCGGTGAGGGTCCCAGTTCGCCCTGAGCGTTGACCGGAAGCGGGAAGACCGCTGCCTCCGGCATGCTGATGCCGACCCCAGTGGCGGCCGAGGCGGGCAGGGCGAGCTGCACTTTGCCGGCACCGGCACGATAGCCGGCCTCGCCCGATAGCAGCAGCGCGCCCGGCACGATCTCCGATCCGCCGGCGATCAGCAGGCGCCCGCGCTTGTTCTTGTCGGTGTCGTGCTCGATCCCGGGCAGCGGATGATCGGCAAGCCACTGGTCGTCGAGCGGCGTCATCCGCGAGCACCGACCATGGCGTCGGGCTCGCTGGTGACTTGCGCGGAAGGATCGTCGGCCACCGGAGCAGTGGCATTGTAGCGCACCAGCTTTAGGCCGCCCTCCCGGCCGAATCCTGGATCGAAGGCGTATTCGGTAACCGAGCAGTTGGCGACATCGCCCTGCGCGTCGATCGCCAGGATCTCCTCTTCGCTGAGATTCTCGATGATGTAGCGCAGGCAGAGCACCACCACCTGGTGCGCGACGATCAGCACGCGCCGGCCATGATAATGGAGCGAAACGGTGTCGAGCAGCGAGCGCAAACGGAAGATCACGTCGCACCAGCTCTCGCCGCCGGGCGGGCGATGGTAGAATTTCCCCAGGAGGCGGCGGAACTCGGCCTGCTGTGGCTCGTCGGCGAGGAGGCCGGCGGTGGTCAGGCCGTCGAGGATGCCGAACTCCTTCTCGCGCAGGCGCTCGTCACCGCAGATCGGCTCTTCCTGAGCTGCCCCGCCGGCATCGCGGAACAGTCGCGCCGTCTCGCGGGCGCGCACATATGGACTGCATAGGATGACCTCGGGACGATCGTCCTCATGAGCGTCGGCGAACCAGCGCCCAAGCGCCTGCGCCTGACGCTGGCCCAAGTCGGAGAGCGGCACGTCCACGTCGCGCACGTCGAGGTCGATGCGGAGCATGCCCTCTGCATGCGCGGCATCGCGGGCGACGTTGCCCGCGCTCTGGCCATGGCGTACCACCCACAGCCGTGCGGGCCAGCGGCTGCTGCGTGCGTTCTGCGAAGCGCTATCGATCATGGCAGATGCAATGCCGGGCGGCGCCGAGGGTTCCGCCTAGTGGTTCATAGGGCCGAGCCCACCTGACCGTCGCAAATCGCAGTTGTGGACAGCAAACAATTCCCTGCAGCCCGCAAGATTGGCAAAGCATGGGCCGGATCGCTATCTCGCGAGCCGGAGGTTTTTTCATGGCTACGCATACCACCCGCATGCTCATCATCGGCTCCGGCCCGGCTGGCCTGTCTGCCGCGATCTACGGAGCGCGCGCCGGCATGAAGCCGATCGTCGTGCAGGGCCTGCAGCCCGGCGGCCAGCTGACCATCACCACCGATGTTGAGAACTATCCCGGCTTTCGCGACGTGATCCAGGGGCCGTGGTTGATGCAGGAGATGGAAGCGCAGGCCGTCCATGTCGGCACGCGCATGCTGTGGGACACGATCGTCTCGGTCGATCTGGATGGTCCGAGCCGCGGCGAGCCCTTCCGCGCGATCGGCGATGGCGGGGACATCTACGAAGGCGAGACGCTGGTGATCGCCACCGGCGCGCAGGCCAAGTGGCTGGGCGTGCCGGGCGAGATGGAGCTGTCGGGCAAGGGTGTCAGCGCCTGCGCCACGTGCGACGGTTTCTTCTATCGTGGCAAGAAGGTGGTGGTGATCGGCGGCGGCAATACCGCGGTGGAAGAGGCGCTGTACCTCACCAATCACTCGAACGACGTGACGCTCGTGCATCGGCGCGATTCGCTGCGGGCCGAGAAGATTCTGCAGGATCGCCTGTTCGCGCACCCCAACGTGAAGGTCGTGTGGAACAAGCGGGTCGAGCGCTTCGTCGGCGATCACGCCACCGGCGAACTGCGCGGCGTCGCGGTGATCGACACGGTGAGCGGCGAAGAGAGCGAGATCGGAACCGACGGTGCCTTCGTCGCGATCGGCCATGCCCCAGCGACGGCGCTGTTCGCAGGCAAGCTCGACACGGACGAGAGCGGCTACCTGGTAGTGGAGCCCGGCACGCCCAAGACCAGGATTCCCGGCGTCTTCGCATGCGGCGATGTCATGGATCACACATACCGGCAGGCGGTGACGGCGGCTGGAACCGGCTGCATGGCCGCGCTCGATGCGGAGCGCTACCTGCAGGAAAAGGAATTTGCCGAAGCGCAGAAGGAGGCGGCGGAGTAATCTCGACGCTGCGGCCTTTGTAAAGAGAAAGGCCGAACTGTCATCCGGTCTCGGTGGCTCGCTTGCGTGAATGCAGGTGCGCCCCGGATGACAGCTCGGTCCTGTGCATTCCCAAGAAGGCGGGGCCGACCAGCGGCCGGCCCCGATCCGCTCAGAAGTGCGCGATCACGCCCGCCATGGGACGGATGCTGTCGAAGTCGTAGGTCTCGGCCTGCAGACGCAGACGGATGCCGCTGTTGGTGGTGATACCGCCCAGGCCGATGTCCTTGGGACCGACTTCCACGCCGACGCCGTACATCCAGTCGCTGTGGTCGCCATAGGCGCGCTTGCCGTTGACCCACTGGTAGCCACCCGACACGTAGATCATGCCGCTGTCGCCGGCGCGGGCACCGATCCGGCCGCGTGCACCGTATTCCCAATCGATGTCGCCAAAGCCCTTGGTCGCGTTGCCTTCAGCGCCGACGAACACGGGGCCGAGCGGAATGTTCACCCCGGCAACGCCGCTGATCAGGGCGCCGTCCATACGGCCACCGCGAGGGCTGCCGAACTCGCTGTCCTTGTCGAACTGGTGCCAGCCGCCCAGCACGCCGACGTAGGGCTCGATCCCGAAAGCGGGCGTGCCGTCGGGCGCGGTCGCGGTGCTGGCGTCCTGCGCTACGGCAACGGCGGGCATCGACACAGCGAGGGCCGCAGCGAACAGAAACTTCTTCATTCTCAAACTCCGATTTCAAAGCATCACCGGCCTTGCCGATGAGGCCGTGTAATGCGGCTGAGGGGTGCGGAGTTGCAGCAGCTTACCGCAATGCGGCGAAGGTGTGACATTTGTGCACTGGAGGAAGTGGCGGGCGAACAAGCGTTTTTCTTGGCGGCTCGAGCATTTGCGAAGGGCAGCATGCTGCGGTGCGGCAGGATTGTGGCGACGGCGAGTAATCGAGGCCGAGATGCGCGGGGCACACAGTCGCTGGCAGATCATGCGGCGCGCCGTTGCTCACGTATTAGGATCCCGTCACTTGCGCTTGCAGTAGCAAGTCAGCGATCATCGCCGCGGTCAGGAAGGCTCAGCCAAGTTCCTGCAAGGCGCGAAGGGTTTGTTGGAGTAACCACGCACGCGCGTCGGCCTCGACAAAACTATGCGTCGCGCCCGGGCAGCGGCCAATCGGCGCCGAGTTGCCCCATGCCGCCGCGAAGGCCTGCCCGGTTCGATCGCGATCGGCGACAAGGAAGCGAACGTGTCCTGCATAGGCCTCAAGGCCTGCCGCCATCTCCTGCGCGAGCGAACTGGGTGCGGCAGCGGGCCGGGCCGCAGACAGCAGGCTCTTCAGCAAAGGACCGATCGCGACTTGGCCGGTCAGGAGTCGCTTAATTGCGCCCAGGTCCTTGAGGCGATCGCGATAGTGGCTGCGCACGGCTTGCGGCGGCGCTTCGTCCGCCGCGTCGGCTTCGAAGGTCCACGGGTTGGACAGGATCAGCCCGTCGCAGCCTGCGCCGCCCGCCAGCATGAGCGCGCTGGCGGCATCGCAGTTGCCCATGCCGGCGACCCGCGTGAGCCGGGGGCACTCGGCCCGGAAGGCCGCAAGCGCGGCGCCGAGGTCGGGCGCGCTGGAGCGGAACTCGGCGTTGACGCCCTCGCTATCGCCACAGCCACGCCGATCGAAGCGGAACACCGGATAGCCGGCAGCGGCGACTTGTGCGGCGAACTGCGCTTGTCCCGCCCATGCGCCCGAGCGCACCTCGTTGCCGCCCGTCACGAGCAGCAGGCCCGTGCTGCCGGGCGCCTCGTCCAGCGTTGCGACGAGCTGCGTGCCCTCGCAAGTGAAGGTGAGATGCCGCCTCACATGCGCGATCCGCTGCTCACGCGAGTGCCATCGCGATCGCGGCCGCGAGGGCGTCGGCTTGAGCCGCATTTTCGCCGGGCTCTGCGCGCAGCCACAGGCCGGAGCCGCCGATGGTGTCCTGCGCAATCTCGAGCGCGTCCGTGCGCAGCGACAGCGTCTCGAACTGGCGCATAAAGTCGCGCCCGAGCCGGTGTCCGGCCAATTCGATCCCTTGGCTCAGTGCGAGTTCCATCAGTCCCTCGCGGGTCTCCTCGCGTCCGGCCTCGCGCGCCGACAGCGTGCGGGCGCGCAACATCTGGCGCAGGATGCCCGCTGCCTTGGCCGGAGCATAGTGCAGCGCCGGCAAGCCCGGCGGCGTGAACAGACAGCCGCCGCGTAGCCCGAGGACATGCGTGGCGCCGAAGACCCGTGCCGCTGCTGTCATGGCCTCGACCCAATCCTGCGGCTCCTGACGCTCGAGCGGCTGCAGGCTCTCGTTGGTACCGGGCAGGTCGGGCAGGAAGCAGTCGATCCCGGCGCCATCGAGCCGGCGCATGACCTCTACCGTGTAGCGGCGCAGCCGATTGGCCTCGTCGAACAGCGCGGGCACGATCAGGAGGCGCTTGGCGCGCCCGTTGTCGAAGGCGAGCGCATATTCTTCAGTCGTGCTACCGCTAGCGAGCGGGCATGCCCAGGTGCGCGGCGTCATCGCGGTTGGTGTTCCTGCCGTGCCTGGCCGGGCCTCAACTGGCCGCAAGCGAGGCGCAGCGCCTTCATGCTTGTTCGCGCTTGGCCTTGGCGAAGGCGAGCAGGCCGCCGTAGGTCTCCAGCATCTCGCCATCGATCTCGTCGTCGTCGATGACGATGTCGAGGCGGTCCTCCAGTTCGGTCAGGAGGCCGGCCACCGCCATCGAGTCCAACTCGGGCAAGTGGCCGAACAGGCCGGTCTCGTCCGTGAAGTCGGCGGCCTGGTTCTGCTTGAGGCCGAGCACGTCCGTCAGGATGCGACGCAGCAACAGATCGGTGTCGTCGGACATGGGTCTCCCAGCTTTTTCGCGAAACTCTGTTCTTGGGCGGTATTTGAAACCGGGGCGCTCTAGCCGCGCTTCGCAGTTGCGGCAAGGGAGCGCACCATGCGGCGCGCGATAACGGGCCAGTTCGCCGGCGCTTGCGGGCGGACGAGGTCGAGCCGGTAGCGCGGGCGGACCTGCTCCATCCAATCGCGTTTGTAGGGATCGTCACCCGTGCCAAAGTCCACCAGCGTGACGGTGTCGACATCGATGACATGGCGGAACAGTGCGGCGCTCAGCACCGAGCCGGGCGACAGCGGCTTAGCGCTTTCGCGGTGGGCGAGCTTGTGGATGAAGGCGGTGCCGCCCTCGACCGTCCACATCTGCGCTGCGAGGGCAGGGCCGCTAGAGTCATCGGCAGCATGGGCGACGGCAAGGCGCAGCCGTCCGGCCTCACCCTCAGCCTGTGCAAACGCGCGCAGGAACGCGGGCGACCCTTCCTCGGGCTTCCAGCTTTCGGCGTAGATCTCCTCGTAGGCGGCCCATACATCGGCGTCGAAGCGGGTGAGGACCTGCGTCACGACTTTGCCCGACTTGCGCTTGAGGGTCGTGCGCAGTTTGCCCGGCCGCCCGGCGAGGAAAGCGGCATAGTCGCGCCCGGCGACTTCGAGCACATGGTTGACGTCGCTCTGCTCGCGCCAGGCGAGCCAGCCTGCAGCGCGGAATGCCGTTTCCAGCTGATCGGCATCCTCCTCGGGCAAGCCGGTGAGGGTGAGCCGCCGCGCACGGCTGGACAGGTCACGCGCGAGATCCGCCAGCAGGGCCTCGGCGCCTGGACTTACGACGGGCCGAAAGCGGAAGGTGTACCAGTTGGAAAGCTGCGTCAGGTGCGGCCCTGTGCCGGTAAGCGGCAGCACGGCGCTCCCCACCCCATTGCGGGCGACAGCCAGCCGTGGCGAGAGGCCGCAATGCTCATCCAGCAAGCGCCACCATTCGAGCCGATCGAACGGCGCACTCTGCATCTCAGGGGAGAGCAACCGCGCCAGTGCTGCGTCGGATTGCACTTCCTTAAGATCGTCGTGATATTCGACGTTCACCACTTTTCGATCGCCCTCGGAGTTGTCCTCATGCCTGCGCAGATCCAGACGCTCGACCATCTCGCCGAGCGAGGGGCGGCCGATGCGCCAGCCCTGGTGCTGCGCGAGGGCACGATTAACCACGAGACCTTAAGATCGCGTGTCGCCGTGCTGGCCGGCTGGCTGGCGGAGCAAGCCGAACCGGGCGCTCGCATCGCGACGTGGGCTGCGAAGGGCGAGCTGACCTGCCTGATGCCGCTCGCCGCGGCGCGAGCCGGGCTGGTCCACGTGCCGGTCAACCCGCTGCTGAAGCGCGCGCAAGTGGCGCACATCCTGGCAGACAGCGGCGCGGCCATGCTGATCGGCACGCCGGCGCGGTTAAAGACGCTGGAGCCGGGCGATGTGCCGCAAAGCTGTGCCTTGGTGGAAGAAGCGGCGGCGCTGGACGCCGCCCAGTCCCTCGGGCGCGCGCTGCCGCCGTCCTCGGGCGATCCGCAGGCGCTGGCGGCGATCCTCTACACCAGCGGCTCCACCGGGCGGCCCAAGGGCGTAATGCTGAGCCATGCCAACATGTGGCTGGGTGCCGAGAGCGTGGCCGACTACCTCGGGCTCGCTGCGGACGATCGCACGCTGGCGGTGCTGCCGCTGTCCTTCGACTATGGCCAGAACCAGCTGCTCAGCACCTGGTACGCGGGTGGCTGCGTGGTCCCGCTCGACTACCTGGTGCCGCGCGACGTGATGAAGGCGGTGGAGAAGCACGGCATCACAACGCTCGCCGCGGTGCCGCCGCTGTGGGTGCAGCTGACCGAACTCGATTGGCCCGTCGAGACCGCCTCCAGGTTGCGACGACTGACCAATAGCGGCGGCGCTCTGACGGTCGATCTCGTACGCCGTTTGCGCGTTCTCTTCCCAAAAGCGCGGCTCTTCCCGATGTATGGCCTGACCGAGGCGTTCCGCTCGACATATCTCGATCCCGACATGGTGGACGCCCATCCCACCTCGATGGGCAAGGCCATTCCGCATGCCGAAATCCTGGTCATCGACGATGCCGGCGCAGTCGCCGCTGACGATGTAGAAGGCGAACTCGTCCACTGTGGCCCGCTGGTTGCGCAAGGATACTGGCAGGACGCCGAACGCACGGCCGAACGGTTCAGGCCGGCACCGGCGGCGTCCCGCTATGGCGGCATGGCCGTGTGGTCAGGCGATCGGGTTCGGCGCGACCGGGAAGGGCTGCTCTATTTCGTTGGGCGGCGCGATGCGATGATCAAGTCCGCCGGCAATCGCATCAGCCCGCAGGAGCTTGAGGAGGCCGCGCTCTCGACGGGGCTGGTCATCGAAGCCGTGGCGCTTGGCGTGCCCGACGAGCGGTTGGGCCAGGCGGTGCACCTGGTGGTGAGGCCATCGCCCGGTGCGCCGGACGCGCGCGACGCTCTGCCCAAGCGCCTGGCGCAGGACCTGCCGAACTTCATGCAGCCGCGGCTGATCCACTGGCGCGAGGCGATGCCGGTCGGCCCCAATGGCAAGATCGACCGCAACGGCCTCCAGCAGGAGCTCGCCGCATGAAGCCGCTAGGGCCGATTCCGGCAGGCTACGAGAGCGTAGATGGCGTGCTGGCCGTCGCCGGTCGGCCGGTGACCGAATGGGTGGAGGAGGCCGGCGAGACACCGCTGTTCCTCTACTCCGCCGACCTGATCCGCACGCGCGTTGCCCAGCTGCGCGCGGCCATGCCCGAGCGGCTGGCGCTGCACTATGCGGTGAAGGCCAATCCGTTCGGGCCGGTGCTGGAGCTGTTCTCCGGACTGGTGGACGGGTTCGACATCGCCTCTGGAGGGGAACTCGCACTGGTGCAGGCGGCTGGGATACCTTCCGCGCGCGTCAGCTTCGCAGGGCCTGGCAAGCGCGATCGCGAGCTGGAAGCCGCCATCGCTGCAGGCGTGACGCTCAACCTGGAGAGCGAGGCCGAGGCGCGGCGCGCACTGGCCATCGGCGAGACGCTGGGCACGACACCGCGGCTGGCGATCCGCGTCAATCCCTCGTTCGACCTTAAGGGCTCGGGCATGAAGATGGGCGGCGGGGCGAAGCAGTTCGGCATCGATGCCGAGCGGGTGCCTGCGCTCGCGCGCGAGATCACTGGCGCCGGAGCCGAATGGCGTGGCTTCCACATCTTCGCCGGCAGCCAAGCGCTCGATGCCTCCGCGGTCGCCGACACGCAGGCGCAGGCGATCGCGTTGGCAGCGCAGCTGACGCGAGAAAGCGGCGTGCCGCTGCCGCACTGCAACCTGGGCGGAGGCATGGGCATCCCCTACTTTCCAGGCGACGTGCCGGTCGACGTCGCCCTCGTGGGCGAGCGATTGGCCGAGCAGTTCGCCGCTCTGCCCGATGAACTGCGCGAGACCGAGTTCTGCATTGAACTGGGCCGCTATCTCGTAGGCGAGGCAGGCGTCTACATCACGCGCATCGTCGACCGCAAAGTGAGCCATGGCGAGGTGTTCCTGGTCACCGACGGCGGCCTGCACCACCAGCTGGCGGCTTCGGGCAACTTCGGCACTGTGGTTCGGCGCAACTACCCCGTCGCGATCGCGACACGCTACGAGGCCGCGGTCGAGGAAGAAGCTAGCGTCGTCGGCTGCCTGTGCACCCCCCTCGACCGCCTGGCCGACAAGGCCGGGCTCCCGCATGCCGAAGCCGGCGATCTCGTCGCGGTCTTCTGCGCCGGGGCGTATGGCGCGAGCGCGAGTCCCTCGGCGTTTCTGGGGCAGGGTGCGGCTATGGAGATGCTGGTTTAACGATCGAACTTGTATCTGTGAGCGGCAGCAATCGCCCATGTGTGGACGGCGCTCCGTTGGCAAGGGTTCTGAGTGCATGCACTTGGTGGTCGGTGCGGCCATGTGTCCGGCCTTTTGATGCGGCGTGTTGTTGCCGCTGGCCATAATGCCTTTCGCGGACCGGATCCCTGATCAATTGCTCGCACTTAGAGGTGCGTGGGCGTTATAGGGTGGTCTGATCCGGCGGTGTCGACCGGCGTTCGTGCAATAGCTCCTTTGCCCTTTCCAACCTCTAAGCTGGCTTTCAGCCAGGCAGCTTTATGCAGCGATAGCGGCTGGCCCACGATAAGCGTCCCCGCTCGTCATCATGGCCCATGCGATCCGAGCGTTCTTGTTCGCCAATGCCATCGCCGCGACCTTAGGCTTGCGACGGTCAAGCAAGCTGACGAGCCATGTACGTTGCGTGCTCTGCATGGCTCGTCGGATTACGGCCATGGCGCCAGCAAACAGCATCTGCCGTAGATAGCGGTTGCCAGCCTTGGTAATCGATCCCAGCCGCGCCTTGCCGCCAGACGAGTTTTGCCGAGGCACCAATCCCATCCAGGCTGCCATGTTGCGTCCGCATTGAAAGACTGATGGGTCTGGAACGCATGCGACCAGCGCCGATGCGACGAGCGGCCCGATGCCAGGCACTGCCATGAGCCGCCTGCCCAGCTCGCTTGAACGGGCAAGGGCAAGGACACGGCGGTCGTTCTCGAGGATCTGCTGTTTGACCACCTTCAACTGGGCAACGAGCATCTGCAGGCACTGACGCGCTGCCTCAGGGATGCGATGATCGGTCTCGTCTTCAATCACCGCCAACAATCGATCGACGCCAAGACGGCCGACAGGCGCAACGATGCCAAATTCGGCCATATGGGCGCGAATGGCATTGGTGAGCATAACCAGCTGACGGTTGAGCATCAGCCTCACCTTGTGCAGCATCATCGCGCTCTGCTCGTGCGGATCCTTGCCTGCCACGAAGCGCATGTTGGGCCGGGTGACCGCTTCGGCGATCGCCTCCGCGTCTGCCATGTCGTTCTTCTGCCGCTTCAGGTATGGCTTTACGTATTGCGCCGGCATAAGCCTCACCTCGTGCCCAAGCCGGGCAATCTCACGAGCCCAATAGTGAGAGGTTGCACACGCCTCTATCCCGACCAGGCATGGTGGTAGCTTCTGGAAGAAGGGTAGCAGTCGGGCTCGGCTCAGCCGTTTCTGCAGAACGGTGGCTCCTGCACCATCAAGCCCGTGCAGCTGGAAGACCGACTTTGCAATGTCTAACCCGATAACGTGTACATCCGCCATGACACTTCTCCTCCACTTGGGCGGAGCAGATTAAACCCGACTCCGCTTGGGGTGGAGCGCCGTCCACGGCATCAATTGCAGACATTTCGTGCCGAACTGAGGGCGATCTTAAGCCGGCGGCGAAGTGCAGGTGGTGTCAGCTCAGCCGCCTTTTTTTACCAGAGAATGGAGGACAATAACAAGTGCGCTCACCGCCATTGCGATGACGGAATAGAATTGGCGAATTGGAGTAAGTGCTCCAGATTCTACGAACCCATGTTTCTTCCAGATATCGACGGTCCTCTGCTCCTCAAAGCCATCAAACGTGTCCACGGCTAAGCTTTGACCCCAGACGCCTGCGGAAAATGGGGCAACCTCTTTGTAACAACTGGAGCCGCCCGGTAAGCTTACAACATCAAACGGCGCAGCAGGACCTTTGTAGGCCTTCAATACCAATAGCCTTCCGCCATCTTCATAATCGTGCCACCCAAGAAGAACGCCTTCGTAGACGCTATTCGCTTCGTGGAAATGCTCGAAGGCATTCTGTTCGGCTCGGGCGGCCGTGGGGCTGTAATTCGCCGGTACGCAGGCAGCAGCCGGCTCCTTTATCCAGATGGTCGCGAAAGCAAGGACGACGAAGCTGTATCGAGTTCGTCTCATTGCATCAGATCAGCACAATCGACTGAGCTTTACAACGGAGCCTTGGTGGATCGAAGATAAACAGTGCGCGAAACAACCATGCACCCGCCTGAGCGGATGACGGCTTTCCACCCAAACACGCCGTCATCCTGAACTTGTTTCAGGGTCCATCTCGCCTCGGCGCGTTGTGCTGTGAGCACCGGAGCGTGCAGTAGGTTTACGCCGGTGACGTTCCGGCTAGGGGGCACGATGGATCCTGAAACAAGTTCAGGATGACGGATGGTCGGTATATAGCAGAGCGCCTGCCACTCGCGCCTCCTCGCACCGGCCGGGCACACCCTTAACCCTCCCCAGCCCGCCCGTCCCAAAGCGGGACCGGGCCAAACCACGCGGTTTCCCTAACCTAATATTCACCCTTTGGCGGGATAGCGGAGGCTGATTTCAGCCGACCGCGTGAATGGTCGGCGTCACAGGGATATGTCCATGCCGAACGTACGCCTCGCCCGTCTTCTGGCCGGCAGCGCGATGGTAAGCCTGGTGCTGACCGGCTGCTCGACCGCGAGCGGGCCACAGCTGCCGCCGGCGTCCTTCGTGTCGATGCAGGAAGGGCCGGGCGAAGAGTACGTGATCGGCCCGCTGGACGAGCTGACGATCTTCGTGTGGCGCAATCCCGAGCTTGGCGCCAAGGTCCAGGTCCGGCCCGACGGGCGCATCACCACGCCGCTGATCACCGACATGCCTGCGGTGGGCAAGACGCCCTCGATGCTGGCCGAGGACATCCGCCTTCAGCTCTCGCAGTACATCCAAGAGCCGCTGGTCTCGGTGATCGTCGACAAGTTCGCGGGCACCTTCAGCCAGCAGATCCGCGTCGTCGGCGCGACCGAGAAGCCGGCCTCGATCCCTTATCGCGCCAACATGACGCTGCTCGACGCGATGATCGCGGTGGGCGGCCTGTCCGAATACGCGGCGGGCAACAAGGCGCGGCTGATCCGCTTCGACAAGTCCACCGGCAAGCAGACCGAGTTCGCGGTGAAGCTGGGCGACTTGCTCAAGAAGGGCGACAGCAAAGCCAACGTCATGCTGGCGCCCGGTGACGTGATCATCATCCCCGAAAGCATGTTCTGAGCAGGGTGGGGGCAGGAACATGAACTCGATTTACGAAGAAGCGCTCGCGGCAGTCCACTCCGTCTGGCACCGCAAGTGGCTGGCGCTGGCCGTCGCCTGGGCGATCTGCCTGCTCGGCTGGCTGGTCGTGGCGCTGATCCCCAACAGCTACGAATCGCAAGCGCGCATCTTCATCCAGCTGGATGACGCACTGGCCGAGCAAGTCGGCATCGGGGTTGCCGACCGCAAGCGCGATATCGAGCGCATCCGCCAGACGCTCACCAGCGCAGTGAACCTGGAGAAGGTCATCCGCGCCACGGAGCTTGGCGATCGCATCGAGTCGCCCAAAGCGATGGAGGCCGCGGTGCTGAGCCTCGCCGACAACATCAAGGTCGTCAGCGAGCAGGACAACCTCTTCAACATCACCGCCGTGTCGAACGACAGCTCGCTCTCGGATGCCGAGAACGCGAAGGTCGCGCAGGCGGTGGCGCAGAAGCTGATCGACATTTTCCGCGAGGAGAACCTCTCCGGCAATCGCGGCGAGATGACCGAGACGCTCGACTTCGTGAATGGGCAATTGGCGCAGCGCGAGAAAGAGCTGGAAGCGGCCGAGAACCGCCGCCGTGTGTTCGAGCAGGCGCATCCCGAGATGGCGGCAGGGGGAGCGAACAGCTCGGCCCGGCTCGACTCGGCCCGCAGCGAACTGCGCGGCGTGGAGGCCGACCTTGTCGCGGCGCAGAGCGCGGCAGCGGCGATGAACGGCCAGCTTGCCGGCACGCCGCGCACGCTGGCAGGTGCGGGCGGCGGTGCTTCCGCATCGCTGGCGCGCGCCGAGGCGGACCTTGCTGCCATGCGTGCTCGCGGCCTTACCGAAAGCCACCCCGACGTGATCGCCGCGCGCAACCAGGTGGCGGCGCTGAAGTCACCTGCCGCGCAAGAAGCAGCGAGCGGCGGCGGCGTGCCGAACCCGGCGTACAGCTCGCTAGAATCGATGCGCGCCGATCGGCAGGCGACGGTGCAGGCGCTGACGTCGCGCCGGGCCGGGCTCCAGTCCGAGATCGCGCAGCTGACCGCGCAGGCGCTCGACAACCCCGAGGCTGCGGCCGAAGCGCAGAAGATCAGCCGCGACTACGCGGTGCTGAAGGATCAGTATGACAAGCTCCTGCAGGACCGCGAGGAGCTGCGGCTGCGCGGCGAGATCAAGACCGAGCGTGAGGCGGTGAAGTTCGAGGTGGTCGATCCGCCGACAACGCCGCGTGCGCCCACGGCTCCCAATCGCCCCGTGCTGCTGTTGGGCGTCCTGATCGTCGGCCTGGTCGGCGGAGCCGGCGCGGCGTTCGGCATGGGCAAGCTGCGCTCGACTTTCGCCACCACGGCGGGGCTGGAGCGGACCACCGGTCTGCCGGTCTTGGGCGCAATCTCGCAGACGCTGACCGACTCGGCCCGGCGCCTCCGCGCGAAGCGGCTGAAGCTTTGGTACGGCGGCACGGCGGCCTTGGGCGGTCTGTTCGTGCTGCTGCTCGCGGTCGAATTCATCCAGCGCGGCATGGTGGCTTGAGGAACGGACAATGACCGACCAGAGCAAGATCCCCCTCCCGCTGCGCGACAAGGCCGAGCCTGCGCGCGACTCGCTGATCGAGCGCGCGGCCGAGCGGTTCGACTTCAAGCGCTACATGGCGGCTCCGCGGCCTGAGGCATTGCCTCCCAAGCGCGAGCCGGTGTTGCGGGCGAAGAAGGTGGCGGAGGCACCCACTCCGGCGGCTGCAAAAGCCATTGATCCCACTCCCGTTCGTGTCGAACGGAGTCGAGACACGTTTGCGCCGGAACCCCGTGTCTCGACTTCGCTCGACCCGAACGGGGAACGGGAACGCGAGGTTGCGGCAGAACCGCCCGCCGCCCCCGCCATCTTCTCTGGCGAGCGCCACGCCATCGATCGCGAGCACTTGCGCGAGAGCGGGCTGATCGTGCCCGAGGGCTCGGTTACCGCGCTCCTCGAGGAGTTCCGCATCGTCAAGCGCCAGCTGATGGTGCAGGCCAGCGAACTGCGCCGCCAGAAGGCCGGTACGAAGGCGCAGCGCGTGCTGATCAGCTCTCCCCATCCGGGCGAGGGCAAGACCTACTGCGCCGCCAACCTGGCGCTGTCGATCGCGGCCGAGAAGGACAGCGACGTCCTGCTGGTCGATGCCGATTTCGCCAAGCCGTCGATCCTCTCCGCACTCGGCCTGCCAGGTGGACCGGGCTTGATGGACGCGCTGATGGACGAGACGGCGGACGTCGCCAATTTCGTGCTCGCCACCGACATTCCCGGGCTGTGGGTCCTGCCTGCCGGCGACACCACCACCAACGACAGCGAATACTTGTCCAGCGCCCGTACCGAAAAGGTGCTGGAGCGGCTGACGCACGGCGCTCCCAACCGCATGGTGATCTTCGATTCGCCGCCCGCGCTCGCGGCCTCGCCGGCGGCAGAGCTTGCCAAGTACGTCGGCCAGGCGGTGGTGATCGTGCGCGCCGACAGCACCGGACAGGGCGCGCTGGAAGACGCGGTCTCACTGCTGTCCTCGTGCCCGAACATCCAGCTGCTGCTCAACGCCGCGCAGTTCAGCCCCAGCGGCCGTAGCTTCGGCACCTATTACGGATACAGGGAATGACTATCATGCCCCCCACCTTCCTGGCGACCGCGTCGCTGGTGGCGCTCGCGCTGCCTGCCCTTGCGCTATCATCTGGCGCGCAGGCGCAGTCGATCGGCTATGGCAACGTCAGCGAGGGTCCGGGCGCCGATGCCCCGAGCGACACGCCCGAGGCCGGCAAGCCCACGCGTTCAGGCCGCAATGGCCGCGGCGGTGGCGGCAAGCAGGTGGTCGTGATCCCCTATGCCGAGGTCAACCAGATCGTGAATGCCGAGCTGTCGCCCGGCAACGAAGTGCTGACCTACACTCAGGTCGCGGCGGGCGTCGACGCCTCGATCTCCGGCCGCAACAATGCGCTGGCAGCGTCCGTGCGCTACGAGCACCACTTCGGCTGGGGCAAGCGCGCCGGCGACGGCGACACCATCAGCGGCCTCGTCAACGGCTACACCACCATCGCGCGTGGCCTGACGGTCGAGGGCGGCGCGCTGGCCACTCGGGCGAGCGGCGATCGCGGCGGCGTCGGCTTTGGCAGCAGCGGCATCGGCAACGATGGCAGCACCAAGATCTACTCGGTCTATGCCGGCCCTTCTTTCGCGACGCGCGCGGGCGATGTCGCGCTCTCGGCCAACTACCGGGCCGGCTACACCAAGGTCGACCAGGACAACAACTTCGACTTCAACGGCGAGGACCTGGGTCTCGGCTCGTTCGACGTGTTCGACGAGAGCGTCGTGCAGATCGCCGATCTGTCCGCGATGGTGGCCCCCGGCACGGTGCTGCCGGTCGGCCTGGGCGCGGCGGGCAGTTTCTACCAGGAAGATGTCTCCAACCTCGACCAGCGCGTGCGCGACATGCAGGCGCGCGGCATCGTCACGGTACCGATCAACCGCGACCTCCAGGTCACCGGCGCACTCGGCTACGAGGATGTCGAGATCTCCAGCCGCGACGCGGTGCGTGGGCCCAATGGCGCGCCGCTGGTGCGCAATGGACGCTACGTTACCGACGACAGCGCACCGCGCCAGATCGCCTACGACGTCGACGGCCTGATCTGGGATGTCGGAGTGATGTGGCGTCCGAGTCGCCGCACCTCACTGACCGCGCATGTCGGCCGCCGCTATGGCTCGACCAGCTTCAACGGTACGCTGACCTACGCGCCCAACGACCGCAGCGCGCTGAACGTCATGGTTTACGACAACGTAGCCGGATTTGGCGGCCAGGTCACGCGCCTGCTCGACGGCCTGCCCGAAGATTTCGAAGCGGTGCGCGATCCCATCTCGGGCGAGCTGCGCGGCTGTGCTTCCACACTCAGCGGCAACGGCTGCCTGGCAGGGGCGCTCGGCTCGATCCGCTCGGCAACCTTCCGCGCCCGCGGCGTGGCGGCGAGCTACACGCTCAAGATGGGCGGGCTCGATGCCGGCATCGGCGCGGGCTATGATCGGCGCAAGTTCCTGGCGGCACGCGGCACTGTGCTCGCATCGGCGAACGGCGTAGTGGACCAGAATTACTGGCTCGCCGCGTTCCTCAGCGGCCGCATCGATCCGCAATCCGGCTGGTCCACCAACGGCTATGCGCAGTGGCTGAAGAGCGACGACTTGCTGCTGGACGACATCACCAACGTCGGCGCTTCGGCGAGCTACTACCGCCTGCTCACCGCCCGCCTGCGCGCCACGGCGGCAGTGGGCATCGACGGCACGTTGCAACCGGAACCGCTCGACGACATCTGGACCGCCTCTGCCCTTGTTGGCATGCGTTACAGCTTCTGATCATCCGTAGGAGAGAGACGATGTTCGACGATTTCTACGGGCTTGAAGCCAGGCCGTTCCAGCTTACTCCCGATCCGGCGTTCTATTTCGAGAGCCTGACGCACCGCAAGGCGCTGTCCTACCTCGGCTATGGCCTGGCGCAGGGCGAGGGCTTCGTGGTCATTACCGGCGAAGTCGGCGCGGGCAAGTCGACCTTGGTCGCGCACCTGATGGCGACGATCGACCCGGCGATGCTGACCGCTGCGCAAGTAGTCACCAGTGCATTGGACGGCGAGGAGATCGTCCACGTCGTCGCGCATGCCTTCGGCCTTGAAGTTGAAGGACACGACAAGGCGACCGCGCTCGGCATGATCGAGCACTTCCTGCATGAGGAAGCGCGCGCCGGCCGCCGCTGCCTGCTGATCGTCGACGAATCGCAGAACTTGGAGATCGGCGCGCTCGAGGAGCTGCGCATGCTCTCCAACTTCCAGCTCGGCGCGCACCCGCTGCTGCAGACGCTGCTGCTCGGCCAGCCCGAGTTTCGCGGCCTGCTGCTCGACAGCCCCGAGCTGGAGCAGCTGCGCCAGCGCGTGATCGCGACGCATCACCTGGAGGCGATGCAGCCGGACGAGATCCAGCCCTATATCGAGCACCGGATGAACCGCGCCGGCTGGCACGGCAATCCGAGCTTCGACGAGCATCTCTTCGCTGAGATCCACAAGGCAACCGGCGGCATCCCGCGGCGCGTCAACCAGGTGGTGAACCGCCTGCTGCTGCTGGGCGCGGTCGAGCAGCGCGAGCGGATCGACGGTGCCATGCTGGCGCAAGTCTTGGGTGAGCTGAACGACGATGGTACCATCGCGCTGGTGTCGCCGCAGCTAAAAGCCAAGGTCGAGCAGCCCACCCCGCAGCCCCTTGCGCAACCCGTCGCCTCCACGGGCCCGACCGAGCAAGATCGCGCCGACGCCGTCGCCGCGACGGCCGCGCTGGAAGTCGCCGTGGCAGAGCGAGATGCGCAGATCCAGGAACTGCAGCAGGCCGTGGTGGAACTCGCCAATACGGTCGAGGAGCGCGAGGAGAACCGCCAGGCCGTGCACGCAGAGCTTGTCGCCGCGATCGACGAACAGATCGCCGCGCTCGACGCGCGCCTGTCCGAGCAGGACCGCACTATCCGCCATGCGCTGACCATGATCATCGAGTGGATCGAGAGCGGCGACGAAGGCCGCGCCGCGGCCTGATCGCGCCTGCAGGAGTTCAAGGCATGCAATCGGCGTCACCAGTCATCAACGGCCTCTCGGTCGACGTGGAGGACTGGTTCCAGGTCGGCGCGTTCGAGACGGTGATCGAACGCGACAGCTGGGAAGGGCTGAAGACCCGTGTCGAGCGCAACTGCGACGCGATCCTGACACTGTTCGATGACGCGGGAGTGAAGGGCACCTTCTTCACCTTGGGCTGGGTGGCGGAGCGTCATCCCGCACTGATCCGCCGGATCGTCGCGCAAGGACACGAGATCGCCAGCCACGGCTGGGACCACCAGCGCGTGTTCCGCATGAACCGCGCCAGCTTCGCGCAGGACCTTGCGATCAGCCGCCGTGCGATCGAGGATGCCGCAGGCGTCGCGGTCACCGGCTATCGCGCGCCGAGCTTCTCCATCGATGCGCGCACGCCTTGGGCGCACGAGGAATTGGCAGCGCAAGGCTACGTCTACTCGTCCAGCGTCGCGCCGATCGCGCACGATCACTATGGCTGGCGCGAGGCGCCGCGCTTCGCGTTCCACCCGCTCGCCCGGCGCGATCTGGTGGAGATTCCCGTGACCACCGCGATGTTCGCCGGGCGGCGCCTGGCAGCGGGCGGCGGCGGCTTCTTTCGGGTGCTGCCCTACGCCTTTTCGCGCTGGGCGATCCGCCAGGTGAACGCCGAGGGGCGGCCGGCGGTGTTTTACTTCCACCCGTGGGAAGTCGACCCCGAGCAGCCGCGCGTGGAGGATGCGCCGCTGCGATCGCGGTTTCGCCATTACACCAACATCGACGTGATGGCGGCCAAGCTGCGCCGGTTGGTGCGGGACTTCGCCTGGGGCCGCATGGACGCGATTGCCGCGCGCGAGACCCGCAGCGCCGTGGCGCTCGCCGCATGAACGCGCCCTTCGCACCTATGCGTACGACGGTAAGGCTCGCCGATCTGCGCGACCCTGACGAGCGCGCGGGTATCGAGCGGTTCGTCGCCGCACACCCGCAAGGCACGCCGTTCCACCTGCCGGCCTGGCTGAAGGCGGTGGAGCAGGGTACCGGCAACCGCGCGCTCGCGCTGGTCGCTGAGCGCGGGGGAACTCTCAGCGGTTACCTCCCGCTCAACGAGATCCACTCGCCGATCTTCGGACGGCTGCTGGCCTCCACCGGCTTTGCCGTCGATGGTGGACTGCTGATGGCTGACGACGGCGAAGCTGCCGAACTGCTCGCCGCTACCGAGCGCCTGGCCGCCAGCCATTCCTGCCCGACCATCGAATTGCGCGGCGGGCCGGTCAGCGACGATCGCGAGGGCTGGGCGCTGCGCACGCAATCGCACTGCGGCTTTGTCACGGCGCTCGCTGCCGACGACGAAGCGCAGCTCACCGCGATCCCGCGCAAGCAGCGCGCCGAGGTTCGCAAGAGCCTGGCCAACGACTTCCAGATCGAGGTCGGCACCTCGCCCGAAGATCGCGCCGCTCACTACGCCGTCTACGCGCAAAGCGTGCGCAACCTGGGTACCCCGGTGTTTCCCCGCGCACTGTTCGAAGCCGTGCTCGATGGCTTCGGAGATCAGGCCGACATCCTCACCGTGCGGCACCATGGCCAGCCCGTTGCCAGCGTGCTCTCGCTCTATTGGCGCGGCGCGGTGATGCCCTACTGGGGCGGCGGTACCTGGGATGCGCGACGGCTGCGCGCCAACGATCGCATGTATTACGAGCTGATGCTCCATGCTCGGCGGCGCGGGTGCGAACGGTTCGACTTCGGACGCTCAAAGACCGAGAGCGGCGCATACCACTTCAAGCGTAACTGGGGCTTTACGCCCGAACCGCTGAGCTACGCCGTGTGGACCGCGCCTGGCAGCGAGGCGCGCGACGCCGACCCGACTAGCGCCAAGCACAAGTTGCAGATCGCGCTGTGGCAGAAGCTGCCGCTGCCTGTCGCCAATCGATTGGGGCCCTGGATCGCCCGAGGCCTGGGCTAAGTGTCCGAAATCCTGTTCATTTCGCACCGCATCCCGTTCCCGCCGGATCGCGGTGACAAGATCCGCTCGCACAACGTGCTCAAGCATCTCGCCGGCCTGGCGCCGGTCCATGTCGCCACCTTCGCGGACGATGCGCTCGACTATGCGGAGCAAGGCGCGCTTGCAGGGGTGGCAGCGAGCCATTGCCTGGTGCACCGGTCCAAGCCGCTGCCGCTTGCCGCTGCGGCGGCCATGCTCACCGGCAAGCCGATCAGCCTGACCGCCTTTCATTCGACTGCGTTGGCAGGTTACATCCGCAAGGTTCTAGCCACGCGTCCGATCACAACGATCTACGTCTTCTCCGGGCAGATGGGCCAGTATGTGCCCGAGGACTTCAAAGGCAGGGTGATCGCCGACTTCGTCGACGTCGACTCCGCCAAGTTCGAGGCTTACGCCTCGCGCGATGGTGGCTTGAAAGCCTGGGCCGAGAAGCGGGAGGGGCGCCTGCTACGCGCGGAGGAGACCCGCTTCGCCCGCCGCGCGGACGTCAGCCTGCTGATCAGCGATGAAGAAGCCGCACTGTTCCGCTCGCGCGCGGAGGGTAACGACAGTGTCCGCACGCTTGCCAACGGCATCGACAGCGTGGTGTTCGATCCCTCGAGCGTCCGCCCCGAGCCGCAGCTGGCATCGCTCCCTTATCCACGTCTGATCTTTACCGGGCAGATGGATTACGCGCCCAACGTCGATGCCTGCGTGCGTGCGGTCACGCGCATCCTGCCGCGTATCCGTGAGGCCTTTCCGCAAGCGAGCTTCCACGTGGTCGGCCGCAATCCTGCCGATCGCGTCAGCGCGCTCGGCGGTGATGGCGTGCACGTTTGGGGTCGCGTTCCGGATGTGCAGCCCTGGCTAGCCGCCAGCGACCTGGCGCTGGTGCCGCTGGAGATCGGCCGCGGCGTGCAGAACAAGGTCCTCGAAGCGATGGCCATGGCGCTGCCGGTCGTGCTCACGCCTGAGGCCGCGACCGGCATCGCCGCACGCGATGGCGCGGAGCTGTCGATCGCGTCAGACGACGATGCGCTTGCCGCCGCCTGCATTGCGCTGCTGCAGGACCGACCTCGCGCGCAAGCGATGGGCAGGGCCGCGCGCGAGCATGTCGTTCAGAACGCCAGCTGGCCTGCCGCCCTGGCCGATCTCGATCAACTGGTCGGCTTGCCCACCGCGGAAGCGCGCGATGCTGCCTGAGGCACTGCCGCTGCCACGCTGGCGCTGGCACGCGCTCAGCCCTCAGTGGCGCGCGGCGATCGTCAGGCTGAGCCTGGCGGCGGCATTGGTTCTCGCGCTGTTCGCAAGCGACTGGTCGGCCATGGTTCGCCAGTGGTGGAACATCTCTACCTATAACCACATCCTGCTGGTGCCGGCGATCCTGGCCTGGTTGGTTTGGCAGCGCCGCACCGAACTGGCGAAGCTGACGCCTGAGGCATGGTGGCCGGGCCTGTTCGCGGTGGCGGGTGCAGCGTTTCTCTGGCTGCTAGGCGCATTCAGCGGCCTCGACCTAGCGCGCCAGGCTGGAGTGGTGGCGCTGAGTGCGGCCCTGGTGCCGCTGCTGACCGGCCCCAAGGTCACTGCCGGTCTGCTGTTCCCCTTGTTCTACATGGCTTTCCTGGTGCCTTGCGGTGAGGAACTGGTGACCCTGCTGCAGACACTGACCGCGCATATCACCATCGCCTTGGTCCACCTCAGCGGCATCACGGCGCAAGTCGACGGTGTGTTCATTCACACGCCGGCCGGACTGTTCGAGGTCGCCGAGGCCTGCTCGGGCGTCAAGTTCCTGGTCGCGATGGTCGCGTTTGGGGCATTGATGGCGAACGCGTGTTTCGTGCGGCCGTGGCGGCGCGCAGGGCTGATGCTGGCGTGCGTCGTGGTGCCGATCCTGGCGAACGGCGTGCGCGCCTGGGGCACGATCTATGCCGCACAGTTCTTCGGTGCCAAGGCAGCAGCCGGCTTCGACCACATCGTCTACGGCTGGTTCTTCTTTGCCTTCGTCATTGCGCTGATCGTGGCGCTGGCTTGGCGCTTCTTCGATCGCGCCGCCGATGACCCGATGATCGATGCTGAGGCCATCGCTGCTCAACCTGTGCTGGCAAGGCTTTCCACGATGCACCTTGGCACCGTTCCCGCGCTCCTCGCAGCACTGGCGATCGTGCTGGGCGTGCAGGGGTGGGCTCATGCCGCCAATCGCATGAGTGCACCGCTGCCGACTGCGATCGACCTGCCGCCAGTGCCCGGCTGGACCCGCGTCGACTATCGCCCGCAAATTTGGTGGCAGCCCCGTGCCGGAGGTTCCGACCATCGTCTGCTGGGCAGCTATGCCGATGCGGCAGGGCACCGGGTCGACGTCTTCTACGCGCTCTACGCCAGCCAGAGCGAAGGCCACGAGGCGGGCGGGTTCGGCGAGGGCGCCCTGGTGCCGCAAAGCGAATGGGCCTGGCAGGCGAACGCCACACCGCTCGCCGAAAGCCATGGGGAGCGTCTGCTCGGCGCCGGCCATGTCGGCCGTGTTGCGCACACCTGGTATCGAACGGGCCCCCTGCTGACAGGCAGCAACGCGCGGTTGAAACTCGCAGCCATGGCCGACCGCCTCGCCTTGCGGACGCGCGCCACGATGGTGCTGATCGTCTCGGCCGAAGACCTGCGCGGCGCACCTGCCGAGCCGGCAATCCGTGCGTTCGTGCACGCCGCCGGCCCGCTCGGCACCTGGATGGACCGCATCGGCGGCGTGAAGTAGGAGCCTCGGCGACATGTGCGGCATCGCCGGTATCTTCCATCTCGAGACCCCCAAGCCGGTCGACCCGGCCCGGCTCGAGCGCATGTGCGATGCCATCGCGCATCGCGGGCCCGACGGGCAGGGCGTGTGGACCGCGCCGGGCGTCGCGCTCGGCCATCGCCGCCTCTCCATCATCGACGTCGCCGGCTCACCGCAGCCGATGGCCTCACTCGATGGCCGCGCGATGCTGGTCTTCAACGGCGAGATCTACAATTACCGCGAGTTGCGCCACGAATTGCGCGCAGCCGGCGCCGTGTTCCGCACAGATGGCGACAGCGAGGTGATCCTCGCCGCCTGGCAGAAGTGGGGGCCGGACTGCGTCACCCGCCTGCACGGCATGTTCGCTTTCGCGATCTACGACCTGGCGGCGCGCACGCTGTTCCTGGCGCGCGATCGGCTGGGCGTGAAGCCCCTGTTCCTGGCGCCGCTCAGTGACGGCAGCCTGGCCTTTGCCTCCGAGCTCAAGGCACTCGTCGCGCACCCGCTGCTGCGGCGCGAGGTCGACCCACTGGCGATCGAGGATTACCTCACTTGGGGCTACGTGCCCGACACCCGCTCGATCCTGAAGGGCGTGACCAAGCTTCCCGCCGGCCATTCGCTGCTGCTCGAATGCGGTAAGCCGATGCCCAACCCGCGCCAGTGGTGGGACATTTCCTTTGCCGAACGCCGCAAGGGCAAGGTCGAGGACCTGGAGGCCGAACTGTTGCACCTGATGCGCGAGGCAGTGACTTCGCGCATGGTGGCCGATGTGCCGCTCGGCGCCTTCCTCTCGGGCGGCGTCGACAGCTCCAGCGTGGTCGCCTTGATGGCGGAGGCGAGCGCGTCTCCGGTCAAGACCTGCTCGATCGGCTTCGACGTCGCCGACCTGGATGAGAGCGCCTACGCCACTCGCGTCGCCGAACGCTTCGGCACCGACCATCGTGCACGAGCGGTTTCGCCGGACGACTTCCAGTCGGTCGATATTTTAGCTGCCATGTTCGACGAGCCGTTCGCCGATGCCTCCGCGCTGCCGACCTGGCGGGTGTGCCAGCTCGCGCGCGAGACGGTCACCGTCGCCTTGTCGGGCGATGGCGCGGACGAAGCGTTCGCGGGTTACCGGCGTCACTTGTTCCAACATGGCGAGGATCGGCTGCGGTCGGTCCTGCCTGCCGCGCTGCGCGGTCCGGTGTTCGGATCGCTCGGGGCAATCTACCCAAAGGCGGATTGGGCACCCCGGCCACTCCGGGCCAAGACCACACTGTTGTCGCTCGCTGGGGATAGCGCACAGGGCTATGCCCGCGCGATCGGGGTGGCACCGCCCGAACTACGCGACTCACTTTACTCGCCCGAATACAAGCGTTTGCGCGGTGACTACCGAGGCGAGACGCTCGTCACCGATTTGATGCGCGCGGCTCCCGCTCGCTCGGGTTTGGACCGCGCGCAGTACGCCGACCTGAAGGTCTGGTTGCCTGGCGACATCCTCACCAAGGTCGACCGAACCAGCATGGCGGTAGGCCTGGAGGCTCGCGAGCCGCTGCTCGATCACCGCTTGATCGAATTTGCCGCCACGCTGCCGGAGACCGCACGGCTGCGCGGCAAACAGGGCAAGTGGCTGCTGAAGCGGACCATGCGCCGCTACCTGCCCGACGACATCCTGTACCGCCAGAAGCAGGGCTTCGTCATGCCGATCGAGGCGTGGTTTCGCGGACCACTGGCCGGGGCGGCGCATGAGATCGGCGCCAGTGCATCGCTGGGGCGAACCGGCTGGTTCGACAACCGGCGTCTGACTGCACTTGCGCACGATCATGTCTCAGGAACAGCCAACAACGCACGGATATTGTGGCAGCTTTTGATGCTTGATAGATCACTAGGGCAACTCGGTATCGCCTGATAAAGGGCCTCTTAACCCTTGTCCCGCCCGCTGCGCGCGGCTCCCGCGAACGTCGGGCTGGCGTGTTAACTAAACCCAATCTTAGGACATTGCCCCTAGGACGGCCTGGTAAGCGTCAGCTAGGACGTCATGAAAAGCCACGGTCGCCTCTTCCAATTCCTGCTCACGCAAGCACCTCGGATCGCCGATCCGAGCGCTTGCGCGCGGGACATCGTGCGCCGCGGCTTGCGGCCGCCCGGTGACGTCGCATGATCCTGCTTTCCCGCCTCAAAGCAGCTTGGCGCCATCGCCGCTCACGCATCGTCATCTCGGCGCTGCTGATAGGAGCGGTGTGCGGCGTGCTCGGCGTGACGGTGCCACTGGAAGATCTATTCATTGCCGCGCGCACGAAGTTGCGCAGCGAGAATGCGAGCGGGCAGATCGTTATCGTTAAAATCGACGATCGATCACTGGAAGCACTGCACGACAATGACGTGAACCCAGGCCTTGATGCTCAGGTCGTCGAAAACTTGATGAAGGCTGGGGCGACGAGTGTGTACTTCAACCGCACTTACCCGTTTTCGGATCAGACAGCGGGCGCGGCAAAGCTAATCAAGACGCTCGATCGCTATCCGGGTCGTGTTTATCTCGGTGCCTCGATGCGCGCCGGAGGCTCAGATGCGACGCTCAGCAGGGTGCCCGCCAAAGCGTTCCGTCAGCACGCTCGCTTGGTCTCACTGGCCGTCGTTGCCCATCCGCTCAACTTGAGCTTCAGCTTCCCTTATATGTCGAAGAGCACGGTTGGACGGGTGCAGTCTTTGTCTGCCGCGCTCGCCGATCAGGTGCACGAAACCAGCCGCATGTTCCGGGCCGATTTCGCGATCGATCATCAGACCATACCGACGGTCAGCTACATCGACGTACTGAACGGCAGGATAACTCCCGCGCAATTCTCCGGGCGCAAAGCCGTCGTGGGTTTGACTGCCTCTTCGAGCGAGCAACATCCTCTGCCGCTTGGCGACTTCGTGCCGAGTGTCTACTTCCATGTAATCGCCGCAGAAACACTGATTGAGCAAAACCCTACGGCTCTGGGCTGGGTGCCCGCCTTCCTCCTGGTAGCCGTTATGATGGCCACCGGCATCGGCCGAGGTCGATCCTTCAAGCCACTCCGTTTGGCTGGCTATGCCTTGATCCTGCTCGTTTTTCCGACCGTGCTGGACCGTTATGGCGTGGAAGTTACGGTGCTACCCGCTGCGATCATGGCGATCTATGCGACGGTCCGCGCTCGAACACTCGACAAGATCAAAGACGTCAGTGAGACGAATGCCGCGTCCGGGCTGCCAAGCCTGCAGGCACTGCGCGACATGCGCGAGCGCTCTTCCGGGCTGCTCGTCGCGCTCAAAATCCGCAACTACTCGGGCATCCTTCGCAGCTTTGAAGGGGCGGTGGAAGCCGATCTGGCAGCCGAGATCCAGCGCCGCATCCGCATAAGCGAGCCCGAGGTGGTGGTGTACCATGAGGGCGGCATGTTCGTGTGGCTTTCGAACCTGACCGACATTGTCGAATTGTTCGAGAACCTGGAAGGCCTGCACCGGATCGTCCAGAACGGGATCGTGATCGACGGAACCGAGGTCGACGTCGGTTTCAACTGTGGGGTCGACTCAGAACTGCAGAACACCATCGCAAACCGACTGGCGAATGCCATGCAGTCTGCCGAAGAAGCTGTGCGATCGGACGAATTGGTGTGCCATCACGATGGCGCCAAGGGGGAAGTGCAGTGGGAGATTTCGCTGCTTGCCTCGCTCGACCGTGCCATCGACAATGGCGAGGTCTGGGTTGCCTTCCAGCCCAAGCTGGACTTGCTGACGAACAAAGTCATCGGTGCCGAAGCCCTGGCGCGGTGGTCGCATCCCGAACGCGGGCCGATCAGTCCGGAGAAGTTCATCGGCATCGCCGAAGAGTACCACCGCATCGAGCGCATCACCCGCTTCGTTCTCGACAAGGCGGTACGCGCGGCCGCCAGCTTCGTGCGCGAGGGCCATGAGTTCTCGATCTCGGTCAACATCTCCGCGCAATTGCTGCGCAACCCCAGGCTGCCGCGCATGGTGCTTGAGACTCTGGCCGCTCATGATCTCGATCCCGCGCACCTGATCTTGGAGATCACCGAAACCGATCGCCTCGATCGCTCGGCCAAGACCGTCCAGATGATGGAGGAGCTGGTAGCTGCGGGGCTGCGCATCTCGATCGACGACTTCGGCACGGGCAACGCGACGATTGACTACCTGCGCTACCTGCCGGCCGCCGAGGTGAAAATCGACAAGTCGTTTATTCGGGAGATCGACACCAACCCGGGCGATCACCTGCTTGTCCAGTCGATCATCGAGATGGCGCACTCGCTGGGGCGGCAGGTCGTGGCCGAAGGTGTGGAGACAGCCGAGTCGCTGGCCTTGCTGAGAAGCCTGCAGTGCGACCAAGTTCAGGGATACTACGTAGGTAGACCTGTCTCATTTAGAGACTTCGTCGTGCATCTGGCTGAGAAGAGCGTGCGAACGACTGGTTAAAAAAGAGTTGATGAATCGCTAAGATTTCGGTAACCCTGTTGTCACCGCGGAAAACCGCGGATGGTTTTACATGGGGAATCGATATGATCTGGCATTGGGGTTGGTCCTCGTTCGAGTGACATCCTTCGACAGCGGTCAAGTAACTTACCGCGTTTCGAAGATTGAAGCTTAAGTAATCTCGATCTTGATAAAGATAAGGTCGCAGAAAGTTCTGACGATGGTGAATCGTCAGGTAGGCGTCGCGGGCTCACGCTCGAGGCGCCTTCATCGTTTTTGGCGTTTGGCAACCTGTCGCCTGGTATGTCATCGCGGCTTGTTGTCGCTCTACCGCTAACTGTAGATTATCGCCGATCGACGCTACTCCGGTCGATCTCCATTGTGCGATGCCGATGCTGTGGCCGTCACGCCGCCGCGATTAGGGATCGGAGGAGCATGAGCGAGAGACACGGCATTGCTGCCGGTCGAACTCGCCTCCGACGCCGGGCGCTCAGACGAAGGTTGCAGGCGCTCAGGACTTTACGAAAGAGCTCGGCTCGCGAGCCCGTAGGCGGCTATCTCGAAGCGTTGCCGTCAGTAAGCCGAAATACCCGCAATCTGCTGTCTCAGTCCTGCCCGTGGCCCAGTGCCAGGTAATCCGCGCTCTGCATTTCGTTGAGGCGGCTCACGGTGCGCTCGAATTCAAAACGACCCATGCCCGCCTGGTACAGGTCCTCTGGCGCGGCATCGGCGGCGGCGATCAGCTTCACCTTGTTCTCGTACAGCGCGTCGATCAAGGTCACGAAGCGAGCCGCCTCGTTGCGCTTGTCCGGTCCCATCTTGGGGATCCCGACGATGATGACGGTGTGATAGGCGTGCGCGATGGCGAGGTAATCGGCCGCGCCGCGTGGTTCTCCGCACAGACGCTTGAAGCTGAACACGCCGACGCCCTTGAGGCTCTTGGGCACGTGCAGCTTACGGCCACCACCCAGATCGAGATCGGTCGAGGGGACGTGCTCGGCATCCTCGGGCGGATAATCAGTCAGGCGGTAGAATGCCTCGCGCGTCTGCGCCGTGGCTGCCTCGCCCAGCGGCGTGTGCCACGTGGCCATGCCGCCAAGGCGCTGCAGGCGGTAGTCGGTCGGACCGTCGAGCGTCAGCACGTCGAGGTCGTTCTCGATCAGCGCGATGAACGGCAGGAAGTGTTCGCGGTTCAGCCCGTCCTTATACAGCTGCGAAGGGGCGCGGTTCGATGTGGTGACGATCGTCACGCCCTCATCGCGGATCAGTGCGGTGAAGAGCCGGCTCATGATCATCGCATCGGCCGAGTTGTTCACGACCATCTCGTCGAACGCCAGGCAGCGCAAGTTGCGCCCGATCGCGGCCGCGACCGGGGGGATCGGATCGCCCGCTTCCTTCTTGCGCTCGACATTCAGAAGCGCATGCACCTCCAGCATGAAGGCATGGAAGTGCACCCGCCGTTTCTCGGGGATGGCGAGGCTCTGGTGGAACAGATCCATCAGCATCGACTTGCCGCGGCCGACGCCGCCCCACATGTAGACTCCGCGCGGGGAAGCTGCCTTGCGGCCCATCAGCCGGCCGATCAGGCCCACCGAGGCCGTGGCCTTCTCCAGTTCTCTCTCAAGCCGCTCCAGCCGCTCCGCGGCGGCAGCTTGGTCCGGGTCGGCGCGCAGCTCGCCCGTGGCGGCCAGCGCCTCATAGCGTTCGAGAATGCTCATCGTGCCGACGGCTTACGCAGTGTGCCGATCATGCTCGCCACCAGGCCATGCTCTTGCTCGACCGTGCCACGCACGAAAACGAGTCGGCCCGTCTCCTTCGTCACCTCGCCAACAAAGTCGAGCGGTTGCCCGACCAGCCCCGCTCCGACGAATTGACAGTTCACGTCCAAGGTTACCGAGCCGGACATATGCGGACCGATCAACGTGTAGATCGTCGTGAAGATGCCCACGTCGACAAGCGCGAGCGTGACCCCGCCGTGTATTTTGCCATGGACGTTGCTGTGCTGCGCACGCGTTTGAGGCAAGCGCAGCCGTGCCTGGTGCTCGCCCTCCCGACGCAACAGCAACCGGCCCAGTGCAGCGTTGTTGAAGCGGCTGTCGTCATCCAGATGCCAAGTGTGCCAGCCGGGATTGTCCCGATCCGGCTCGTGGATGAACGCCGCAGTAAGCTCCACCTTGCTGGCCTGCTCAGACCTGGCGTTCGGCCTGCATCTTCTTGATCTCGGCAATGGCACGCGCGGGGCTGAGGCCCTTGGGGCACACATTGGCGCAGTTCATGATCGTGTGGCAGCGATAGAGGCGGAAAGGATCTTCCAGCTCGTCCAGGCGCTCGCCGGTCATCTCGTCACGGCTGTCGGCCAGCCAGCGATAGGCCTGGAGCAGGATTGCCGGACCCAGGAACTTGTCGGAGTTCCACCAGTAGCTGGGGCACGACGTGGAGCAGCAGGCGCACAGGATGCATTCGTACAAGCCGTCCAGCTTCTCGCGCTGCTCGGGGCTCTGCAGGCGCTCCTTGCCCGAGGGCGTGGTGGAGACGGTCTGCAGCCAGGGGCGGATCGAGGCGTACTGCGCATAGAAGTGCGTGAAGTCAGGGACGAGGTCCTTGATCACTTCCATGTGCGGCAGCGGGGTGATGCGGATATCGCCCTTCAGGTCCTCGATCGCAGTGGTGCAGGCAAGGCCGTTGCGTCCGTTGAGGTTCATCGAGCAAGAGCCGCAGATACCCTCACGGCAGGAGCGGCGGAAAGTGAGCGTGGGGTCCTGCTCGCTCTTCATCTTGATCAGCGCATCGAGCACCATCGGCCCACAGGTGTCGAGGTCTATCTCGAACGTATCGTAGCGCGGGTTTTCGCCGCTGTCGGGATCGTAGCGGTAGACAGTGAAGGTCTTGACCCGGGTGGCGCCCTCGGCCTTGTGGACGTTGCCGCGCTTCTTGATCTTGCTGTTGGCCGGGAGGGAGAACTGCGCCATCGACGTTTCCTGCTATCCTGCACTGCGGCAAAAGCCGCGATTGCCTCCACCCTCTAGCGATTGTGCGGGCCGGAGCAAGCGTCTCATGGTGCCAATCCTGCAAGGAGACTTGCGCGAACAAGCGCCCGGTGCGCTGCGGCCGCCTGTCCCTGCGTCCTGGCATGGATCGGTGCAGGCATGTGCGGTGGTGGCGAGCGGGCCGGGTCGGCGCTGCGAACAGGCGGGCCTCATCGCCGGTGCGGCTTGCGTCGCAGGTTCAGCGATGCTTGCGTGCAGCGTCATCGAGGAGAGCGACATGAGCGAGTGGAAAGCACGCACGGCCGTCATCACCGGTGGTGGACGTGGCTTCGGCAAGGCATTCGGCACGGCGCTCGCCGACGCCGGTGCGCATGCCGTGCTGGTCGACATCGACGAGACGGTTGCCATGGCGGCCGCGGCGGAGATCCGCGCAGCGGGCGGCGCGGCGGACGGGATCGGTGGCGACGTGACGGACGAGGTCCGGATGGCCGAAGTCATGGCCCAGGCGGCCGGGATGCACGGAGGCATCGATCTGCTGGTCAACAATGCAGGGCTGCACTCGGACGAATACGGCCAGCCCATTACCAAGCTGGGACTTGCGAAGACGCGCCGGCTGTTCGACGTAAACGTCATGGGCGTGGTGTGCTGCACACTCGCCGCGCTGCCGCACATGAAGGGCAGGGAGGGCGCCTCGATCGTCAACATTGCCTCCAGCGCAGCGCACATGGGCGGCTCGCCCTATGGTGACAGCAAGCTGGCGGTAGCGGGCCTGACGATCACCTTCGCACGCGAGCTGGGCCGGGAAGGGATCCGCGTGAATGCGATTTCGCCCGGGCTGATGCTGACCGAGACAATCGCCAGGGAACTGCCGGAGGCGACCAAGGCCCGGGTCAAGGCGATGCAGATGATCGATGCCGACGGTCACGAGGAGGACATCGTTGAGGCACTGCTCTACCTCGCGTCTCGCAAGGCGCGCTTCGTGACGGGCGAGACCTTGCGGGTGACCGGCGGGATGGCTGCCGGGGTCTGAGCGGCAGCACCCGGAAGGGCACTGGCGAGCGACACGGCAGCAGACTAGCACCGTCGCGATGAGCACCCTCAACGCCTGCGTTTTCGGCGCAACCGGCGGTATCGGCGGCGCACTGGTCAGTGCGCTCGCCGATCGGGCCGACATGGCATTGGTGCATGCCGGAGGGCGGACGTTGGTCGAGGGCGGTTCGAAGGTTCGCCCTTTCGTCTTCGACTTTATGGACGAGAGCACGATCGCTGCGGCCGCTCGCGATCTAGGAGAGGCGCCACCTGATATCACCATCGTGGCGACCGGTGCGCTTGCATTCTCCGACAGTGCCGGGCCAGAAAAGTCGTTCCGATCGTTGGATCCGGTTCGCATGAGCGAGATGATGACGCTGAACGCTATCGGGCCTGCGCTAATCGCGAAGCATGTGCTGCCGACGCTGCGCCGCGATCGGCGCGCGGTGTTTGCTTTGCTGTCGGCGAGGGTAGGGTCTATCGCCGACAATCGGCTTGGTGGGTGGCATAGCTATCGCGCGTCCAAGGCGGCGCTGAACATGCTGATGCGCAACTTCGCCATCGAGATGCGCCGCACGCACCCGCAGGCGGTCGTTGTGGCCCTCCACCCTGGCACTGTCGACACGCCGCTTTCCCGCGCGTTCCAGCGCAACTTGCCCGAGGGGCAGCTAACCTCCGCCGAACAGGCTGCCGGACACCTGCTCAAGGTGATCGAGCAACTCACGCCGGCCGAGAGCGGTGCGTTCCTCGCCTGGGATGGCCAGCACATCGCGTTCTGAGCCACGCAGCCTTGTTGTCTATCCTGAGTTCATTTGCTGCAGCCCATGTCCGTGCGCCCGCCGCGCGATGTGCAGAGGAGCAGGATGACAACGCAGACGCAGAGCCAGCGCGAACACTTCTGGGATGCCCTGCGCGCGTTCCTGATGCTGCTGGGCATCCCCTATCACGTGGCCCTTTCGTATCAGCCAGGGCAGGATTTCATCGTCCACTCCGGCGAAGGCGTCACCGGCTTTTCCCAGTTTGCAGATGCGCTGCACTTGTTTCGCATGCCCGCCTTCTTCGTCATCGCCGGCTACTTCGCGATGTTGCTGCTGGCCAAGCGCGAACCGATGGCGTGGCTCAAAGGCCGCTTCCTGCGCCTCGGCATCCCGTTCCTAACTTGCATCCTGACGCTGGTTCCGGCGATGAACCTCGTCTGCGAGTTGTCGAACCTTCCGGCGCCAGAGGCGCTGCGATCCTGGCGCGAGAATTCGCTGACTTCGGGTGGCTACTGGGTGCGGCACTTGTGGTTCATCATCGTGCTGCTTTACTTGTCGAGCGGTACGGCTTTCCTGGCGCAGCGCTTCCCCAGTGTGCGCTCCGGTCTCGTGCCCCGCTCCATCGATGATTGGGCAAGCAGGCATTTCGTGCTGACGCTGTTCGGTCTGGCCCTGATGATCGGGTTGTGGGAAGCCCTGGCGCTCGAGGCGTTCTACAGCCTGGGCTTGGCGAGCATGCTGCCGCAACAGATCCTGCGACTGGATGAAACGATCATCTACCTGCCTTGGTTTGCGCTCGGTTGCGTGCTGGTCCGAGCGAGGCTGAGCTTGGAGCAGGCGACCCGCCTCTCGGCACCCGTCGCGCTCGTTGCGGTAGCGGGGACGGCGCTGTGGCTGATCGTCCACAAGGACGTAGCACCCATGACCGAGCGCTTCATCGGCACCTTCGCCGCGCTCGCCGCCACGCAGGTGCTGATCGCGGCCGCGCGCACGCTGCTCGACCGCCAAATTCCGCTCGTGCGCAAGCTGACGGATGCGTCCTTCGTGATCTACCTGTTCCATTTGCCGCTGATCGCGCTGTTCGTGTGGCTGGCACAGCCCTTGCCGCTGCCGCCCGTGGTCAAGGCACTTGCGATCATGGCGCTGTCGTTCGGGCTGTCCTACGCGATCTGGGGTGTCATCGGACGCATACGCAGCATGTCGCTGCTGTTCGAAGGCCTCACCGTGCCACGGCGGGTGCCGTTGGCGACCTGAGCCTGAAAGCTGGCTTGGCCCGCGCCCGGCGTGCCATCGGCCAATCTAGAGACGATCAACGCAGTTCAGATCACTTGCTCCTCCTCCCTTGAGGGAGGAGGTCGGGAGGTGGGTGTACCCACGTCAGCGTGGACGCGCGGCCTTCGGCCACGCTCCCCCACCCCCAACTCCTCCCCGCGGGGGAGGGGAGATGTGAGGCAGGGTGATTGCAACCCAACGAAAACACCCCCCGGCTTGCAGGCCGGAGGGTGCTCTTCTGCCTTGCGCTTACCCGAGAGCGGTCAGGCGCCGAACGTGCGCTGCCACCAGCCCCGGCGCGGCTTGCCTTCGGAACCCGCGTCGTCTGCGCCGTCGCTGGCCGTGTCCTCGTTCGCGGCTACGGGTGCGTCCGCCATTGCAGGTGCCGACTCGGGCTCCTGCGTAGCGGCCTCCTCGGTCGCGACGGGTGCAGGAGCAGCCTCGGCAGCCTTCGAGCGGCGCGTGCGCTTCGGCTTCGCCGGTGCTTCGGCCGGAGCCTCGGCAGCTTCCGCAGCAGCCGGCGCTTCGACAGGCGCTTCCGCCGTCTCGATATCGGCCTTCTTGCGACGCGTCCGCTTGGGCTTGGCCGGCGCCTCTACCGCCGCTTCGGCCGGAGCCTCAGCCACCGGAGCAGGAGCCTCGACCGGCGCTTCGGCCGCTTCTACGTCCGCCTTCTTGCGGCGCCTGCGCTTGGGCTTGGGCGCAGGCTCGTCGGCGGCCTCGGCCTCTGCCGCCAGCGGAACGCCTGCACCAGCTTCGGCTACCTGAGGCAGTTCCTCGGCAACAGGAGCGGGCTGTTCAGCGGCCGGCTCTGCGATTTCTGCCTCGCCATCCTGAGCCTCGCCTTCCTCACCGCCACGGTCACGGCCACCACGCCGACGACGACCGCCACGGCGGCGGCGCTTGCGGGGTGCATCCGAGTCCTCGGAAGCCTCGGTCTCTGCGCCCTCAGCTTCGCCTTCGGCCTCGACCAGCTCGCCTTCGACCTGCTCCTCGCCTTCGGGCTCATCGCCCTCGGTTTCGCCGGTCTCGTCTTCGGAACCAGCCTCACCTTCTTCGCGACGATCGCGGTTACGGCCCCGGCGGCGCTTGCGGCGCTTGCGACGGCCATCGCTATCACCTTCGGCGCGCGGCTCGCGCTCCTGCTGCTCCTCGGCGACCTCTTCCTCTTCCTCGTCCTCGATCGGGAAGTCGTCTTCGACCTCGTCGGCGATCGGATCGAAGCGCGGAACGAACTCGTTGCGCGGACCCGACGAGAGGACGCGCATCTTGGCGCCTTCGTTCTCGCCTTCGGGGATCACCTCGACCTGCACGCCGTAGCGGTGCTCGATGTCGCCCAGGTCAGCGCGCTTGGCGTTGAGCAGGTAGACCGCAGCCTCGGTGCTGGCGAAGAGCGAGACAACGATGCCGCGACCCTTGGCCGCTTCGTCCTCGATCAGGCGCAGTGCCGACAAGCCGGCCGAGCTGGCGGTGCGAACCAGGCCGGTGCCGTCGCAGTGCGGGCAGCCGCGGGTGGTCGCTTCCAGAACGCCGGTGCGCAGGCGCTGGCGGCTCATCTCCATCAGGCCGAAGCTCGAGATGCGGCCGACCTGAATGCGGGCGCGGTCGTTCTTGAGCGCATCCTTCATCGCCTTCTCGACCTTACGGACGTTGGAGCCGTATTCCATGTCGATGAAGTCGATGACGACAAGGCCGGCCATGTCGCGCAGGCGCAGCTGGCGGGCGATCTCGTGCGCGGCTTCGAGGTTGGTGTTCACCGCCGTCGCCTCGATGCCGTACTCCTTGGTGGAGCGGCCCGAGTTGATGTCGATCGAGACCAGCGCCTCGGTCGGGTTGATGACGATGTAGCCGCCCGAACGCAGCTGCACGACGGGGTCGTACATCGCAGTCAGCTGGTCCTCGGCGCCGAAGCGCTGGAACAGCGGAACCGGGTCGGAGTAGGGCTTCACCTTGGCCGCATGGCTCGGCATCAGGAGCTTCATGAAGTCCTTGGCGGCGCGGTAGCCTTCCTCGCCTTCGACCACGACCTCTTCGATGTCGCGGTTGTAGATGTCGCGGATCGCGCGCTTGATCAGATCGCTGTCGGAGTGAATCAGCGTCGGCGCGGCGGAGCGCAGCGTCGTCTCGCGCAGCTCATCCCACAGGCGGGCGAGGTAGTCGAAGTCACGCTTGATCTCGGTCTTGGTGCGCTGGAGACCGGCGGTGCGCACGATGCAGCCCATCGAGCGCGGCAGGTCCATCTCGGAGATGATAGACTTCAGGCGCTTACGGTCGCTGGCCGAGCTGATCTTGCGGCTGATACCGCCGCCGTGGCTCGAGTTGGGCATCAGCACGCAGTAGCGGCCCGCAAGGCTGAGATAGGTGGTCAGCGCCGCGCCCTTGTTGCCGCGCTCTTCCTTGACGACCTGGACCAGCAGCACCTGGCGGCGCTGGATAACGTCCTGGATCTTGTAGCGGCGGCGCAGCGCCATGCGCTTGGCGCGCAGTTCGTCGGCTTCCTTCGAGCGGCCACCGCCGCCCTTGCCCTGGCGACGGCCACGGCCACCGCGGCGCTGCGAACGGTCTTCACCTTCGGCGGTTTCCTCGTCGGCAGCTTCGTCGTCGCCGCCTTCTTCCTCGCCACCGTCGATGGTCGAGACTTCGTCCTTCTCGGACGTGTCGACTTCGGTCAAGCCGCCTTCGTCACCGAAGTCGTCATGATCGTGATCGTGGTCGTGATCCTCGGAGCCGTGCTCGTCCTCGTCACCCTCGCTGGCGCGCAGCGCGGCTTCTTCCTCGGCGTGGGCGGCTTCCTCGGCGAGGAGCGCTTCGCGATCTTCCTTGGGGATCTGGTAGTAATCGGGGTGGATTTCGCTGAAAGCCAGGAACCCATGGCGATTGCCGCCGAAGTCGACGAACGCCGCCTGTAGTGACGGTTCTACCCGCGTGACTTTCGCGAGATAGATGTTGCCCTTGATCTGCTTCCTGTCGGCCGACTCGAAGTCGAACTCTTCAATCCTGTTGCCCTTGAGGACCGCCACCCGGGTTTCTTCCGGGTGGCGCGCATCGATCAGCATGCGCGTTGCCATTGTGTATTCTCCAGACGCGCCGCGGCAGTGCCCTGAGGGCAGCGGGGGCGCGATTTTGTTCGATGGTGCCGCGGCCGGGCGTCGGGCGAATGCCCGTGCTATCCGGCGCGGCGAGGTGAAGCATCCCGAGGCGAGAAGCCTCGTCAGCCGATTTCGCGTCTGCAAAACCGAGAGTGCGCGGCGCGATCGGCGGCGCTGCAAAATGCGTCCGGACCGCCCACGCCCCTTCGGGCATCGGCTGGCAGGACGGCAGTTGCATTCTCATGGTTCGCGTCAACCTGTGCGGGTGCCGAAGATCATCTCCGACGCGTGACGACCGGGTTTCCTGACGAGAGCCGGCGCTATTCCGAAGCCATCCGTGGCTTGTGTCTCGGAAAAAAGCGAGGTTCGAAGCCGTCAGAGACCCCGGGTCGAGTTGGCCTAGCATTTGTGTCCTTGCCGAGCAAGGTCCGCCGGGACCGACGCCATAGCTAGTACCTTATGGTTACTGAAATCTTGCCGCGATACATAAGCAAAGCCATTGCCGCTGGCGCGCTTGCCACTTAGGCAGGCGGCACGATGTCGCGCGGCCTCCAGCTCGCTTTGCTGCTCCTCGTGCCGCTGGCGATCCTTGCCGCCGCGGTAGGCCTGCAGCTGTTCGCGGCCAAGCGCAGCGCGGCACAGGGCTACCTGGTGCGGCTCGAACTGCCTGCCGTCGATCGCACCCGCGACTTGCCCGCGATTGCCGGTCCGCAGGATGCCAGCCGCCCGCTGGTGGTAATAGACCCCGGGCACGGCGGCTTCGATCCAGGAGCCGGGGTAGGGCCGGTCAAGGAGAAGAGCATCGCGCTCGCGATCGCGCTCGCCTTGCGCGACCGGCTGCTGGAAGGCGGCGGCATTCGCGTCGCCATGACCCGCGACGACGACCGCTTCGTGACCTTGTCAGAGCGCCCCAGCATAGCCCGGCAGCTCGGGGCCGACTTGTTCGTCTCGATCCACGCCGACAGCGCTGAGACAGATGGTGCGCGCGGATCGAGCGTCTACATCCTCTCCGAGAAGGGCTCCAGCCAGGAGGCGGCGCGCTTCGCCGCGCGGGAGAATCGCGCCGACACCGTCAACGGTGTCAGCCTGTCGGAGACGAGCGACACCGTCGGCGCGATCCTGCTCGACCTGTCGCAGCGCGAGGCGCAGGCGGGTTCGGCAGGCGCTGGCGCGCTGTTCCTGCGCGAGATCCGCGGCAAAGTGCCGTTGCACTACGACACGCTGCAATCGGCGTCGCTCGCAGTGCTGAAGGCGCCCGATATCCCGTCGCTCCTGTTCGAGACCGGTTACATCAGTAATGTGGACGATGCGCAGTTCCTCAACGGGCAGCAAGGTCGCCAGACGATTGCAGACGCCGCCGCCCAAGCTATCCGCGCATATTTTGCGCGACAGGCCGGCACCTGATCGTGATCGCTGGCCTTGCGCGAAAGCCCCGTGCTAGAGGACCCGCGCAATGAGCGAGCCGGCCGGACCCGAAGCGGACCCAGAGACTGGGGAAGTGACCTATCGTATTCGTCGCGAGGGCGGCGGTGTGTTTCGCTCGCTAGGCGCCACGTGGCGCCGTCGGCCATGGCTGCGGCGCTTCTCCTATGTCGTGCTGGCCGGGCTTGTCGGGCTGGGTGCGTTCTGGATCGTGCTCACCAAGGATCTGCCTTCCACCGACAAGTTGGCCGACTACCAGCCGCCCTTGCCGACGATGGTGCGCGGCATCGATGGCCAGATCGCCTACAGCTATGCGCGCGAACGGCGCGTGCAGCTGCGTTTCGTGGACTTCCCGCGTCAGCTGATCGACGCTTATCTCGCGGCCGAGGACAAGACCTTCTGGACGCACGGCGGCGTCGACTACACCGGGCTGCTGGGCGCGGTGGTCGACTATGCGTCCAAGCTAGGCTCGGGCGGACGCGCCAAGGGCGGATCGACGATCACCCAGCAGGTCGCCAAGAACATCCTGATTGGCGACGAATATTCGGTCACGCGCAAGCTCAAGGAGATGATCGTCGCGCGGCGCATCGAGTCGGTGCTGACCAAGCAGCAGATCCTCGAGCTCTATCTCAACGAGATCCCGCTCGGCCGGCAGAGCTTCGGCGTCCAGGCCGCCGCACGCGCCTACTTCGACAAGGATGTCGACCAGCTCGACCTGCGTGAGGCCGCATTCCTGGCGATCCTGCCCAAGGCGCCCGAGCGCTATGGCCGCAAGAAGTTCGAAGGCATGGCGATCGCCCGGCGCAACTACGTGCTGGATCAGATGGTCGCCAATGGTTGGGCCACTCCGGCGGCGGCGGCAGAAGCGCGGGCCATGCCGCTCGGCCTCAAGCCACGCCGGGCGGAGCGCTACGATCCCTCGATCGGCTACTTCATGGAAGAGACGCGCCGTCGCCTGATCGACCGCTTCGGCGAGAATGCCGAGGACGGCCCACTAAGCGTCTACGCCGGTGGTCTGTGGGTGCGGACCTCGCTTGATACCACGATGCAGAACGCGGTGCGCGACTCGCTGCGTGCTGGGCTGCTGCGCTACCATGGCAATCGCGGCTGGGTTGGCCCGCTCGCGCACATCGACGACCTGGACACCTGGCAGACGCAGCTGATCGTCTCCAACCTGACGATCGACTACAAGGACTGGCGCATCGGCGTCGTCACTTCGCGAAGCGGCAGCTCGGGCCAGATCGGCTTCACCGACGGCAGCACGGCCACGCTAACAGGCATCCCGGACAAGCTGCGGGCAGGCGACGTGACTGCCGCCGCGCCGATCAACTCGAGCACGTACGCCGTTCGCTCGATCCCCGAAGTGTCCGGCGGCATGGTGATTGAGCAGCCCGCGACCGGCCGTATCCTTGCCATGCAGGGCGGGTTTGACAGCGGTCTCGGCTCCTTCAACCGCGCGACGCAGGCAATGCGTCAGCCGGGCTCGACCATCAAGCCGTTCGTCTACGCCACCGGCCTGCAATACGGGATGACCCCGGCAACGCAGGTGCTCGACGGGACGTTCTGCGTCTACCAGGGCGCGGCGCTGGGCAACAAATGCTTCCGCAATTTTGGCGGCGGCGGCGGCGGTTCGCACACCATGCGCTGGGGCCTGGAGCAGTCGCGCAACCTGATGACCGTGCGCATCGCGAACGACACCGGCATGCCGCGCGTCATCAAGACGTTCCACAACGTCGGCATCGGCGACTACAAGGCCTACCTCTCGTTCGCGCTCGGCGCGGGTGAGACCACGGTCAGCCGCATGGTCAACGCCTACTCGGCGCTTGCCAACAACGGCGTGCAGTTCAACGCCTCGCTGATCGACTACGTGCAGGACCGCAATGGCAAGGTGATCTGGCGCGGCGACGACCGGCGCTGCATGAGTTGCAACATGCCCGAGTGGGACGGCAAGCCGATGCCGCGCCAGGCACGCCGCGGCAAGCAAGTGCTCGACCCGGCGACGGCGTACCAGGTCGTCCACATGCTGGAAGGCGTGGTCACGCGCGGCACCGCGGTGACGCTACGCGACCTCAAGCTGCCGCTGTTCGGCAAGACCGGTACCACCTCGGGCCCCACCGACGTGTGGTTCTGCGGCGGCTCGCAGGACTATGTCGCGGGCGTCTACCTCGGCTACGACAACCCGCGCTCGCTGGGCGGCTACGCACAAGGTGGCCGCATCGCCGCGCCGATCTTCAAGCAGGTCGTGCTCGCGACGAAGGATCGCTGGAGCCACCAGCCCTTCGTCGCGCCCGCCGGCATCCGCATGGTCCGTATCGACCGGGTAAGCGGCAAGCAGGTCATGGGTGCGGAGCCGAGCGACGATCCCAAGTCGTCGATCATCTGGGAAGCGTTCAAGCCGGACACCGAACCCAAGCGCTACACCGCGCAGGATGAGTTCACCCGCAAGCGCGATGCGCTCATCGCCGAAATCCGGGGTGCTCAGGCCGACCGCGTAGCCGCGTCGCGTCCGAAGGCGGAGACCGAACCGGGCGATTTCGTGCAGGAGCAGGGTGGATTGTACTAGGCTAGACACTTGTCCATAATCCGCTCAAAGAGCGGAGAGGATAAACACGATGCCCGGTCACCACCCGTCCGTCCATGCGCGTACGCGCCCCGATGCGCTGGCGCTCGTCGTCGCCGACACGGGTGAGACACTCACCTACCGCGAGCTGGACCACGCCTCGAACCAGGTCGCGCAGTTGCTGCGCTCTCTCGGCTTGCAGCCGGGTGACCGCATCGCGGTGATGCTGCGCAATGGTCCTGCGTTCCCGTCGATCTACTGGGGCGCGACGCGTTGCGGGTGTTTCGTCACCCTGCTGTCGACGCACCTGAAACCCGAGGAAGCCGCTTACATCATCGGCGATTCGGAGGCCAAGGTGCTGTTCCTCTCGGCCGAACTGGGCGACACGCCGCGTGCGCTCGCGGCACAGCGCGAGCAACTCGTGCCCGGCGTCACCCACGTCTATGCGGCGGGTGACTTGCCGATCGCCGGCGCGCGGCCGCTCGACAAAGCGCTTGAAGCGATGCCGACAACGCCAGTGCCGTACGAGATCTCCGGCTTCCACATGATCTATTCGAGCGGCACCACCGGGCGGCCAAAGGGCATCGTCCTGCCGTTCACGCCCGGACCGATCGATGAGTTCAACCTGCTCGAGGGCCGGCTGCCGATTTACGACAACATCGATCCGCTGGTCTATCTCAACGTCGGCCCCCTGTACCATGGCGCGCCGCTGTCGGGGATGATCGGCACGCAGCGGCTGGGCGGCACGTTCGTCACCCAGCGCAAGTTCGATGCCGAGGGCGTTCTGCGCGCGCTCCAGGAGTATGGCGTGCGTCTGGCGCAGTTCGTGCCGACCATGTTCGTGCGCATGCTCGCGCTGCCCGACGCGGTGCGCCTGTCCTACGACGCCTCCTCGCTCCAGCTGGTGATCCACGCGGCGGCGCCGTGCCCGGTCGAGATCAAGCGCCGGATGATCGAGTGGCTAGGGCCGATCCTGTTCGAATACTACGGCAGCACGGAGGGCGTGGGCGGGACGGCGATCACCTCGGAAGAGTGGCTGCGCAAGCCTGGCTCGGTCGGTAAGCCATCGCTCGGCCCGATCCACATCTGCGACGAGGACGGCAACGAACTTCCGGCCGGCGAGGCGGGCACGATCTGGTTCGAGGTGCCAGGCGACCGCACCGTCAACTACCTCAACGATGCGGAGAAAACCCGCAAGGCAGCGCACCCGCAGCACCCGAACTGGTTCGCGGTCGGCGATGTTGGCCGGTTGGACGAGGATGGCTACTTGTTCCTTACCGATCGCAAGGACTTCATGATCATCTCGGGCGGCGTGAACATCTACCCGCAGGCGATCGAGGATTGCCTGATCGTCCACCCCAAGGTCCTCGACGCGGCGGTGATCGGCGTCGCCAATCCCGAGTATGGCGAAGAGGTGAAGGCCCTGATCCAGCCGCGCGATTGGGCCGATGCAGGGACAGCGCTGGAAGCCGAACTGCGCGAGTGGGTGAGCACGCGTATCTCCAAGGTGACGTGGCCGCGCAGCTACGAGTTCGTCGAGGAACTACCGCGCATTCCCTCCGGCAAGCTGGCGAAGCATGAGCTACGCAAGCTCTACGGCAACCCCGTTGCGGTCGTGTGAGGGCACAGGCATCAGGTCCCCGGCTAGTCGGTGGCGATCTAACGTCCGATGATCGGTTTGCGCGGCAATGCCGCAGGATCTTCTGGCAAGGCCGGCTTTGCGAGCCCTGTGGGTTGCTCCAGCGCACCGCCCAGCTTGCCCGCCAGACGGCCAAGCTGATCGCCGATCACCTTGTCGACGATCGGTGCCATGCGCGCGCTGGGGATGCGCATGTAGCCGCCCACGACGTACTCGGCATTGATCCGTGTCTGCCCGTTTTCTGCCTTGATCACGAAAGTCAGCGATCCGACCACCGGCTCGGACTGCAAGGGGCCGAGCGCGCCGCTCATGCGCAGGACGCGGGGCTTTTCCAGGTAGACGACCTGCATGTGCTGCACGCCGCCACGCGGCGGGGCTGCCTTGTCGGTGGTGCTGGGCAGGATTTCGCAGAAGCAGCCGCCGGCGCGCGGATCAAGCGAGAGGTTCGCGGCATCGCCTGAGAAGGTGTGGGTGCCGTTCCACCAATCGGCAGGGTCGAGCAGTTCGTCCCAGACTTGCTCGGGCGCCGCAGGCACCGTTGCCGTGGCGCGCACCGCGAAACCCGCGCTGCTGCTGTCGTGAACTTCGGCCTGGGCTGGCAAGGCGGCACAGGCCATGGCGGCAGCCACGATCGTCAGGAACACTCGCATCGCCAAACCCCCTTGCGCACCCGCGAGGCGAGACAAGCATGGGTGCGTGCCCGGTGCAAGTCGGCGGTAGGTTTTTGCGTCGGCGCTCGGCGTGCCGAGTCGACCCCGGATCGACGGCATGTCCGCCGCTCCGATCCGTCAGCCCTTGAGGATGTTCTCGATGGCCGCCGTCACCTCGTCCATGTCGGCCATGCCGTCGACTTTGGCGACGATACCGCGGGCTTCGTAGATCGGCAGGATCGGTGCGGTCTTGGCGCGGTACTCGGCCATGCGGGTGCGGACGGTTTCGGCGTTGTCATCCGGACGGCGCTTGAACTCGTGTCCGCCGCACTTGTCGCAGGTGCCCTCTGCGTGCGGCTTCTCGAACGTGTCGTGGTAGCCCTTGCCGCAAGTGGCGCAGGTGAAGCGACCGGTAATGCGATCGACCAGCGCGTCCTCGTTCACATCGAGCTCGATCACATGGTCGAGCTTGCGGCCGCGGTCGGCCAGGATCGTGTCGAGCGATTCGGCCTGCGCTGCCGTGCGGGGGTAGCCGTCGAAGATGGCGCCGGTCTGCGGCCCCATGCTGTCGAGTTCCTCGCCGATCAGGCCCGAGACGATAGCATCGGAGACGAACTCGCCCCGGTCCATCACTTCCTTCGCCTGCAAGCCGATCGGCGTACCGGCCTTCACGGCGGCGCGCAGCATGTCCCCGGTGGAAAGCTGACGCATGCCGCGGCGCTCGACCAAGCGCTGGGCTTGCGTTCCCTTACCCGCACCCGGCGGCCCCAGCAGGATGATGTTCACGGCAATTCCCCCTGATCCCAAACTTCGCGCCATTATTGCGGACGCCATTCTTGCAGACGGACGCCACCCGGCGCAATCGCCCTTTGCTGAAGTACGATGCCGCTTAGCGCAACCGTCCCTTCAGCTTGGCCTTCTTGATGAGGTCGCCATATTGGTGCGCCAGCAGGTGCGACTGGATCTGCGTGATCGTGTCGACGGTAACGTTGACGACGATCAGCAGGCTGGTACCGCCCATGAACAGCAGCGGCAGGCCGGTCTGCGAAAGGAAGTACTCGGGCAGCACGCACACGATCGTCAGGTAGATCGCGCCGATCACGGTGATGCGCGTCAGCACGTAGTCGAGGTACGTCGCCGTGTTCTTGCCCGGACGGATGCCGGGGATGAAGCCGCCGTTCTTCTTCAAGTTCTCGCTAGTTTCTTCAGGATTGAAGACGACTGCGGTGTAGAAGAAGCAGAAGAAGATGATGCCGGCGGCGTAGAGCACCATGTAGAGCGGCTTGCCGTGGCCCAGGTACTGGTTGAGCGACACCACCAGCTGGCCCATCTTCGATTCGGGCGCGAGCGACTTGCCGGCGAACTGCGTGATCGTCAGCGGCAGCAGCAGCAGCGAACTGGCGAAGATCGGCGGGATCACGCCCGCGGTGTTGATCTTGAGCGGCAGGTGGCTGCGGTCGGCCTGCATCATCCCGCGCTGCGTCGCGCGCTTGGGATACTGGATCAGCAGGCGGCGTTGCGCGCGCTCCATGAAGCAGATGAACAGGATCATCGCCACGATCAGCACGACCAGCAGCACGATCGTGATCGAGCCGGTGTCGCCCGCGGAATACTGGTTCATCACGTTGGAAACGAACGTCGGCATCTGCGCGACGATGCCCGCCATGATGATGAGGGACACGCCGTTGCCGATGCCGCGGCTGGTGATCTGCTCACCCAGCCACAGCAGGAACATGGTGCCGCCGATCAGGCTGATTACTGCGCCCATGCGGAACATGATGCCGGGGTCGACCACCGCCTGCAGGCCGCTCGACGCACCATAGGCCTCGAGGCCCTGCGCGACGAAGTAGCCCTGGATGCCGCACAGCAGAACGGCGCCATAGCGGGTGTACTGGTTCAGCTTCTTGCGGCCGGCTTCGCCTTCCTTCTTCAGCGCCATGAGCGCAGGGTGGAGCGAGGCTGCGAGCTGCACCACGATGGATGCGGTGATGTAGGGCATGACGCCGAGCGCAATGAGGCTCATGCGCTCCAGGCCGCCGCCCGAGAAGGCGTTGAACATGTCGAGGATGCCGCCGCGCGTCTGCTCGTAGAGCGACTGCAGGACCAGCGGATTGACGCCGGGCAGGGGCACGAAGCTGAGGAAGCGGAAGACGATCAGCGCGCCGACCGTGAACCAGATGCGCTTCTTGAGCTCGGTCGCCTTGGAAAAGTTGGCCAGGCTGAGGGTGCTGGCGATGTTGTCGGCGCGTGATGCCATCGGACTGGGGAAGCCTTAAACTGTGCGGGTCGCCCAAGGTTCGTCAGGCAATTGCCGGCCGCTCTATCGCAGCCCGGCGCGCTTGTCGAACCTCGCGGGGTCGAGACAGCGCATATAGTTGTCTCGAAAGCCGCGGCAATCCCGCATCAACTTGACGAAGCGGCGCTCTCCACAAGGAAAGCGCCGCGCCGTTGGTGTACTGTCGCTTAGGCCTTGGCTGCCTTGGCAGCGTTCTTGCCGCGCGGCGTCTCGGCATACTTGCCGGTCTTCGCCACGGGCTCGGGGATCGCGACCGAACCGCCGGCCTTCTCGACCGCGGCGCGAGCACCGGCGGTGACGCCAGCGACCGAGAACGCGACCTTGGCGGTCAGCTCACCCTTGCCGAGCAGGCGCACGCCGTCGCTGCCGCCACGGGCCAGGCCAGCGGCCTTGAGCGCGGCGTGGTCGACGGTGCCCGAGATGTCGAGCTTGCCGCCGTCGATCGCCTTCTGGATCAGGCCGAGGTTGACCTCGGCGTAGTCCTTGGCGAACGCCTTGTTGCTGAAGCCGCGCTTCGGAATACGCATGTGGAGCGGCATCTGGCCGCCCTCGAAGCCGTTGATCGAGACGCCCGAGCGTGCCTTGGCACCCTTCTGGCCGCGGCCCGAGGTCTTGCCCTTGCCCGAGCCGATGCCCCGGCCCACGCGCATGCGGCGGTGACGGGCGCCTTCGTTGTCGCGGATGTCGTTCAGATTCATGGTATGCACTCGCTTTCGCTTTTGTCGCGCTGATGGAAGCGGCGGCCCTTAGGCGAATGTGCGATTGCTGTCACCTCTATTGTCGACGCGTTTCGATAACCTTGATTCGTTGCCGCACCTTGCACCGCCTCTCCTTGGATCGAATTTACCGATGATTGCACAGACCATTCAACTCGCCCTGGCACCCGTGTTCGTGCTGGTCGCGATCGGCAACATGCTGAACCTGATCTCGACCCGCCTGGGGAGAGTGGTCGATCGCGCGCGGATCCTACAGGAATTGCACACCAATACGACAGGCGCGGCCCACGACATGGTCGTGATCGAGATCCGGCTTGTTGACCGCAGGGTGGAGCTGAGTACGCGGGCGATCCGGCTGCTGGTGCTATCGTGCCTGTTCATCGGAACGACCGTCGGGCTCCTCTTCGTGGAGGAAGTGGCGAGGACGAACCTGCAACAGGTTGCCGCCGGAACCTTCATCATCGCGCTGTCGCTGTTGATGTGGGGGCTGCTTTTGTTCCTTCGGGAGACGCAAGTGGCCGCGCAAGCGCTGCGGATTCCGGGGGACTATCTCGAGCTGCACCGCAAGCTCTGACTCCGCCGCCACCTCGCCCCTTGGCAACCGCGCCGCGCCAACCTAAAGCCGCAGCCGACCTCCAGCCCAGCGAGAACCCCGGCCCCATGGCATCCCCCTACAAGCGCGTCCTCCTGAAACTCTCGGGCGAAGTGCTCATGGGCAGCCAGCAGTTCGGGATCGATCCCGAGTTCGTCGCCGAGATGGCCAAGGAAGTGAAGGCAGCCAAAGAAACGGGCCTCGAGATCTGTCTCGTCATCGGTGGCGGCAACATCTTCCGCGGCATGGCGGGCGCAGCCAAGGGCATGGACCGCGCGCAGGCCGACTACATGGGCATGCTCGCCACCGTGATGAATGCGCTGGCGATGCAGAACGCGCTGGAGCAGCTGGGAGTCGAGACACGCGTGCAGTCGGCGGTGCAGATGGACCAGGTCTGCGAGCCGGTGATCCGCCGCCGGGCCGAGCGGCACCTGGAGAAGGGCCGCGTGGTGATCTTTGCCGCCGGCGTGGGCGCACCATACTTCACCACCGACTCCGGCGCGGCCTTGCGCGCCGCCGAGATGCGGTGCGACGCGCTGCTGAAGGGCACCAGCGTGGATGGCGTCTATGACTCGGACCCGAAAACCAACCCTTCGGCCAAGCGTTACGACACAGTAGATTACGACAAGGTCCTCGCCGACAATCTGAAGGTGATGGACGCCTCCGCCGTGGCCTTGTGCCGCGACAACGCGATTCCGATCGTGGTGTTCTCGATCCGCGAGCAGGGCAACCTCGCCCGCATCCTCGCTGGAGAAGGCACCGCAACGATCGTCCAGAAGGGAGCCTGAACCATGGCCAAGTACGATAAGGCAGACCTCGAACGCCGCATGAAGGGCGCCGTAGACGCGCTCGCCAGCGATCTTGCGGGCCTGCGCACGGGCCGGGCGAGCGCCAACCTGCTCGATCCGATCACCGTCACCGTCTACGGCAGCCAGATGCCGTTGAACCAGGTCGCCTCGGTCTCGGTGCCCGAGCCGCGGATGATCTCGGTGCAAGTCTGGGACAAGAGCAACGTCAGCCCGGTGGAGAAAGCGATCCGCTCGGCGGGCCTCGGCCTCAACCCGATCAACGACGGCACCACGCTGCGCCTGCCGATCCCCGACCTGACCGAGGAGCGCCGCAAGGAGCTGGCCAAGCTCGCCGGATCCTATGCCGAGAAGGCCCGCATCGCGATCCGCAACGTGCGGCGCGACGGCATGGACAACCTCAAGACCGACGAGAACAAGAAGGAAATCTCCGAGGACGACCGCAAGCGGTTGGAAACCGAGCTGCAGAAGCTGACCGACGAGCAGATCAAGGCTGCCGACGAGGAATTCGCCCGCAAGGAGAAGGACATCCTGGGCAAGTGATGCGTATCAGCACTCGGTTTCGGTCGGCACGAACGGCGGTGCTGTGAGCAAGTCCGAACCCGCCAGGGCCCGCCACGTCGCCATCATCATGGATGGCAACGGCCGCTGGGCGAAGAAGCGCCACCTTCCGCGCGCGCTCGGCCATCAGCGCGGGGTGGAGGCGGTGCGCCGGGTCGTGAACGGCGCGCGCGAGTTCGGGCTGGAGGCGCTGACGATCTACGCCTTTTCCACGGAAAACTGGCGCCGTCCGGAGGACGAAGTCTCGGACCTGATGACGCTGATGAAGCGCTTCATCCTCTCGGACCTGGAGGAGATTGCGCAGGCCGACGTCAAGCTGAAGATCATCGGCAACTACAAGGCGTTCAAGCCCGATGTCGTCGAGATGATCGACCGTGCGATCGCCCGCACTGCCGACAACACTGGCACTACGCTGGCCGTCGCGCTGAACTACGGCGCGCATGACGAGATCGCCCGCGCTGCTACGGCGGCCGCCGCCAAGGGGCCGATTACGCCCGAGACGATCGCGGCAGAGCTCGACACCGCGGACCTGCCGCCGCTGGATCTGCTGATCCGGACCTCGGGCGAGGAGCGGCTGTCAAACTTCCTGCTGTGGCAGGCCGCCTATGCCGAGATGTACTTCACCGAGGTGCTCTGGCCCGACTTCACCGCCGAGCACTTGAAAGAGGCGATGGACACCTTCGTCATGCGCGAGCGGCGCTATGGCGGGCGCTGATCCGAACGATCGAATGGCTGACGGCCCGTCGGTCAAGGTGCCGCTGGCGACACGCAACGCCGACTTGCCCAAGCGCGCGCTGACGGCATTGGTCATGCTGGTGGTCTCGGGCACGGCGCTATGGCTGGGCGACATGGCGTGGACCGTGTTCGTGCTGATCATCGGCATCGGTGTCTGGTTCGAATGGAGCACGCTGGTGCTGCAGTTCACGGCACCGGGCACCGCGCGCAACGCCTGGCGCTCTGCAGGCGCGATCTATTGCGGCATGGCCAGCGCCATCCTGATCCAGGTCCGCCAGGAGGCGGCGGGCATCGCGCTGGTGCTGCTGATCGTGGGCGCAGTGATCGGGACCGATGTCGGCGCCTACTTCATGGGCCGGGCGCTCGGCGGACCGAAGATCGCGCCCCGGATCAGTCCCTCGAAGACCTGGGCAGGGCTGCTGGGCGGGGTGATCGGCGCGACCCTGGTGATCTGGGTGGTGCTGGCCAACGCCGGCCGCATCCTTGCCGCTGCGCCCGATGCGCAGCTCACCGCGGTGGCCATCGCCGCCAGTCCGATGGAGCTGATCGGCATGGGCCTGGCCGTCGCCGTGGTGGCGCAAGCCGGCGACTTCTTCGAGAGCTGGATGAAGCGCACCGCGGGCGTGAAGGACTCGGGCAAGCTGCTGCCGGGGCACGGAGGCCTGTTCGACAGGGTCGATGGCCTCTTGGCCGTGCTGGTGGTATTCGGGACGATCTTCATCATTGCCCGGCTATTCACGCTTTCATGACTCGATCGATTTCTATCCTGGGTGCAACCGGCTCGATCGGCGCCTCCACGCTCGACCTGATCCGACGCAACCCGGATGACTGGCGCATCGTTGCGCTGACCGCCAACTGCCAGGCTCGAGAACTCGCAAAGCTGGCGCGCGAGTTTCGTGCCGAGGTCGCCGTCGTCGCCGACGAGACCTGCCTTCCGGAGCTGCGCGAGGCGCTCGCCGGATCGGGCATCGCCGCGACCGCCGGGGCGAACGCGCTGGTCGAGGCGGCTTCGCGCCCGACGGACATCGTCATCGCCGCCATCGTCGGCTGCGCCGGTCTTGCGCCGACGATGGCGGCGATCGAGCAGGGCAGGGTGGTCGCGCTCGCCAACAAGGAAGCGCTGGTCTCTGCCGGAGACGTGATGACGGCGGCCGTGCGCCGCTGCGGCACGGTGCTGCTGCCTGTCGACTCCGAGCACAACGCCATCTTCCAGTGCCTCGCCGGCAACGATCCCGCCGACGTGCGCTCGATCACGCTGACCGCCAGCGGCGGCCCGTTCCGCGACTGGTCGGCCGAGCGGCTTGCCGTCGCCACCCCGGCCGAGGCGGTCAAGCACCCCAACTGGGACATGGGCGCCAAGATCAGCGTCGATTCGGCGACCATGTTCAACAAGGGCCTCGAACTGATCGAGGCCTTTCACTTGTTCCCCGTCGGGCTCGACCGCTTGCGCATCATCGTCCACCCGCAGTCGGTGGTGCACTCCATGGTGGAGTACCGCGACGGATCGACCCTGGCGCAACTGGGCCCATCCGACATGCGCGTGCCGATCGCCTCGGCGCTCGCATGGCCGCGCCGGATGGCAACGCCGATGCCGCCGCTCGATCTCGCCGCCATCGGTGAACTCACCTTCCGCGCGCCTGATGAGGAGCGCTTCCCGGCCACCCGCCTGGCCCGTGAGGCCGCGCAGACGGGTGGAGCGGCCCCGGCAGTTCTCAATGCCGCCAATGAGATAGCGGTCGCAGCGTTCCTGTCCGGTCAGATTGGGTTCACACGGATCGCGGCAGAAGTGGAAAATGTACTCAGTTCCTATGCCGCGCCGGCTCCGGCGTGCCTGTCCGACGTCCTCGCGATCGACCGCGAGGCGCGCGCTCGTGCGCGTGAGCTGACGGAGGCGCTGGCATGATGAACTCCCCCTCGTTGCTGACCATGGCCATCGGCTTCCTGCTCGTGCTCGGTCCTTTGGTGGTGTTGCACGAGCTGGGCCACTACCTCGTCGGCCGGCTGTTCGGCATCAAGGCGGACGCGTTCTCGGTCGGGTTCGGCAAGGAACTCGCCGGCTTCACCGACAAGCGTGGCACCCGCTGGAAGCTTTCGGCGCTGCCCTTGGGCGGGTACGTCCAGTTTGCCGGCGACATGAACCCGGCCAGTGCGCCCGCGCCGGGGCAGGACGGCCTCACTCCGGCGGAGCGGGCACAGACCTTCCACGCAAAGCCCTTGTGGCAGCGCACGCTCGTGGTGCTCGCCGGACCGCTGACCAACCTGATCTGCGCCGTGCTGATCTTCGCCGCTTTCAACGCGACCTACGGCCGCCTGGTCGCGGTGCCCGAGGTGCAAGCGTTTGCCAAAGGCTCACCCGCGCAGGCCGCCGGCATGGAAGTCGGCGACCGCATCATCGCGGTCGGCGGTGAGCGGATCGAGAACTTCAACGAGATTCCGCAGTACGTGGTGCCTTATCCGGGCCGTACGGTGCCGATCGCGGTCAAGCGCGGCGAGCAGACCGTGATCCTGTCGGTCCAGATCGGCAGCTCGGTCGAGCATGACAAGTTCGGCAACGAGGCGCGGGTCGGACGGATCGGCATCGCTGGCGGCACGGGCAAGGTCGTGCCGGTCGGTCCGCTCGAAGCGGTGCGGCTTGGCGTCGACCAGAGCTTCGGCGTGATGCGCATGATGGTGACCGGCATCGCTCAGATCTTCACCGGCGAACGCTCGGTCAAGGAACTGGGCGGCCCGATCAAGATCGCCAAGTATTCGGGTGAGCAGTTGAGCCTAGGCTGGGCCCCATTCGTGAGCTTTGCAGCGCTCATCTCGATTAACTTGGCATTCATCAACATACTGCCAATTCCGGGTCTCGATGGCGGTCACTTGGCTTTTTACGCGGCTGAAGCAGTTCGTCGGAAGCCGCTTGGTTTGCGGAGTCAGGAATGGGCGGTTCGCACCGGCGTGGCGCTGGTGCTCACGCTGATGCTGATCGTGACGATCAACGACATTGTATCGCTGCCGATTTTCGGGGGATAGCGGCAGGTTTTTCACATAGGTGGGCGGTCGTGCCCGGAATGGCTGCTTGATCGGATTTCGTCCATCGGGCAGAGGGCGGCGATTGTGTTTGGTTCGTGTCTGCCACTCTTTCGGCAGCCGGCCGGGGGTTGAGATCGACCACTTTGGCGCGCGGGCGCTTACGGGATTGGCGTTGATGATGGGATGGGAAATGGTTCGCAGCGATAGGGCCCGCCGTGCCTCGCAGGTGGCCGTGGCGCTCCTGGGGACCACCGGGTTGACTGCGCTGCCCGGCGCCGCGTTCGCCCAGGCCGCCCCGGCCAGTGCGCCCACTGCGTCCCAGACGCGAGCTCCGGCCGGAACGCCTGCACGTACTCCGGCACGCACTCCTGCTGCCCGCGCCCCAGCGCCGGCCGCTGCCGCGGCACCGGCTCCCGAGGCGCAAGGGCCGACCATCCAGACCATCCGCGTAACCGGTGCCGAGCGCCTCGAGCCGCAGACGGTGCTCTCCTACGTCAAGCTGCGCGCCGGCCAGACCTATACGTCCGCCGCCGCCGACCAGGCGCTGAAGGACCTCTACGAGACCGAGCTGTTCTCCGACGTCCAGGTGACGCAGGACGCCGGCGTGGTGACGATCCAGGTCAAGGAAAACCCGGTCGTCAACCGCATCATCCTGGAGGGCAACAAGCGGATCAAGGACGAGAAGATCCTGCCGGAGATCAAGGTCGCCGCGCGCCAGATCTTCACGCGGTCCAAGGTTCGGGCCGACGTTGCGCGCATCATCGAGCTGTACAAGCGCCAGGGTCGCTATGCCGCGACGGTCGAGCCCAAGATGGTCATGCTCGACCAGAACCGCGTCGACATCGTGTTCGAGATCACCGAGGGCGACAAGTCCAAGGTCCGGCAGATCAACATCATCGGTAACGAGAAGTTCTCCGACGGCGAGCTGCGTGGCGAGATGGTCACCAAGACCACCGGCCTGACCAAGATCTTCAGCTCGACCACCAGCTACGATCCCGATCGCATGGCGTTCGACCAGCAGAAGCTGCGCCAGTTCTACCTGACGCAGGGCTATGCCGACTTCCGCGTGGTGTCTGCGGTGGCCGAGCTGACGCCGGACAAGAAGGACTTCATCATCACCTACGTGGTGGAGGAAGGCCAGCGCTACAAGTTCGGCGACGTCAAGGTCGACAGCCAGCTGCGCGACTTCGACTCCGACAAGCTCGCCGCGCGCCTGGCGATGAAGAAGGGCGACTGGTACAACGCCAAGCTGGTCGAAGACACGATCGAGCAGTTGAACGACACTGCCGGTGCCTTCGGCTACGCCTTTGCCGACGTGCGCCCGAATTACGATCGCAACAAGGAAGACCTCACCATGGGTCTGACTTTCGTGATCGCCGAGGCGCCGCGCGTCTATGTCGAGCGGATCGACGTCAACGGCAACACGCTGACGCAGGATAAGGTGGTCCGCCGCGAGTTCCGCCTCGCAGAGGGCGACGCGTTCAACTCGCTGCAGGTCAAGCGTTCGACCAACCGCATCAAGTCGCTCGGCTACTTCCAGGAGAAGTTTGAGGTCGAGCAGAAGCCCGGCGCTTCGGACGACCGCATCATCCTGGAAGCCAACGTCGAGGAGAAGCCCACCGGCGAACTCCAGCTTTCGGCCGGCTTCTCCAGCCTCGAAAGCTTCATCTTCCAGGCCTCGATCCGCCAGCGCAACTTCCGCGGCCGCGGCCAGACGGTCGGGCTGTCGGGTAGCTACTCGCGCTATTCCAAGAGCGTCGAGGCGAGCTTCTCCGAACCTTACGTGTTCGACAAGAACGTGTCGCTGGGCGTCAATGTTTACCGCCGCGACCTCAACAGCTTCAATTATTACAACTCCGACCGCAACACGACCTACGAGCAGTCGACCACCGGCTTCCAGGTCCGCGCCGGCGTGCCGCTCACCGAGTACCTGACGGCGGTGGGCAGCTATACCCTCAACTACGACGACGTCTCGCTGGACGAGAACACCTTCTACTCGGATCGTCTCAATCCGCCGAACCGGACTTGCGACCCGCTGCTCGCCGGACGCTATCTGTGCGACGCGATTGGCAAGCGCCTGAGCTCGATCGTCGGCATGTCGCTGATCTACGACACGCTCGACAACCGCGTGCGTCCGACCCGCGGCATCACCGCTTCGATCAACGCGGACGTGGCCGGTCTGGGCGGCGACGTCAGCTACGTGCGCCTGCGTGCCAACGCGTCCAAGTTCACCAACCTTGGCAAGGGCTTCATCTTCTCGCTTTCGGGCGAGGGTGGTGCGATCAAGTCGCTCAACAACGACGAGATCCGCCTGACCGACCGCTTCTATCTCGGCGAACCGCAGATCGGCGGCTTCGACATTCGCGGCGTTGGCCCGCGCGTGCTGCGAAAGCCCTACGTCGATGCGGATGGCAACATCATCGCGCGCACGGCAGTAACCGCGACCGACACTCCGCCGGGCACCGATGTTCTCTCCAGCAAGCGCAGCGAGTGGACCGACGATGCGCTCGGCGGCAAGTACTACTACCTGGCCAAGGCCGAGGTGGAGATCCCGCTCGGGTCGGGCGCACGCGAATTGGGCCTGCGTCCGTCGATCTTCGTGAACGCCGGTTCGGTGTGGGGCATCTCGAACCCGCTGGTGGGCGGAAACACCGGATCGAAGAACGTTCAGACGATCCCGCAGCTCGATTCGAACGGCAACCGCCAGTTCATCCAGACCTGCGGCACGACGCAGACGGTCGTCAGCGGAACCGGCACTGTTGCACCGGCGCCGGCCGCAAACTGCACGGTCGCCAGCGATCCGGTCGGCACCACCATCAACCCGTTCGAAGAGACCTTCGTGGGTGACACCTGGAAGCCGCGCGTCTCTGTCGGCATCGGCGTGAACTGGAATTCGCCGTTCGGGCCGTTCCGCATCAACTTCTCCAAGGTCCTGGTCAAGCAGGACGGCGACGATACCAAGCCCTTCAACTTCAACGTGGGAACGCAATTCTGATGAACCACATCCTCAAGACCGCCGCGGTTGCCAGCCTGATGCTCGGCACTGTCGTCGCCCAGCCGGTCCTCGCGCAGGACAGCGGCGTCGTGGTGCCCGGCCTCGCCGTCGCCAATCTGGACGCAGTGATCGCCAACTCGAACGCGTTCAAGACCGCCGAAACGCAACGTCAGACCACCTACAAGGCGCAGATCGACCAGGCGACGTCGCGCGGCAATGCGCTGAATGCGCAGCTGAAGCCGTTGGCTGACAAGTTCAACGCGGATCGCCAAGGCGGCAAGGCCACCCAGGCCTCGCTCGAGCAGCAGGCTGCCACGATCCAGCAGCTGCAGGAGTCCGGCCAGGGTGAGCTGCAGCGCATCCTGCAGCCCGTCGCCCTGTCGCGCGCCTATGTAACCGAGCAGGTCGAGGACAAGCTGGACCAGGCGGTCAAGAACGCGATGGCCAAGAAGAAGGTCTCGCTGCTGCTGAACCCGCAGGCGATCGTGGCGGTGAACAACAACGCCTACAATCTCAACCAGGACGTGCTGAACGAGCTGAACACGCTGCTGCCCTCGGCACAGATCGTGCCGCCCGCCGGCTGGCTGCCCCGTGAGGCGCGCCAGCAGCAGGCGCAGCAGGGCCAGGCAGCGGCTGCCGCTCCCGCCGCGGCGCCCGCCGCGACGTCGGGCAAGAAGCAGACCGGCCGCTGATCTCGTGACTGAAGCCACCGCCTACGACCACGCCAAGATCCTCTCGGCGCTCCCCCACCGTTATCCGATGCTGCTCGTCGATCGAGTGGTGTCGATAACCGAGGAGGAGATCCACGCGGTCAAGGCGGTGAGCTTCAACGAGGACTTCTTTCAGGGCCACTTCCCCGGCCGCCCGATCATGCCAGGAGTGCTTCAGATCGAAGCGCTGGCGCAGGCGGCGGGGATTCTGGCGGTGGAGAACCTCGGGCTCGCGGGCACCGGCAAGCTGGTCTACTTCATGGCGATCGAGGAAGCCAAGTTCCGCGCGCCGGTCGAGCCGGGCCACTTGCTGACCTTGCGCGCGGGCTTCGTCCAGAAGCGCTCTCGCGTGTGCAAGTTCTGGGGCAAGGCTTCGATCGACGACAAGGTGACCTGCGAGGTGAACTTCACGGCGATGATCGCGGATAGTTGAGGATCGCCACTCTTCCCGCCGGGGAGAGGACTTTGGGTTGCTTATTCACCGCCGACGCGCTAAGCGCCCCGCTTTCCGAAGGCAGGCCGGTCGGAACCGGCCCAGCGAAGAGAGTTTACGACCATGAAGGCCGACACCCATCCCGACTACCACACGATCACGGTGCAGATGACGGACGGCACCACCTTCCAGACCCGCTCGACCTGGGGCGCCGAGGGTGACACGCTGGTGCTCGATATCGACCCGACCTCGCACCCGGCGTGGACCGGCGGCAAGGCTCAGCTGCAGGATGGCGGCCGCGTGGCGCAGTTCAACAAGCGCTTCGGTGGGCTCTCGCTCAAGAAGGGCTGATCCCTTCGAGCATCGTTTGCCAGGCAAACAACAAGGGCGGCTCCGGCAACGGGCCGCTCTTGTCGTTTCTGGCATTCAGGTCGTGGTCTGTCAGTCGATCAGCGCCACCCACTCCGGCTCGTCGCAGGCCAGCCGCTGGAGCAGTTCGAGCCCGGCCAGACCCGAATGCGCCCAGCGCACGATGGCGCTGAGCGGCCGTGCGCCGGGGAGCGTGATCGTCACGAAATGGCCAGGCCGAAGCCAATCGCCCGCAGTGGCCACGCAGCACCCGTAAGGGGAGACGTCGCTCAGCGCTGCCTCACAACGCTCGACACCGGCTTGCGACAGCACGGCCATGCCCCGTCGCAACACGCGCGTGTCGCCGCGCCGTTCTTCCAGCGCGCCGGGGGCGGGATGGCTGCGGAGTAATGCTGGCATGGCGGCATGTCCTGTCGTGATCATGCCTGATGGTCCCACGACAGGGATAACGAGCGCTGACCCGGGGCACCCGTACAAATGCGCAGGCACGGAGCGGGGTGATGATTGCCGCGGGCCATCGCACGCCATTCTCACGAGGGGGTGGTAGCAAGGGCGCGGCGTTCGCGGCACGAGTTTGTCACGGAACCTGCCTTGCCGTGTCCCGTTCTTAGCGCGATTATCCAGCCGTCCGTTTGCGCCATCCAGGAGACTTCCCGATGACCCGTACCGCTCTTGTCCTCAGCGCCGCCGCCATCGCCTTCGCTGCCGTTCCCGCTTTGGCGGACCAGCAAGCAGGGGCGCAGCACGGCGCGGCGCATCAGGCACCGGCGACATCGGGTTCGCCGATGGTCCACGTTCCCGTGATCGGTGCAGACGGCAAGTCGCTCGGCATGGTCATGCTGCAGGACACGCCGAGCGGGGTCCTGGTCACCACCGACCTGAAGGGTCTGCCGGCCGGGCAGCACGGCTTCCACTTCCACGAGAAGGGGCTGTGCGATGCCAAGCAGAAGTTCACCACGGCGGGCGCCCACTTCACGGCGGGGAATCCGCAGCATGGCCTGCTCGTCGCAGCCAGCCACCATGGAGGCGACATGCCCAATGCCTATGTCGGCGCGGACGGCGCGCTCAAGACTGAGCTGCTCAATGCCGGCGTGACTCTGGCGAGCGGGCCGACGTCGCTGGCGGACGCGGACGGCTCGGCCCTGGTGATCCACGCCAAGCCGGATGACTACAAGACGCAGCCTTCGGGTGATGCAGGCGATCGCATCGCCTGCGCGGTTGTGGCGGCGCCGAAGCGCTGACGCTGCTTCGTCAGGAGTCTGCCTGACCGTGTCCGGCAGACCTCCGGCGAACCCTCAGCCCCAGGGCCGCTCGCGATACCAGCGGGTGACCACGTACTTGCGCCCCTTTCGCACCTTCATGGCATGGTGGAGGGTCGCGGCGTTGAGGCTGCCATCGGGACGGCGGTTGTTCCAGGCGAGCAGCTTGCCGCGCTCGGGCTGGATGATCTTGTCGATCACCTTGAACCGGGTCGCGCCGCCGGCATCGACGGTGTTGAGGTAGATCATGAAAGTCCAGGTCCGCTGCCCTGAGACGGCGCAGTAGGTCTGGTAGTCCGGGTGCTCGGGCTCGAAGTAGTCGGTGTGGGCCTTGAACTCCTGGCCCTCCTCGTAGCGCTGGCCTTGCAGGCGCTCTCCGTAGACCGCGTCTATGCCGGAGATCTCCGCCAGCTTGCGATCCAAGGCGGCCACGGCTGGATGATCGTGGTGCAGGTCGCACGTCTCGCTGGTGCGGAACAGCTCGTCGCCGTTGTGGTTGGCAATCGTCGAAGGGCGGCGCTCGGCTTCGATGAGCTCGATCAGCGTCGCGCACTCGTCGATGGACAGGAACCCGCGCTTGATGAACAATTCGAGACGCTGAGAGGGCACGCGCTGCATGCCGTGTCGCAGCAGCAGTTCGGCAGATGATTCGCCCGGGGCCATCATGGCCCGAGACATAACCGTGCGCAGCCGTTGTGCAATCCGGGCCGTCACGGGGCTGCTAGCGTCAAGCGCGCCCAGTGATTCGCGGAGTGGCTCTGAGCGGCACGTAATAATGTTGCGCAAGGCTGCGGCATGCTCAACTTTTGCTTTGCAAGATCGTGTACCTTGTGCGAAGGCGCGCTCCCGCATCGATCGCTGCTTGCAGCGGCCGTTTGCGTTACCCTAAGGCGCCGGCTCCGGCATGCGCGCCGGGGTTGTGGCGATCGTAGCTCAGTTGGTTAGAGCGCCGGTTTGTGGTACCGGAGGTCGTGGGTTCGAACCCCATCGGTCGCCCCATTTTCCCCAAGATCTCAGCGCATGGTCCGCAGATTGGGGATGAGCCGTGACGGCATTTTGGACGCAAGCCGACTTCGATGCGCACGAAGGCGTGCACTTTTTCCATGACGCCACCAGCGGCTTGACCGCGATCATCGCTCTGCATTCGACGCATCTCGGCCCTGGCGCCGGCGGCACGCGGTTCTGGCACTATGCCCAGCCGGAAGACGCGCTTCGCGATGCGCTGCGGCTCTCGCGCGGCATGAGCTACAAGAACGCCATGGCCGGACTGCCGATGGGCGGAGGCAAGGCAGTGATCCTGGCAGGACCCGATCGTCGCAAGTCACCCGAATTGCTCGCAGCCTTCGGCGATGCGATCCAGTCGCTCGGCGGCCGCTACATCACGGCCGAGGATGTCGGCATGGGCGAGGCGGACATGGTGGCGATCTCGAGCCGTACGCCGTTCGTGACCGGCTTGCCGGCAGCCGACAGCACCGCGGCCGGCGGCGATCCCGGTCCGTTCACGGCCAAGGGCGTCTACCTCGGAATCAAGGCGGCCGTTCTCCAGAAGCTGGGTCGCGACTCGGTCGAGGGCGTGCACGTCGCCGTCCAGGGCACCGGCAGTGTCGGTGGCGGCGCGGCGCGCCTGCTGGCGCAAGCCGGCGCCAAGCTGACGCTGGCCGATGTCGAGGCCACGCGCTCTGCTGCTCTGGCAGCTGAGCTTGGCGCCGAGACGGTCGCAGCGGACGCGATCATGGACGTGGCATGCGACGTCTTCAGCCCCAATGCGCTCGGCGCCATCCTGGATGATGAGGGCATTGCCCGGCTGCAGGCACCGATCGTGGCGGGAGGGGCGAACAACCAGCTCGCCCGGGCCGAGCACGGCGCCAAGCTGGCGGAGCGTGGCATCCTTTACACGCCCGATTACGTCATCAACGGCGGCGGCATCATCGCGGTCACGCTGGAGTATCTCGCGCGTCGAGACGGGCACGCGTGCGACGTCGCGCAGGTGCATGAGGCGGTTGAGGCTATCCCCGCGCGGCTGCACGCGATCTGGGACGAGGCTGCGAGCAGCGGCCGCACGCCGGACGTGGTGGCGGATGCGATGGCGCAGCGTCTGATCGGTCGCTGACCGCGAGCGTTGGCCCGCAAGTTCTCCTTGCGACCCCGCTGGCTGCGAGTAGAAGCGCGGCTGTCATGCATGGCTTCGCCAATCCGGCCCGTTTCCTGCGACTCGCGCGCTGGTTGACGCCGCTCTGCCTGGGGCTTGGGCTGGCGGTGACGACGGCTGCCCTGGCTTACGGTCTGCTGCGCGCGCCGGCCGATCGGCTGATGGGCGATACGGTGCGGATCCTGTTCCTGCATGTGCCCGCCGCCTGGCTCGGCATGGCCGGTTGGATGACCATCGCCGGGGCCAGTGTGACCGAACTGGTGTGGCGCCATCCGCTTGCCGCCATCGCCGCGCGTGCGGCTGCTGTTCCCGGCGCTGTCTTCACCGCGATTTGCCTGATCACAGGATCGATCTGGGGGCGGCCGACCTGGGGCACCTGGTGGGTGTGGGACGGACGCCTGACCTCCATGCTGGTGCTGCTGTTCCTGTACTTCGGCTACATTGCGCTGTCGGACGTCGCGCGGCGTGACGGCGGCAATGGGCGGGTCGCCGCGATCTTCGGGATCGTGGGCGCCATCAACGTGCCCATCATCAACCGCTCGGTCGTGTGGTGGAATTCGCTGCACCAGCCACCCAGCATCACCATGGGCAAGTCGGCGATAGACGCTGCGTTCCTGTGGCCGCTCCTGGCCGCAGCGATCGGCTTCAGCCTGATCTTCGCGGGCGTGGTCCTTGCACGCATGCGCGCGATACTGGCGGACGCGCAAGCCGAGGCGCGGCTGCGGCGCAAAGCGATGGTATCCGACCCCTTCGAGGCGTTTGCGTGACATGCGCGAGGCGCTGGATCAATGGGACTTCGTCCTTGCCGCCTACGCGGTTGGCGTGCTCGGGACATTGGGCATGATCGCGTGGTCGTGGCTGTCGATGCGCCGCGCCGAAAAGCGGCGGGACGAGAGCCGCAAGCGCTGATGGCTATGGTTAAAGCCAAGCACCAGCGGCTCGTGCTGCTCGTCGTCGCGCTGGTCGTCGTGCTGTCGGCCGGCATTCTCGCCGCTTGGGCGCTCAAGAGCCAGGCAAGCTATTTCTACGTGCCCAGTGACATCGTCGCGGTGCCCCCGGTCGCCACGCGCACGGTGCGCCTGGGCGGCATGGTGGAGAAGGGCTCGCTCAAGACCGCGCCAGATGGCGTCACCATCCACTTCGTCGTCGGCGACGGCAAGGCACGCGTGCCCGTCGAGTTCGCCGGGATCGTGCCGTCGCTGTTCGTCGAGGGCTCGGGCGTGGTAGCGGAAGGGCGCATGCGACCCGATGGCGTGTTCGATGCCGACAACCTGCTGGCCAAGCACGACGAGAACTACGTGCCGCGTGAGATGCAGCAGATGACCAAGGATCAGGCCAAGAAGGTAGTGGCCGAGACGCAATGACCGCTGAACTCGGCCTTGCCGCACTCTGGCTCGCCGCCGCGCTGGCTATGCTGCAACTCGTGGCCGGCGCGCTGGCGCTTACGACGCGGGGCAGTGCGCTGGGCGGAGTGGTGCGTCCGGTCGCGGTGGTGCAGGGGCTGCTGGCGCTGGTCGCCTTCGTGGCGCTGATCCGCGTGTTCGCGGTGACTGACTTGTCGGTAAAGCTGGTGGCGCTGAATTCGCATTCGATGAAGCCGCTGGTGTTCAAGATCGCGGGAGCCTGGGGCAATCACGAGGGCTCGATGCTCTTGTGGGTGACCGTCATGGGTCTAGCTGGCGGGTTCGTCGCGCTGGTCGAGCGGCGCTTGCCCGAGCCGACGATGCTCGCGACCTTGGCCGGGCAGGCTTTCGTCAGCCTCGGCTTCTACGCATTCCTGCTGATCGCCTCCAATCCGTTCGAGCGGCTCGATCCTGCGCCGGCGGAAGGCAACGGCCTCAACCCCCTGCTGCAGGACCTTGGCCTCGCATTCCATCCGCCCACTTTGTACCTCGGCTATGTCGGCCTCTCGATCGCCTTCAGCTTCGCGATCGGCGCGCTGGTGACGCGAGAAGTGGGGCCGGCGTTTGCCCGGGCGATGCGGCCGTGGGTTCTGGCAGCCTGGATCTTCCTGACGCTGGGCATCACGGCGGGCTCATACTGGGCCTACTACGAGCTGGGCTGGGGCGGCTGGTGGTTCTGGGACCCGGTCGAGAACGCCTCGCTCATGCCCTGGCTCGCGGCGACGGCGCTGCTGCATTCCGCCGGCGTCCTGGCGGCGCGCAATGCCCTGCGCGCCTGGACGGTGATGCTGGGGGTCGTGGCGTTCTCGATGTCGATGGTCGGCACGTTCCTGGTCCGCTCGGGCATCCTGACGAGCGTGCACGCCTTCGCCGTCGATCCCACGCGCGGATCGTTCATCCTCGCATTGCTGGCGATCAACATCGGCGGCGCGCTGACGCTGTTCGGACTGAGGGCGAGCACCGTGACCGAGGGCGAGCGTTTCGCCGTGGTCAGCCGCGAGGGCGCGCTGGTCATCAACAATGTCCTGCTCTCGGCCATTCTGGGCATCGTTCTGTTCGGCACGCTCTACCCCCTCGTAGCCGAGGCGATGGGCGCGAAGGTCTCGGTCGGGCCGCCGTACTTCAACCCGATGAGCGCGCTGTTCTTCGTGCCGATGCTGGTGGTGCTCGCAGTGGGACCGCTGCTGCGCTGGCGGCGGGACAGTCTCGCGCGGTTCGGCAAGCGGCTGCTGATCCCGGCCATGGTGACCGGCTTTGCTGCGGTTGCGGCGCTGGTATTCGGCGGCATCGGGCTGCTGCCGTTCCTTGGGCTCGTGCTTGGTCTCGGGCTCGCCGTCGCGAGTGTCCTGCCCTTGCGCGACCGCAACTTGCGCCGCACGCCGCTGCCGATCTGGGGCATGGTGCTGGCGCACTTCGGTGTCGCCGTCGCCCTGCTCGGCATGGCGAGCGAGAGCGCCTGGTCGGTCGAGCGGCTGGTGGCCGTGCGAGCGGGCGAGAGCACCAGCGTCGGTCCTTGGAGCGTGCGCCTGGCCGACGTCGAGCCGGTCGCCGGCCCCAACTGGACAGCGCTCGAAGGCAAGCTCGAGGTCCGCTATCGTGGCGGTGCCGAGCAGGTCCTGCGTCCGCAAGCGCGCAGCTTCTGGACGCCGCCACAGCAGACCAGCGAATCGGCATTGCTCACCCGTTGGAACGGGCAGCTCTATGCCGTCCTGGGCGAGGAAGCCTCGGGTGAGCGCTGGCAGGTGCGGCTATGGTGGAAGCCGTTCGTCACGCTGATCTGGTTTGGCGGCGTGCTGATCGCGCTTGGCGGCGTGCTCGCGGTGATCGGGCATGTCCTGAGTGACTTGCGGCGCATCGTCGCGCGCGGGAAGATCGCCTACCGCCGCGAAAGGCAGGGGCGATGAGCGCGTCATCACGGCCTCGCAGCTGGACGATCTGGTTGCCGCTCGCATTGTTCGTGGCGTTCGTGGCGCTCGTGGCGATCGGGCTGCTGCGACCTGCAGATCGGAACGTTGCCAGCACGTTGATCGACCGACCGTTGCCCGCCTTCAGCTTGCCCGGATCGCTGCCCGGCACTCCCGGGCTGCGCAGCGCCGAGTTCAGCGACGGCAAGCCAAGGCTGCTCAACATCTTTGCCAGTTGGTGCGTTCCCTGCCGGGTCGAGGCGCCGCAGCTTGCCGAACTGAAGCGCGCCGGGGCGACTATCGACGGGATCTCGGTCCGCGACCGACCCGAGGCGATCCAGGCTTTCCTGGCCGAGCAGGGCAATCCGTTCACTCGCATCGGCGCGGATGATTCCGGCAGCGTGCAATTGTCGCTCGGTTCTTCCGGGGTGCCTGAGACCTACGTGATCGATGGCCGCGGCCGCATCCGCTACCAGCACATCGGCGAGATCCGGCCCGAGCATGTCGCCATGCTGCTCGACAAGCTGAAGGCAGCGCAGTGACGCCGCGCTCACCATTGCCATGTCCGTTCGTGTCGAGCGCAGTCGAGACACGCTGGCCTAACGCGTACGCGTCTCGACTTCGCTCGACACGAACGGGGCGGGGCGCTTGGTTCCTGATCTATCTGATGCTCGCGCTAGCCACCTGTCCGGTCGCCGCTCAGGAGTTGGAGTCGACTGCCCCCTACGCCTACCGGCAACTGGACGACACGGCCAAGGAAGCGCAGGCTCAGGCGCTGATGCAGACGTTGCGTTGCCTGCAATGCCAGGGTCAGTCCATCGCCGACTCCGACGCGCCGATCGCGGGCTCGATGCGCTCGCTGGTGCGTGAGCGGATTGCCGCCGGCGAAGAACCCGAGGCGATCCGCGCGTGGCTGATCGAGCGCTATGGCGACTACGTCAGCTATGCGCCGCGCGTGACAAGTCTGACCTGGCCTCTGTTCGCATTGCCACTGGTGCTGGTCGCGCTCGCCGCTTTCCTGCTGCGACACCGCTTCCGGCGGAGCGAGCGTCCATGACCTGGATCATCGCCCTTGTGCTGGCGCTGGCTGCGTTCTTGATGGCCGCGTTTGTGTTGCGCGCACCGCGCCGGGGGTGGGAGGCGATCGGCGCCGCGCTGTTGCTGGGCGTGGCGGGCTATGCGCTCCAGGCGAGCCCCGTGCCGGCGGCCCCCAAGGCTGCGCGCGAACGCGTGACCGGCGATCCGGCCGCCCTGGTCAAGGCGCGCGCGCGCGTCACCAACAGCGGCATTCCGCCAACGGATCGCTGGGTCGTTGTCGCCGACGCACTCGCGCGCAACGGGCAGTTCGCCGATGCCGCCGAGATGCTGCGGGCCGCCACGGACGAGGATCCGAAGAATGGCGAGGCCTGGCTGGCGATGGGCAACGCGCTGGTGGCGCATGCCGATGGCCAACTCACCCCGGCCTCGCTGACGGCCTATCGGCGCGCCGCCAAGGCCGCTCCAGGTCACCCTGGTCCGCCGTACTTCCTGGGCCTCGCGCTGGCGCAATCGGGTCGCTTTGCCGAGGCGCGTGAACTTTGGAGCCGCTTGCTCAAGGACACTCCTGCTGACGCGCCTTGGCATGACGACCTGCAGGACAAGCTGCGTCGCCTCGACATGTTGATGGCAGCGCAACAAAGCGGTGGGGCGCGGCGTTGAGACGCGTTGCGGGCCTTATGCCATGCTGCTAACGGCCGCGCATGCCGCAGATGCGAGACGGTGCTCAGACGTGATGACGGGGCGCAGGCATGGATGATGCATCGCGGGGTTCCGCCGGAGCTGGTTCGCGCCCGGAAGGGGCGCAAGCTGGCACCAGCATCGTGGATCCGCTTCCAGGTACGGGTGAGGCGCTGGTTCAGGGCTCCCACGGCCACGGCGGCAGCCTGGGCAAGCTGGCGATCGGCGCGATCGGTGTGGTCTTCGGTGATATCGGTACCAGCCCAATCTACGCCTTCCGGGAAACTTTCGTCGGACCCCATCCGCTCGCCATCGACGAGCTGCATATCCTGGGCGTCGTCAGCCTGATCTTCTGGTCGATGACGCTGGTCGTCTCGGTCCAATACGTCGGCATCCTGATGCGCGCCGACAACAAGGGGCAGGGCGGCAGCCTCGCTCTCGTCGCGCTGATCTCGGGCAAGCTGCGCAACACCCGTGCCTCCGGGCTTGTGGTCCTGCTGGGCGTGTTCGCAACCGCGCTGTTCTATGGCGACAGCATGATCACGCCTGCCGTCTCGGTGCTTTCCGCTGTCGAGGGCCTGACGGTGGTGGAAGCGCGACTGACGCCGCTGGTCTTGCCGATCGCGCTGGTGCTGCTGATTGCGCTGTTCCTGATCCAGAAAAGCGGCACCGCCAAGGTCGGCGCGCTGTTCGCGCCGGTCATGATCGTCTACTTCCTCGTGCTGGCGGTGCTGGGCGTCTACCACCTGGTGCAGCTGCCGCACGTGCTCCTGGCGCTGAACCCGTGGTATGCGGTGCAATTCTTCCTCACCGACAAGCTGCTGGCGTTCCTGGCGCTCGGCTCCGTGGTGCTGGCGGTGACCGGCTCGGAAGCACTCTACTCCGACATGGGCCACTTCGGCCGGGGGCCGATGCGCATCTCATGGTTCGGCTTCGTCATGCCTTGCCTGCTGCTCAACTACTTCGGGCAGGCGGCGATGATCCTGGGCCTCGACGATGCCGGCGCGGCCGAGGCCATGCGCAATCCGTTCTTCAACCTGGCCCCTGAGACGCTGCGCCTGCCGCTGGTGATCCTGGCGACTTGCGCCACCTTCATCGCCAGCCAGGCGGTGATCTCTGGCGCGTTCTCGATCACGCATCAGGCGATGCAGCTGGGCTTCATCCCGCGCCTCTCGACCCGCCACACCAGCGAGCACGAGGTCGGGCAGATCTACATCCCCTTCGTCAATTTCGCCTTGATGTGGGGCGTGATCGTGCTGGTGTTGATCTTCCAGAACTCGTCAAACCTCGCTTCGGCGTACGGTATCGCGGTGACCGGTGCGATGCTGATCGACACGTGCTTGATGACCGTGCTGTTCGTGGTGCTGTGGCGCTGGCCGCTGTGGGCAACGATCCCGGTGGCGCTGCTGTTCTTCATCGTCGACGGGACCTACTTCGCCGCGAACGCCGCCAAGATCACCGATGGCGGCTGGTTCCCGTTGCTGATCGGCTTCATCGCCTTCACCCTGCTGACGACCTGGAACAAGGGCCGCATGCTGATGCGCCAGCGCATGACCGAGGCGGCGCTGCCGCTCAACGTCTTCGCCAAGAGCGCGCATGGCAGCGCCGCGCGGGTGCCGGGCACCGCGATCTTCATGGCCTCAACCAACGTCGGCGTCCCCTCCGCGCTGCTGCACAACATCAAGCACAACAAGGTGCTGCACGAGCGGGTGGTGGTGCTGACGGTCGAAGTGCAGGACGTGCCCTGGGTCGAGCCGACCGAGCGGTTCTCGGTACAGGCCTTGGGTGAGGGCTTTTACCGGCTGACCTTGCGATATGGCTTCATGGAAGAAACCGACATCCCCGCCGCGCTCGCTCATACCGAAATCTGCGGCGGCCGGTTCGAGATGATGAAGACGAGCTTCTTCCTCTCACGCCAGACGCTGCTGCCATCGGCCAAGCCGGGAATGGCGATCTGGCGCGAAAAGCTGTTTGCGTGGATGATGCGCAACGCGGCGAGTGCGATGGAGTTCTTCCGCCTGCCGACGAACCGCGTGGTCGAACTGGGCAGCCAGCTGGAAATCTAGCTTCCTCCCCGTTCCGCAGAGGAACTGCTCGCCTCGCCGCATCATCTCAGAACCATCCCGGCTGCCGCGCATTGCTCCAGCAAAACCTTGCGAGGAGCGCGCAATGCCACAGATCGGGTACAAGTTGATGACCGAGGAACACGGCCCCAAGGCGCTGATCGCCAATGCGGTCGCGTCCGAGCAGGCCGGGTTCGACTTCGTGTCGATCTCGGACCACTTCCACCCTTGGCTCGAAGCGCAAGGCCACGCGCCGTTCGCATGGTCGGTCCTGGGCGCCATCGCCCATGCCACCGACAAGATCGGCATCACCACCGGACTGACCTGCCCGATCATCCGCTACCATCCGGCTATCATCGCCCAGGCCGCGGCCACGATCGCGATCATGAGCGACAACCGCTTCAGTCTGGCGATCGGTGCGGGTGAGCGGCTGAACGAGCACGTCACCGGCGCGCTGTGGCCCTCGACTCCAATCCGCCACGAGATGCTGGGCGAGGCCATCGACATCTTCCGCCTGCTCTGGGACGGCAAGGTGCACAGCTACGAAGGCCAGTTCTTCGACGTTGACCACGCGCAGCTTTACGACGCGCCCGAGCAGCCGATCACGGTCACGTTGGGTGTGAGCGGCCCCAAGTCGATCGAGCTCGCGGCGGAGAAGGCGGATGGCATCATGGCGACCGAAGCCAAGCCTGAGCTGGTGCAGGGCTATAAGGACGCAGGCGGCTCTGGCCCGGTCTATGGCGAGGTGACGCTCGCCTGGGCACCGAGCGAGGAAGAGGGGCGCAAGATTGCTCACGAGCGCTTCCGCTTCGGCGCGCTGGGCTGGGCGGTGAACTCGGAATTGCGCGATGTGGATGGATTCGAGGCCGCGACGCAGTTCGTCCGGCCCGAGGACTTGAAGGACACCATCCCCGCAGGACCCGATCCGGCGGTGCATCTGGAAGCGATCGCAAAGTACGTCGACGCGGGATTTACCCACGTCGTGCTGACTTGCCCGGGCGACGATCAGGCGGGCTTCATCGCCTTCGCGGAGAAGGAGCTGCTGCCCAAGCTTCGGTGAAGGCCCACGTCGTCCCGGGTCGACGCTGTCCTTCGTTACTGATCCACCGGTGTATTCTCGACCAATTCCTCGGTCTTCTCCTCACCCATGCCGTGCCGCAGCACCATCGGAATCTGCGAGAAGGTGAACAGGAACGACAGCCCGGTGAACAGCCACAGCTTGGCTTGCAGCCAACCCCCGAACGTCAGCACCTGGCGCAGCACCTCGTTCAGGACGGCGAGGAACACGAAGAACACTGCCCAGTTGCGCGAGAGCTTCAGCCAGCCTGCGTCGTCCAGCCCCTCAAAGGCGGATTGGAGCAGATAGCGCAACATGGCTTTGCCCCTCAGCAGGCCGCCGAACAGCACGCCCGCGAAGATCAGGTAGACTGCGGTCGGCTTGATCTGGATCCAGAACTTGTCCTGGAAGAACACGGTCAGGCCGCCGAAGCCGAAGATGAGGGCAGAGGAGAGCCAGACCATTGGCGAGATGTGCCCCAGCCGCCACTTGGAGACGATGAGGGCCAGCACGGTCGCTATCATGAAAGCGACCGTGCCTTTGGTGACCGCGAGCACCACGCCGACACTGTTCTCGTCGTCGGTCGGGGAGAAGTGACGGTAGGTCAGGAAGAAGACGAGCAGCGGGCCGAAGTCGACGATCAGGTTGACCCAGGAGCTCCGCGGCCTTTCAGCAGTCTGCTCGGCCATGTCAGGCGATCCCCGCGATGACGCGCGCGAGCAGGTCGGGGTTGAACGGGCGAAGATCGTCGATCCGCTCACCCACGCCGATCGCGTGGATCGGCAGCTTGTATTGCTCGGCCGCGGCGACGAGGACGCCGCCTCGGGCAGTGCCGTCGAGCTTGGTCATGATCAGGCCGGATACGCCAGCGACTTCCTTAAAGATTTCGATCTGCGACAAGGCATTCTGCCCGTTGGTGGCGTCGAGCACGAGCACGACGTCGTGTGGCGCCTCCGGGTTGAGGCGGCCGAGCACGCGGCGGATCTTCGCCAGCTCGTCCATCAGCTCGCGCTTGTTCTGAAGGCGACCGGCGGTGTCTACTATCAGCGCATCGATGCCCGTTTCGGTGGCTGCCTTGACCGCATCGAAGACGACGCTGGCGGGGTCGCCGCCTTCGGGGCCGGTGACGATCGGCACCCCGACCCGGTCGGCCCACACGCGCAGCTGGCCGATCGCCGCGGCACGGAAGGTGTCGCCCGCCGCCAGCATGACCGAATAGTCCTGCTCTTGGAACAAGTGCGCCAGCTTGGCGATCGTAGTGGTCTTGCCCGAGCCGTTGACACCGATGACCAGGATCACCTGCGGGCGCGGAAACGCCACCACGTCGAGCGGCTTGGCGACAGGGCGCAGGATCTCGGCAATCTCGCGCGCGACCACTTCCATGATCGCGCGTTCGTCGGCATCGCGCTCGAAGCGCTCGTCGGCCAGCCGCGCGCGAATGCGGGCGGCGGCTCGGGGCCCGAGGTCGGACATGATCAACGCGTCTTCGAGGTGATCAAGCTGGGTGTCGTCGAGCCGGGTCTTGCCGACGATGCCGGAGAGATTGCCGGTCAGGCGTTCGGAAGTCTTGCGGAAGCCGCCGAAGAGGCGATCGGACCAGCCTTCGCCGCTCTCGCTTTCGGGCGGCAGTTGCGTACTCATTCGAGCATTCCTTCGACGACCCGGCTGGGGGTCAAGCTGATCAGGTCACCCGCGACCGTGCCGGATGGCAGGCGGACGGGCGCGAATTGCGCCGAATGGCCGGTTCCGCCGCGCTCGCCAAGTACCGAAAGCGCGGTGCCGACCAGGCCGGCGAGCCAGCCGGTGCGCTGCTCGGCAACCGCAGCGCGAAGCTGCGCAGCGCGGGTCCGGGCGATCGGCGCCGGCACCTGCGGCATGCGCGCCGCCGGTGTCCCGGGCCTGGGCGAGTAGGCGAAGACGTGGCCGTGGACCACGCCGAGCGCTCCGATGATCGAGAGGCTCTGCGCGTGCATCTCGTTGGTTTCGGTCGGGAAGCCGGCGATGAGGTCGGCCCCGATCGCCAGGTCAGTGCGGCGGGCGCGCAGGCGGTCCACCAGTCCGATCGCATCGGCACGCGAGTGGCGGCGCTTCATGCGCTTCAGGATCATGTCGTCGCCCGACTGCAGCGAGAGGTGCAGGTGCGGCATCATCCGCGCTTCGCCCGCAAGCAGCTCGAACAGTGCCTCGTCGATCTCGGCTCCGTCGACCGATGACACGCGCAGGCGGGGGAGGGCGCCGAACCGCGCCAGAATGGCCTCGCACAGTGCTCCGAGCCGCGGAGCCTGCGCGAGGTCGGCGCCCCAGGAGGTGAGGTCGACGCCGGTGAGCACGATCTCCTGCACGCCGGCGTCGAGGTGCATTTCGACGTCTTCCAGCACCGCGGCGATCGGCCGCGAGCGGCTGGCGCCACGGCCCTGGGGTATGACGCAGAAGGTGCAGGCGTGGTCGCAGCCGTTCTGGACCTGCACGAAGCCGCGCGTGTAGCCGGCCGGGCGTGGCAGGTGCGCCGGCGCGGGCAGGTTCCAGGCGCGTGGGTCGAGCTTGGCAGCGTTGGCGATCAGGCCGTCGACCTCGGGCATCTGCGAGAGCGAGGCTCGTTCGACCTCGGCCGCGCAGCCTGTGACCAGAAGTCGGGCGTCGGGTCGCGCGCGGCGGGCACGCCGGATCGCCTGCCGCGTCTGGCGCACCGCTTCGGCCGTGACCGCGCAGGAGTTCACCACGACCAGGTCTTCGGCGGCGGAGAGAAGCCCGCGCAGCTGTTCGCTTTCGGCAAGATTGAGCCGGCAGCCGAGCGAGTGGACTTCGACAGTCACCTGCGAACCCTCATCCGGCGGTGCCGAACTCGAACAGGCCGTAGGCGGCCGCATCGAAATCGCCGCGGAAGCTCTCGGCGGCAGGGCCGGTCATGACGATCTCGCCATCCTCGCGCCACTCGATCGTAAGCGCGCCGCCGGGCAGCTTCACGATGACCCTACGGTCCACCAGGCCACGCCGCATCGCGCCAATCGCAGTGGCGCAGGCGCCGGTGCCGCAGGCGCGGGTGAGGCCAGCGCCGCGCTCCCACACGCGCAGGCGAATGGCCTGGCGCGAGGTGACGGTCGCGACGTTGACGTTGATGCGCTCGGGGAATAGCGGGTCGCGCTCGATCTCGGGACCGAGGCGGGCGAGGTCGATCGCGTTGGTGTCTGGCACGAAGAAGATCGCGTGCGGATTGCCGACGTTGACGGCGATCGGGTCGGCGAGGTCTTCCCAGGCGACCGGCATGGCATGCGTGTCCATCGCGTAGGCGAGCGGGATCTCGTCCCAGCCGAAGCTCGGCTCGCCCATTTCCACCGAGATGCCGCTCTGCACCGGGGTGGCGGCGATCACGCCACCCAAGGTCTCGATCCGCGCTGCGGCGCCATGGAGCAGGCCGACAGCGCGCGTAGCGTTGCCGCATGCCTCGACCTCGCTGCCATCCGCATTGAAGATGCGCATGCGGAAGTCGGCGCTGGTCGAGGGTTCGAGCAGGACGAGCTGGTCGCAGCCGATGCCGGTGTGCCGGTCGGCGATGGCCGCCGCGGCGGTGGCGTCGATCTCCGGGATCGGCGCCTCGCGCGCGTCGAGCACGACGAAGTCGTTGCCCAGGCCGTGCATCTTGGTGAACGCGATCCGCATGGCGCGCGATCTAAGCTCTAGGCGGGGCTGCGTCCAGTGTGAGGCGCATTTGCACCATGCGACAACAACCTACTTCGTCATCCCCGCTTGCTCTTCCCCTCGTGACGCCTGTCGCAAAAAGCGGGGCCCCCGCCTCCGCGGGGGCGACGAGAAGAGAGAACAGGAACCGCCTGTAGCCTGTTCTTCTGTTGCTATCCCTTCAGCCCGATCTCGCGCAGCCGCTCCTGCAGGTAGCCATCGGCCGTGATGCTCTCCGGATAGCGGTCGGGGTTTTGCGCCGACACACACTCCGGCAAAGTCTGGATCACGAAGTCGCTCCTCGGGTGCAGGAAGAACGGCATCGAATAGCGGCTGTAGCCCGCTCGCTCGCCCGAGGGATTGCGCACCCGGTGAGTGGTGGAGGGCAGCACGTGATTGGTCAGGCGCTGCAGCATGTCGCCGATGTTGACCACCAGCGCGCCGGCCGGCGGCGCGATCGACAGCCAACGGCCGTCCTTGCCGAGCAGTTCGAGGCCTGCCTCCTCCGCGCCGAGCAGCAGGGTGATGAGGTTGATGTCCTCATGCGCGCCGGCGCGGATGGCGCCGCCCGACTCGGAGCCGACCGGCGGGTAGTGCAGCAGGCGCAGCACCGAGTTGCCGTCCGCGATCGCGGAGTCGAACCAGTGCTCGTCCAGGCCAAGGTCGAGCGCGATGGCCGAGAGGATGCGCGCGCCGGCACGGTCGAACTCGGCGTAGAGCTGCTCGAAAACGGCTTGGAAGCCTTCGGGATGCTCGGGCCAGACATTCGGGGCCATGGTCTGGCTCAAGGGGTGACCGGCGGGCAAATCGCGGCCGACGTGCCAGAATTCCTTGAGATCCTTCTCAGTTGCCCCCTTGGCGACTTCGGTGCGGAACGGGGTATAGCCGCGCGCGCCGCCAGTGCCGGGTATGAAGCCGCGCATCTTCTCCTCGGTCGGGCGCGCGAACAGCTCGGCGGTCAGGCGCCAGGCTTCGTCGATCAGCGCCAGGTCGATGCCATGGTCGCGCACCAGGGCAAAGCCGAAGCCGCGAAAGCTGGCGCCGATCTCGGACGCGAACGCGCGCGGTTCTTCGGCCAGGCTGAGGATGGGGATTTCGGCGATGTCCATGTGTGCGATCCGCATTGATTTGGTCTACGTGGCGCCGCTGTAGTCGAAATTACTCCCCAAGTCGAAGAGGCGCGATCCATGTCCAAGAGCTATTGGCTGATGAAATCCGAGCCTGACGCCTACAGCTGGGACCATCTGGTCGCCGAGGGCGAGGGCACCTGGGATGGCGTGCGCAACCATCGCGCCGCCAACAACCTGCGCGCGATGAAGGTAGGGGACGAAGCGTTCTTCTACCATTCCAACATCGGCAAGGAGATCGTCGGCATCGCGAAGATCAGCCAGGCCGGCCTTACCGACCCCAGCGATCCGGAAGGCAAATGGGCGGCGGTGAAGGTGCAGCCGGTCAAGAAGCTGAAGCGCGCGGTGACGCTCAAGGAGATGAAGGCCGACCCGGCGCTGGCCGAGATGGAGCTGATCAAGCTGTCGCGTCTGTCGGTCGCCGTGGTGACGCCGGAGGAGTGGACGTACATCCTCGACCTGGCGAAGCACGTGCCGACGGCCTGATCTGTGTTAATTTGTCGCAGGCGCAACCCATCACGGACAGGGCCGTTTCTTGAGGGACGGCAGCCGGTTGGGCTGTCACAGCCAAGGAGACAAACCATGGGTGAACTGACCGACAAGGCCAAGGGCCTCGCGAATGAAGCAGCCGGCAACGTCAAGCAGGCGATCGCCGGCAAGGACGATCCGGCGCTGAACGCCGAAGGCAAGGCGCAGGAGCGCAAGGGCGAAGCCCAGCAGCTCAAGGGCAAGGTCAAGGGCGCTCTGGGCGACTCGATCTAAGCCTGGCAGAGATTGTCACATGGAAAGGCCGCCTTCGGGCGGCCTTTTTCGTGACCGGTGCGGGCTGAACGCCATGGTTTCGCCTGCCCCAGGTGGTTCCCGCTACCCACAGGCGAACTGGCCCACGTCCCATTCCGGGCCGAGCAATTTCAAGGCTCTGGCGCGCACGGTAACGAATTCTTAAGCATGTGGCATGAAGCCGAACTCACTCCGCCGCGCCTTGGTCCTGACTACCGAACAGGCGCGTCATCCCTTTCGCCAATCGCTGCCGCCGCATGTCTTTCGACCCTATCCGGATGAGCCGGAAGAGGCAGGGGAGCGCTCGCTCCGTCAGGTCTTCAACGAGGATTGGCGCAGTCTGGTCTCGACCTATTGCGCGACCTTCGTGGTGATTACCGCGTTCCTGGCCTGAAGCTCCGCGCCTGCGTCAGGCCGGCAATGCGGCGCGTTCGGCGCGCAGCAGGACGTAGCCGAACCACGCGGGCAGTAGGCAGCACACCGCCACCACCAGCAACTGCTTCACCACCGCGAGCCCTATAAGGCTGAGCAGCCCGGCGAACACCGCACCCACGACCATGGCGCCCGAGTTGACGATGTTGTTCGCCGCGATCGTGCGGGCGGTCTGCGATTTTTCCACGAAGGTCGTCAGGAAAGCGTAGAGGGGCACGACGAACATGCCGCCAGACACTGCGATACCCAGCAGCGCCAGCAGCAGCATGGGCGCCAGCGGGTGGGCGATAAAGGTGGGCACGTCCATCATCGTCGTGCTCGCCTGCCAATCGCTGCAGATGGCTTCGAAGGCGACCAGAAATCCGCCCATGGCGATTACCGATATAGGTGAGTAGCGCGCCGAGACGGTCCCTTTCAGCAGCGCGTTGATCGATACCGAGCCGATCGCGACGCCTACCGAGAAGATGACCAGGAAGAGGCTTGCCACTTCCTTGCTGGCGCTCAGGACGTTCTTGGCGAGCGGGGTGAACTGCACGAACAGGATCGTGCAGATGGCCCAGAAAATGCTGATCGCCACGATCGCCAGGAACACCCGCCGGTCGTGCACGGTGTGGGAGATGAGCTTGAAAGAGGAGCGCAGGATGTTGAAGTCGATCGGTTCGACTTTGCCTTGGGCCGGTGCGGGTGGCACGAAACGCGCAGTGAAGAAGCCGATCAGCGCCACCACGATCACACCCAGCGCGGCCCAATGCACGCCGATCCACCCGGCGACGATCGTGCCCGCGAGCACGGCCATGTAGGTGCCCGCCTCGACCAAGCCGGTGCCGGCCAGCACTTCGTTCTGGTTCAGGTGCTGGGGCAAGATCGCGTACTTGATCGGGCCGAAGAAGGTCGAGTGCACGCCCATGGCGAACAGTGCGAGCAGCATCAGCGGGATCGACAGCGTTCCGATCGCAACGCCCTGCCAGGCAAGCAGTAGCCCCGCACCGCCGACGGTCATGATGCCGATCTCGCACGCCTTGACGATGCGGATGATGCGGGCCTTGTCGCGCATGTCGGCGAGTTGGCCGGCGAGCGCCGAGAGCAGGAAGAACGGCGTTACGAACACGCCCGAGGCGACGGCGCTGAACCACATCTCCGCCGTCTCGGAATTGTAGACCGAGTAGACCACGAAGAACACCATAGCGTTCTTGAACAGGTTGTCGTTGAAGGCGCCCAGCAACTGCGTGACGAAGAGCGGCAGGAAGCGGCGCGCCCGGATAAGCTGGGTCGATGTCGTCATGCGTCCTGCGATGCGCCTTGCCAATGCTGCGGGACACTTAGTGCTATCGGGCCTGCGGGCAACCCCCGGTTGCGGCGACATGACTATTTTAGAGCGCCGCTTCCACGAACGAGGCGCAGCCTCTAAGGGCTATGACACATGCTGACCCTGCCGAATCTGCTCACGCTCTCACGCATCTTCGCGGTGCCGCTGCTCGCGTTCCTGCTGTGGTGGCCCAAGTGGGAAGCCGGCTATGGCATGGCATTCGCGCTCTACTGCCTGATGGGGATCACCGACTATTTCGACGGTTACCTCGCCCGGTCGAGTGGCGCGGTGTCGCGGCTGGGCGTGTTCCTCGATCCCATCGCCGACAAGATCATGGTTGCGGCGGTCATCCTGGTGCTGACGGCGCAGGGTATCTTGACCGGGCCGTACGTCGGCGACATGCATGTCATCGCCGGCCTCATCATCCTGGTGCGCGAGATCGCCGTATCCGGCCTGCGCGAGTTCCTGGGCGGGCTGCAGGTTTCGGTGCCGGTCAGCCGCCTCGCCAAGTGGAAGACCACTTTCCAGCTCGTCTCGCTGGGCGCGCTGATCCTGGGCCATGCGATGCCGTGGTGGAACGTCGATCTGGGCGCGCTGATCGTCAACGTGCCGCATACCGTCGGGCTGACCACGCTATGGGCCGCGGCGGCGCTGACGCTGGTGACCGGCTGGGACTATCTGCGAGTCGGCCTCAAGCACATGGATTAAGGGTGCGGGCAGGCTGCTAGCCCGATCGTTCCATTCGCGCGTTGAGCAGGCATGGCGCACAAGAAGCTCAATTTGCCCACGAAGGTCTGCGTCGCGTGCGCGCGCCCGTTCGCATGGCGCAAGAAGTGGGAGCGGGACTGGGATAACGTGAAGTTCTGCTCGGATCGCTGCCGCCGGCAGGGTGCCACGAAGGGTCCTAGCGGGAATAGCTAACCCGCGCGCAACTCGTCCGCGAGCAGCCGGAATTCGTCGGAGCGAGGTGAATTGCGGCGCCAGACCAGTGCGATCTCGCGGTTGGCGTTGGGCGAGTGGAGGGGCTTGGCGACGACGTTGGTGCCGTTGAGGATGCCGGCGTCGAGCGCCATCTCGGGTAGCATCGTCAGGCCCAGGCCGTTGTCGACCATCTGCACCAGCGTGTGCAGCGAGGTGCCGATCATCGTCGCCGAGGCGCGCAGCTCGGGCCGGTTGCAGGCCGCGAGCGCGTGGTCCTTGAGGCAGTGACCGTCCTCCAGCATCAGCAGGCGATGCTCGTCGATCAGCTCGGGCTCGATCTCGGCGGGGATGTTGCGCGGGTCGTCCTTTGGGAAGGCGACGAAGAACGCGTCGAGTTCGATCGTCTCCTTCTCCACTTCGCCGGTCGCGTAGGGGAGAGCGAGCAGGACGCAATCGGCGCGGCCGTGGTGGAGCGACTCGATCGCAGCGGCGCTCGGTTCCTCGCGCAGGAACAACTTGAGGTTGGGGCGCTCGCGGCGCAGGCGGGGGAGCATGCGAGGGAGCAGGAACGGAGCGATGGTGGGAATCACGCTCATCCGCAGCTCTCCGGCAAGCGGCTTGCCGCTCGACTGGATGAGGTCGGATAGTTCCTCGGTCTCGCGCAGGATGCGGTGGGCCTTCTCGACCACGGCATTGCCAAGCGGAGTGAAGCGCACCGCGCGCTTGGTGCGCTCTACCAGGGTGACGCCCAGCAGCGCCTCGAGATCGCGCAGGCCGGCCGAGAGCGTCGATTGCGAGACAAAGCTCGCGTCGGCGGCGCGGCCAAAGTGGCCGTGCTCGTGGAGCGAGACGAGATACTGGAGCTGCTTGAGCGTGGGCTGGTAGACGGTCACGGGCGCAGGCTATGCACCGTGCGAAGCGGTGCGCCAAGTGGCCACTTTGTTCTCCCCGTACCGGGGAGGACAGTTACTCCGGCGCCGGCTCCACCGTGTCGTCGACGTGGGTCATCTTGAGCCGACCATCGACCACTGCAAACGCCAGCTTGCCCTCGACCAGATCGAGCGCATCCTTGCCGAACGTCTTGAAGCGCCAGCCTTCCAGCATCGCCAGGTTCTTGCGCACGCCCGCGGCCAGCAGCTCCAGCTCTTCGCTGCGAGCCAGCAGGCGAGAGGCGACGTCGATCTCGCGCGCGCGGATCTTTAGCAGCAGCTTCAGCAGGTCCGCCACCAGCGAGCCTTCCTTGCCGAGCGGTGCGCCGCGCGGCGTGCGGGGTGGCAATTCCTCGTCGGGCAGCGGCTCGGAGGTTGCGAGCGCCTGCATCAGCCGCTTGCCGATCTCGTTGTCCTTCCAGCCCGCCGACAGCCCGCGCACTTTCGCCAGGTCCGCCTGAGCCTTGGGCGGGTGGCTGGCGAGGTCCGCCAGCGTCTCGTCGCGCGCGATGCGGCCGCGCGGGATGTTCTTGCTGCGCGCCTCCTGCTCGCGCCAGGCGGCGATGGCCTTGAGGCGGCCGAGCACCCCGGCGTTGCGCCCGGCGGCCTTGATCCGCTTCCAAGCCACAGAGGGATCGTTCCGGTAATTCTCCGGATCGGCCAGCTTTTCCATTTCCTGGTCCAGCCACTCGCCGCGATCGGTCTTGATCAGCCGCTTGAGCATCCTAGGGAAGATTTTGGCGAGGTGCGTGACGTCACCGATGGCATATTCAATCTGCCGCTCGGTCAGCGGACGACGCGACCAGTCGGTAAAGCGCGCGCCCTTGTCGATCGTCAGGCCCAGCCACGATTCGACCAGGTTCGAATAGCCGATCTGCTCGGACTGGCTGATCGCCATCTGCGCGATCTGGGTGTCGAAGATCGGGTGGGGCGTGCGGTTCGTGAAGTTGTAGATGATCTCCACGTCCTGGCCGCCGGCGTGGAAGACCTTGAGCACGTCCTCGTTGTTGGTCAGCAGGTCCCACAAGGGCTGCAGATCAAGGCCCTGCGCCAGCGGATCGATCGCCGCGGCTTCCTTGGTATCTGCGATCTGGACCAGGCAGAGTTCCGGCCAATACGTGTTCTCACGCATGAACTCGGTATCAACTGCAACGAACTCCGCTTGCGCCAGGCGTTCGCACAAGGCGGCCAGATCTTCGCTTTTCGTAATCAACGGGTGAATTTGCATGGCCGAAGCGGTTACGCTCAACACTGCGCGCAATCAACGGCGCTTCTTCGCCCATCGACGGTGAAGATGTTGTTGAGGAGCCTTGTCTTGCGGCTTATCGCCGCAACAGCCGCTGCAGCAGCGTCTTCTTCGGTTCTTCCGCAGTGATCGCGGCGATGGCTTCGGGCGTGATCAGACGCCGGCGCAGTTCCGCGCCGCTCGGCGCGCGGGCGGCCGGAGCGAACTGCAGCTGGCCGAAGCTGTCGATCACATATTCGCCGGACTCGATCTCCGCAGCGAATGTTTCAGCAAGGTCGAGAGCGGGGACGAAATCCCCGGCGTCGAGCGGCTTCATGGCGTACCTTCTTGTGTTTGCGACCCTTTTCGGGATCAGGCCGAATAGCCGGCCAATGGTTACGCCGAGGTTACCGACCGCCGCAGGATGCGCCGGCACGACGTGGCCGCTGGAAATCGTAGTTCGCCTCGACTAGGGGCGCTGCTTATTCAATCTGATCAAATAAGAAGAGCCATGACCCATCCCTATCGTTCCCACACCTGCGGCGCGCTGAGTGCTGCCGCGACCGGCGAGACGGTCCGCCTCTCGGGCTGGGTTCACCGCAAGCGCGATCATGGCGGCGTGCTCTTCGTGGATCTTCGTGACCATTACGGCATCACTCAGGTGGTCGCCGACAGCGACAGCCCTGCGCTGCCGATCCTCGAAGCTGTGCGCGTGGAAAGCGTCGTCACCATCGAAGGCGAGGTGAAAGCCCGCGCTGCCGCCACGGTGAACCCCAACCTCGCCACTGGTGAGATCGAGGTCTTCGCCCGCGCGGTGACCGTGCTCAGCCGCGCCGAGGAACTTCCGATGCCGGTTGCCGGCGAGCAGGAGTACCCGGAGGACATCCGCCTCAAGTACCGCTTCCTCGACCTGCGCCGCGAGACGCTGCACGCCAACATCGTCACGCGCACCAAGATCATCCGCGACATGCGCAACCGCATGGAAGACGCTGGTTTCACGGAATATTCGACGCCAATCCTCACGGCGTCGAGCCCCGAGGGCGCGCGCGACTTCCTGGTGCCCAGCCGCATCCATCCCGGCAAGTTCTACGCGCTGCCGCAGGCACCGCAGCAGTACAAGCAACTGCTGATGGTCGCCGGTTTCGACCGCTATTTCCAGATCGCGCCCTGCTTCCGCGACGAGGACCCGCGCGCCGACCGCCTGCCGGGCGAGTTCTACCAGCTCGACCTGGAGATGAGCTTCGTCACCCAGGAGGAAGTCTGGGAGACAATGGAGCCGGTGATCGGCCAGGTGTTCGAGGCGTTTGCAGAAGGCAAGTCGGTCACGCCCACGGGTCAGTTCCGCCGCATCCCGCACGCACAGGCAATGCTGGACTACGGCAGCGACAAGCCCGATCTGCGTAATCCGCTGATCATCCGCGACGTCAGTTCCGAGTTCACCCAGTCCGGCTTCGGTCTGTTCGAGAAGATCGTCGGATCGGGCGGCGTGGTCCGCGCGATCCCGGCGCCGGGCACCGCCGAGAAGAGCCGCAAGTTCTTCGACGAGATGAACGATTGGGCCCGTGCCGAGGGCCACGCCGGCCTGGGCTACGTCACCCGCAAGGGCGGCGAGTTCGGCGGCCCGATCGCCAAGAACCATGGTCCGGAAAAGATGGCGGCGCTCTATGATGCGCTGGGTCTCGGGCCCGACGACGGACTCTTCTTCGCCGCTGGCAAGGAAGAGCAGGCGGCCAAGCTCGCCGGCCTCGCCCGCACCCGCGTCGCCGACAGCCTGGGCCTGATCGACAAGGATCGTTTCGAGCTCGCCTGGATCGTCGATTTCCCGTTCTACGAATGGGACGAGGACAACAAGAAGGTCGATTTTGCTCACAACCCGTTTTCCATGCCGCAGGGCGGGATGGAAGCGCTGGAGGGCAGCGATCCGCTGAGCATCAAGGCGTTCCAGTACGATCTCGTGTGCAACGGCTACGAGATCGCCTCGGGCTCGATCCGCAACCAGAGTCCGGAGTTGATGGTCAAGGCATTCGAGCTGGTCGGTCTGTCGAAGGCGGATGTAGAGGAGCGCTTCGGCGGCCTCTACCGTGCTTTCCAGTACGGCGCGCCGCCTCACGGTGGCATGGCCGCGGGCATCGATCGCATCGTCATGCTGCTGTGCGGCGTGCAGAACCTGCGCGAGATCAGCTTGTTCCCGATGAACCAGCGCGCCGAGGACCTCCTGATGGGTGCGCCCACGCCCGCCGAGCCCAAGCAGCTGCGCGAGCTGCACATGCGGGTGGTGGAGCCGGTGAAGGCAGCAGCTGTCGCCACCAACAAGCTCGTCGCGCCGGACGCTGGATAGTCACTGCAAGGATCTGACGATGTCTATCACGAACCTGCTCGTGCCGACTTTCACCCAGATGCTGGGTGCATTGTCCGGCTGGCTCGACAAGGCGGATGCTCAGCTGTCGGTCGAGGAGGCCAAGGCACTGCCCGGCGCTCGGCTTGCGCCGGATATGTTCCCGCTGTCTACGCAGGTACGCTTCGCTTGCGTGCAGGCGCTGGAGGCCGTGCATCGGCTTCGTGGCCTGGACTACCCACCGGCGGTCGCCGAGCTGCTGGGCGAGGGCCGCAACGCGGATGCGCAGCCCGGGTCGATCGCAGATGCGCAAGCCCGCATCGCCCAGACCATGGCGGTGCTGGATGCGCTTGCGCCCGACGCTCTGGACGTCGACCCGCAAAGCCCGATCGCGCATGCGCTGCCGATCGGCATGGTCTTCGACCTGACCGCACTGCAGTATGCGCGCGACTGGGCGCTCGGCCAGTTCTACTTCCACGTCATGACTGCCTACGCGATCCTGCGTAACGCCGGGGTCAACATCGGCAAGGCGGACTATATCCCGCACATGCTTCCGTTCATGCGCCAGGCGCCGGCCGAGGCTTGACGTCCGGCAATCGCGATCTCCCGCCGGGAAGGGCTTGCGCCACTCGCACCGACCCGCCACATGAACCGAACATTGCCGCAAGGCTTGCCAGCACGCCGCACGCCCATTAGGGCGGCTGGCAGATATCCAACCTCCGCTTCTTAAGGGGTCAATACATGAGCGATACCGCCGATCGGGTTAAGAAGATCGTCGTCGAACACCTGGGCGTCGAGGCTGACAAGGTTACCGAGGACGCCAGCTTCATCGACGATCTGGGTGCGGACAGCCTCGACATCGTCGAGCTGGTCATGGCCTTCGAAGAGGAATTCGGCGTCGAGATCCCGGACGATGCGGCTGAGAAGATCAGCACGGTGTCCGACGCGATCAAGTACATCGAAGAGAACAAGGGCTGATCGCCCGCGTCTGACCTCCGGCCTTTGCAGGCAACTGTCGTGACGGCAGAGGGGGAATACTGATACCGGCAGGCTCGGCTCCCACGGGGGTTGAGCCTGTTGCGTTATACGGGCCAGAGAAGTTTCCACGGCCAAATCCGTTTTTACCGGCCCTATCGTGATACCGGCCTATCGTTATACCGGAGAGTTGCATGCGTCGCGTCGTCGTAACCGGCCTTGGTCTCGTCACCCCGCTCGGGGCAGATGTGGAAACCGTGTGGGCCAACATCCTGGCCGGCAAGTCCGGCGCCGGACCGATCACGAAGTTCGATGCGTCCGACCAGAAGTGCCGCATCGCCTGCGAGGTGAAGCCGGCCGACCACGAGTATGGCTTCGACCCGAACAAGCGTGTCGATCACAAGGTGCAGCGCCAGGTCGATCCCTTCATCATCTACGGCATCGATGCCGCAGGGCAGGCGATCGAGGACGCGGGCCTCACCGACATGGATGAAGCGACGCGCCTCATGGCCGGCTGCTCGATCGGATCGGGCATCGGTGGGCTCCCGGGCATCGAGAGCGAATCGCTGGTGCTCGCCAACAAGGGCCCGGCGCGGGTCAGCCCGCACTTCGTGCATGGGCGCCTGATCAACCTGATCTCGGGTCAGGTCTCGATCAAGTACGGCTTGATGGGCCCGAACCACGCTGTGGTCACCGCTTGCTCGACCGGCGCGCACTCGATCGGCGACGCCGCGCGCATGATCAAGGACGGCGACGCCGACATCATGCTGGCGGGCGGCGCCGAGGGCACCGTCTGCCCGATCGGCATCGCCGGTTTCGCGCAGGCGCGTGCGCTGTCGACCAACTTCAACGACGAGCCCGAGAAGGCCAGCCGCCCCTACGACCAGGCCCGCGACGGCTTCGTCATGGGTGAAGGCGCGGGCGTCGTCGTGCTGGAGGAGTACGAGCACGCCAAGGCACGCGGCGCGAAGATCTACGCCGAAGTGATCGGCTATGGCCTTTCGGGCGACGCCTATCACGTCACCGCGCCGCATCCCGAAGGCTCGGGCGCGTACCGGTCGATGGCGATGGCGCTGAAGAAGGCGGGCCTGACGCCGGACGACATCGACTACATCAACGCCCACGGCACCTCGACGCCGCTGGGCGATGAGCTGGAACTGGGCGCAGTGCGCCGCCTGTTCGGCGATGCCATCGGCAAGGTGTCGATGAGCTCGACCAAGTCGGCGATCGGCCACTTGCTTGGCGGCGCGGGCGCAGTCGAATCGATCTTCTGCATCCTGGCTCTGCGCGACCAGATCGTGCCGCCGACGCTCAACCTCGACAATCCGAGCGAGAGCTGCCTGGGCGTCGACCTGGTGCCGCACACCGCCAAGAAGCGCGAAGTGCGCGCGGTGCTGAACAACAGCTTCGGCTTTGGCGGCACCAACGCCAGCCTGATCATGCGCAAGGCGGACTGAGGCTTTGGGCGCGAGGGATCCCTTGTCCTCCCCGATTCGGGGAGG